>OZ241370.1:675833-1013750 GCA_965200665.1 Rhodopila sp. | reverse complement strand
CGCGCCATGTCGGCGATCAGGTTGCCATGTGTGACGACCACGCCCTTTGGCGTAGCCGTTGACCCGGACGTGTATTGGAGGAAGGCGACATCTTCCTCCGCGATTGGTTCGGGTAGCGTGCCGGGTGGTTCCGGCGCGATGCGGTCCGACTCATGCCAGGCCAACCGGGCAAGAGGCAGATCGCCTTCCCGCCACCAGCCTTGGTCGGCGAGCATCGCGCTCGTCGTCAATGCAATTCGAGCGCCAGCATCGGCGACGATCCCGTCCACACGTTCGATCAGGCGGTTTCGGCGCGGGGGATTGACCGGTACGGCTGGACGGTTCGCCGTCAGGCACGCCATGAAGCCGATCAGGAACTCGGTTCCCGGCGGATAGAGCAGGAGGATCCGTTCACGGGGCGCGGTGACGGCGGCAATGTAGCGTGCCAGTCCCGCCACACGCGCTGCCAGTGCGGCGGCATCGAGCCGATCGGCTTTTCCATCGCCTTCAAGAAAGGTCAGGCTCCAACGCTCGTTTGGGCTCAACCCGCGCCGCACGAGGATTTCGGGAAGGCTCTCGAAAGCCTCATCAGGTTCGTGGCAGGAAGATTTTGGCATTGGCATGCTCATGCCGGCTCGGATTCCGGGGCCGGCTGCTTTTCCTCCGATCCACCGACATGTTCCGCGACCAGCCCATCGAGTTGTGGCTGCAGGCCGGCGGCGATCGCCTGCTCGATAGCTTCCAGCAGGTCCGGTTCATTCTGCAGGGCGCGCCGGAACTGTTCGCGCTGCAGCGAGAGCAGCGAACAATCCGTGGCCGCCACGACCGTGTTCATCTGATGCATCGACTCCAGCAGCGCGAACTCACCGAAATAATCGCCGGCATGAAGCTCATGCACCAATACGGGATTTCCGCTCGCATCAGTGGCCATCACCGCCACCTGACCGCGCACGATGATGTGGAACTGAACCGGCATGCTGCCGCCCTGGATCAGCACATCTCTTGCGGCCGCCGTCTCGCTCTGCATCATCCTGGCAATCTCTTCCGCCTTGTCGGGCGGTAGCGCCTTGAAGAAGGGAATTGCGGTCAAGCGCTCCGGTGTTATCCGCGCCCCGCGCCCGGTGGGCGTCGCCGCAAGTCCGCTCTGCTTCCACCAAAGCTCCGCATAGACACCATCGCGCTCCAGCAGCTCGTCATGCGTGCCGGTTTCAAGGATGAGGCCGGCCCGCAGCAGGATGATGCGGTCCATTGTCACCGCGCTTTGCAGCCTGTGCGTGACTGACAGGATGATGCGGTTGCTGCGAAGACGCTCGAATGTCTCGTTGATCGCGTGCTCCGAATCCGCATCCAGCGCTGAGGTCGCCTCATCGAGGATCAGCACGGACGGATTGCGGATCAGCGCCCGCGCGATCGCGATGCGTTGGCGTTGACCGCCTGACAGGTGGCCACCCGCCTCGCCCACCAGCGTGTCATAACCTTCGGGCAGTTGCTGAATGATCGGATCAATTTCCGCCGCCACCGCGGCGGCGACGACGTCCTCATCGGTGGCATCAAGCCGGCCCATGCGGATGTTCTCGCGTATCGAGATGTTGAACAGCGCGCAGTCCTGCGCGACCGTTGCCATCCGACCGTGCAGGTCCTCGGCGGCGATCGTTTCGATCGATGTTCCGTCCAGCAGCAGTTTCCCGCCGGTTGGCAGGAGATGCCGCTGCAGCAGGTTCAGGATCGTGCTCTTGCCGCTGCCACTTGGCCCGACGATGGCCACGGCTTCGCCCATCCGGACGGTGAAGGAGAGCCGGTCGAGCAGGGGATCCTGCATCGGGAAATTGAACACCACATCGTCGAAGGTGATGCTTTCGCTAACCCCGTTCCATCGGCCGGGCTCCAGATGCGCCGCCTCATCGGGGGCGACGGGCTCGTCCAGCAGCATGTCGACGCGCTGCCACGCGCTGACCACCTGGATCAGCAAGGGAATGGAATCGGCAATTCCGGCAATAGCGCCGCCGATATTGAGCAACAATCCAATGAACGCGACGACGATACCGGCGGACAGCTCGCCCTGGAGCGACAGGACCGCGCCTATCCCGATAACGAGCAACTGGACGAACGAGGCACCGATACTAGTGAACCGTCCTGCCAAGGCAGCATCGACATTGGCCTTGATTGCCTTGCGGTCCAGGTCATCGAGCAGGTTCCGAAACGCCGTCAGCCGATACTGCTGCAGGTTGAAAACATGCACGGTGCGCGACAGTGTCAGATTTTCCTGCACAAGGCTGGCTAACGTCGCATCCTGCGCCTTACGCTCGTAATTGGCCTTGATCGCAAGACGCGCGAGAGGCCGCGGCGCAAGGAAAGCCACCGGCAGGCAGATGATGGAGGCAAGCGCCATGTGCCATTCCATTGAGAAGGCGACGCAGACGCTGCCGACCAAAAGCAAGCTGCGGAAAATCAGGTTCGGCAGTACCCGCGTCACAACCGTTTCGATCAATGTCAGGTCGCTGCCGAAGATCGCCGTTACCCGGCTGCTTTCAATTTCCTGCAGCACCCCGTCAGCGAGCTTCTGAGCGTGGCTGAACATGCGCTCACGCAGTCCGATCATCCCGCGGGTCGCCGCCACGGCGGAGAAATAATCCTGTGCCAGTCCACCGATAGCACTCACGAGATACCCGCCGGCAAGCCAGCCGAGTGTGGTGGTGACGACATGGGCGTTGTGGTGGAGGATGCCGCCGTCGAACAGCCGGCTCAGCCCGACCGGCATCAGCATCGTGTAGGCGAGCTGTGGCAGCATGGCGGTGTAGGTGATGATACTGGCCGCCCGCTCCCGGCCAAACAAGCTGAGCGCCTTCCTCACAAACCCGCTCACGCTGAGCGGGCGTCCCAAGGCCCGATTGGCCCAGCCGCGCCACTCGGCATCAAGTGCAGAAAACGGCTTATGGAACGCGGCGCGGCTTGCCTCGTCGGGTGCCGCCGGCTTGAGGTTGCGTGCGAAGATGGCAAGACAGCCGGGTCCGTACGTGTCAAGAATGTATTTAACGACGGACGTGCATACTGCAACGGAGCGTTGCCGCTCATCCTTGTCGGTAAAAATCAGGTTCAGCGGGCGCGACAATCCTTCCGGCGTTCTAGCCGCCAGGAACTCCATCAGCGGCAGGTTCAGCTTGCTTTTCTTGTATGCGCGGGCTGCCAGAACGCCGAGCACACCGTCGATAAGGAACCTGGTCGGCACATGCTGTGGAATGTTCAGTCCAGCTCTCAGCAGACCGTCCACCATCAACCGCTCGATCGTAGCGGGCGCCCGCAGTGCGCGTGGCAACCAGATCACCAGCTCTTCCGGTGCCGCCGGGCTTTCGCACAGGAAAAGGTGGCGGAGTGACTCCCCGGCAATGAACTCCGGATGCGGCAGGCTCGCCGCGTCCACATCCTCCTCCGGATGAGGTCGTAACACGATATGGCGGTTGCGCATCGGTTCCGCCAAAGCCAGCAGTTCGATGATATCATGCCGTATATGTTCCAAACGGCGTCTTAACCTTTCGGCTCCGAACGCCGAAGGCCCGTGCCAGCCAAGGTCGAGTTCGACAAACCGTTCCCGCGTGCTCATGGCGTTCCAGCCAACAGGCGGTCAAGCACACGGGCCAAGGCAGCCACCGCTGGACGACCCATCATCGTAACGTGATTTCCCGGAGCGACCGCTGTAGCGACGGGTCCCGACGTGACTGTCCCCCAACCCAGATCAGCGAGGGCAAAACGGCCCGCAACCGAAATTTCGGCTTCCGCGGCATCCAGTTCGGCGGCGCGGATCACGTTGACCGGGACTGACAACGAAGCTGCCCGGTACTGATGATACAGCTCGTAATGATGCCGGCTCATCGCGGCCATACGGGCAAGCAGATCCGAACCGACAGTCTCCGGCAGTAGGCCTGCTTCGCGCAGCCGGGCGGCGACAAGTTCGCCCGCACGCGTTCCGGCCCGTTCGACATCCAGACGCTGCAGTCCGAGTTCGACACTATGGAACCGCTCGCGCACGCGCAGCATCCGCCACAGCCATTCAGCCTCGGTATAGGGTGCATCGGGTAGCGGTTCCATTCCCGGGGCAGGTGTGTCGATGATTGTCACGCTCGCGGGCGGGCGGCCAAGCGCGGTGAGTTGCCGTCCAATCTCAAAGGCGACCACACCGCCGAATGAGTAGCCACCGATGGCGATCGGACCGGCGCTATCCCGCAGCAGGCCATCTATGTACAGTGCCGCCAGCGCCTCTATGCTGTCACAGTGGGGATCATTCGAACCAAGCCCAGGTGCCTGGAGAGCAACGAAGCGCCATCCCGCCCCCATTTCCCGTGCGAGATCGAGAAACACCGTCACGTCGCCGGCAATCGGATGCACGCAGTAAAAGGTGCGTCCGGCCGGGCTGCGCGATAGCGGCACCAGCGGTTGCCAAGGGAGCGGGGCGGTGTCGGCGTCAGCCAGCAACTTGGCCAGCTCCGCGATCGTTGCCCGCGCAATGATCTGGGTCAGCGGCAACGTTCGTCCAAACGCCCGGGTGAACCGTGCTGCAAGCCGGCTAACGGTCACCGAATCCATCCCGTAGGTAAGCAGATCGTCGAAAACCCCGGGTTCGGCCATGCCCAGAAGTTCCTCCACGATCTGCGTCACCTGCACTTCCATGGTGCTGCGCGGCGGGAGCCGCTTCCCGACACGCTCAGTCGATATCGTCGCGGTATAAGACACCTCGGCCGCGGGCCTTGGCACCGCCGTCGGGAGCGGCTGCAGCAGCGCTGTGACAGGTGCCCGCGCCTGTCCCGGCATTGCCGTCAGAATGCGGCGCAGCTGAGCCAGCAGCTCCGCCGCCGCCGGTTCCGCAAAACGGTTGGCATCAAACATCAGCGATAGCCGCAGCCTGTCGCCTGGCACGCCAACCAGCGTCAGCGCGTAGTTTGTCCTGAGAGACGAATTGAGCAGACTGAAGCGCAGCGTCGCCGAGGATTCCCACTCAAGCAACGATGACGGCACGTTCTCGACCACGATCAGACTGTCGAACATCCGCCCGCTTTGTGAACCGGGTACCAGAGCCTCAATCTCCAGCGGAGAGGCTGCCTCGTGCCGGCGAAGCTCGAGCAGCTGCGTCTGAAGCGAAACCAGCATGTCGGCGACAGCCTCAGTCTGCTCCAGGCGAAGTCGAACCGGCAGGTTGTTGATGAACAACCCCATTATCGTCTCGACCCCTGGGAGTTCAGCCGGACGGCCCGATACGGTGGTGCCGAACACCACATCGCGGCATGCCGCCATCTGCATCAGCACCAGGCCCCAGCCGGCATGCAACAGTACGCCCGGCGTGATCCGCTCGGTTCGTGCGAAACGCGTGAGCTGCCGTGTCTCCTCCTCGCTCAGTACCAGGACGGAACGCTCTGGCGCAGCAGCAGCATGCGGCGGGGATGCGGGTACCGCCGGCGCCGGCAGCGGCGTTGGGCCGGGCCAACCCTGCAGCAGGTCGCGGAAATACGCGCTCGATTCGGTCGTCTCACGCTGCTGCAGCCAGGCGATATACGCGGCGTATGGCCGTGGCGCCGGCAGCATATGTGCCCGCCCGGCTATCGCCGCCTCATAGGCGACACGAACCTCACGCTCCAACTGCGGCAGGCACCAACCGTCCAGCAGAATGTGGTGATAGCTGGTGAGAAACAGGAACGCGTCCGCGGTTAATCGCACCAGGCGAGCCCGCAGCAGCGGCGGCCGGTCCAGACGGAAGCCCTCAAGCCGGTCCTCGGCAAGCAGCGCCGTGCGCCGTGCCTCCGCCTCGGCGGCGGGCAAGTCCGACCAGTCATCCAGGCGAAAGTCGAACCGCAGCGCCTTTTGGACGATCTGCAAAGGCCGTGTCAGGTCGTCCCATGCGAACGACGTGCGCAGGATCGGGTGACGGCCAAGTGCCGTTTGCCAGGCTGCCTGGAAGGCGGCGACATTCAGCATGCCGTCGATCCGATGGCACGCCTGCTCGAAGCTGACGGTTGTATTCGTGACCGTCAGCGCGTGGATCAACATGCTCTCCTGCATCGGAGAGAGTGGATAGATGTCCTCAACTGATCCGCGGCCTGCAAGCAGCCGTTGCAGCCCGGCAGGACCCAGATTGGCGAGCGGAAAGTCGGAAGGGGTCAACACCGGTCCGCCGCCGTCGCTGCCGAGGCGGTCCAGCCATGTGGCGACCTGCTGGGCCAGTGTCGCCGGATCCAGGCAAGCAGGCTCAACCGGACCGGGGTCTCGAACGAGGCAGGACAGCAAGAGGCCGCCGGCGTCGCGTTGCAGTCGCACTGCAATCCAGTGCGATCCTTCGATCAGCGTTCGACCAAGGATGGCCCATTCCTGGCCGTCATCGGTCCAGCCCGGCCCGGCGGCTGTGTCATCGATCAGCACAATGCGGCTGGATGGCAATGTGCCAAGATCGCGGTTCAGCAGCTCGAAGCCAATCCCGCCGTCCGGCAGGCTTCGCAGCGCCGTCTTCGCCTGCGCCAGCCGTTCCGTTGACGTAGTGGCGCCAAACGGGACGGCGACCGGAATGCGGCGCGTGAGGTTGCCCACCAGGCCTTTCGTTTCAAAGTTGTCGTCGCCCGCCGGACGTCCGTCCGTGACCACGTCGATAAGCACCGTATCCCCCGCCCGCGCGTCTTCGACCAATGCTTCCAGCGCGGCGACGAGCGCTGCCAGGACGAGTTCGATACCGGCAATGTTGCGCGCGGCAAGTTCGGCTGGGGACAGTCGTGCCGCAATGCGCTGGCTGAGCCGATGTGTGGCTGTCCGCTCCGCTGTTCCAGCGCCGGGATCAGCCTGTCCGGCGCGGAAGCGGGATCCACGGCGTGCGGCGTCATCCCAGAGCGCGATCTGCCCAGCAAGGGCCGGATCCTGGGCAAAAGCATTCAGCCGCTCGATCCAGGTGCGGAGCTGGGGAACGGATGGCGCTGGCGCCTCGGCTTCCAGTGTTGCCGCCACATCTTCGAGCAGGATCATCACCGAACGCTCGTCCGCCACCAGTCGATGCACAAGGACAAGAACCCGTTGCTGGCCGGCAGCCTCCTCGACCAGCGCCCCGCGCAGCAAGGTGCCGGTATGGACGTCCAGGCCGGCGGCGAGCATGTCCAAAACGGAAGCAAATGCCGTTTCCGTCGTGGCGCCCGGTGACGGGCGCAGCCGGAGGACGCTGATCGGCACGGGTGGCGGCACGTCGAGCTCTTCCAACACGCGCAGCCCTTCATCGCCACTCAAGCGGAAACGGAGCGCGCCGTGCCGTTGGCGCAGCCCCTCCAACGCCAGGCCAACCGTGAGCGCATCAATGCGCTGGCGGGGCCTGAGCCATCCGGCGCACCACACCGTACCAGACTCGGGTCCTGCCGTCGATTGCGTCAGCCGCGCCAGCCGGTATTGCGGCCCAATCAGCGGCAGGGCGCGGGGACCGGTCGGCGCGACGCGGTGCCCCGCTGTCGCATCCAGTGCCGCTGCCACGGCAGCGATCGTCTGGTGCTGGAACAGCATCTTGGGTGTTACGGGTAGACCAAGATCGCGCGCGCGCGCCGCGACGCGGATGCTCAAAATCGAGTCGCCGCCCACGTGGAAAAAATTGTCATCCCGTCCGACCCGCGGCAGCCGCAGCACCTGGGACCAGATCCCGGCCAACGTGGTTTCGTTTGGGCCCCGTGCCGGCTCGAACAAACCGACGCCCTCGCCTTCGGCGAAATCGGGGGCGGGCAAGGCTTGCCGATCGATCTTTCCGTTGGCGTTGAGTGGCAGCTCACGCAGGACCACGAAGGCGGCCGGGATCATGTAGTCCGGCAGTATGTCACGCAGATGATCGCGCAGCCCCACGACCGCCAACGTCTCGCCTGGGCGCGGCACGACATACGCAACCAACCGCTTGCCCGTCTCGGCATCCTCGTCGGTCGTGATGTGGCTGGCCGCGACCGAGGGATGTCGCGCCAAGGCTGCGCCGATCTCACCAAGCTCGATCCGGAATCCCCGGATCTTCACCTGGTCGTCCATTCGGCCGAGAAACTCAATGGTATTGTCGTCGGTCAGACGCACCAGATCACCAGTGCGATACATCCGGGTGCCCAATGCCGCGGGGAAAACGTCAGGCACGAATGGATCAGGCAGCAGGGGTTGCTCTGTTATATTTTCCCCTTCCATATATCCCAGCATCAGTCCGAAACCGGCAATATAGAGTTCCCCGGCCACGCCTGGCGGCAAGGGCTGCATCGCCTCGTCGAGCACATAGGCCCGGCTGTTTGCGATCGGCCGACCGATCGGTATCGGCGCAGCGTCGTCTAGCGGCAAGCGCGCCTGCCAGACGGTGGAGAAAGTCGTATTCTCTGTCGGGCCGTATCCATTCAGCAACGTTAGCCCGGTTTCTCCGCATGCCTCCAGCACGCGGCGGAACGAGGTAACGCTCGCGGCGTCGCCACCAGTCAGCAGCACCCGCAGGCCGTGAAAGGTTGTGGGGTCGGCGCGCACGAGCTGATCAAACAAACCCTTTGTCAGCCATAGTACCGTCAGGCCCTCGCGGCTGATGAAGCGCCTGAGCTCGGCGGCGGAGAACAGCACGTCCCGCGGGACCTCCAGCAGACGCGCACCGTTCAGCAAGGCGCCCCAGATTTCCAGCGTGCTGGCATCGAACGAGACACTCGACGCAAAGCCGATGCTGTCACCGGGCGTGATCTGGATGAAGTCGGTGTTGCGGACCAGGCGGATGATCGCGCGCTGCGGAATGGCAACACCCTTGGGCTGCCCGGTCGATCCGGACGTGAACATCACGTATGCCGGTGTGTCCTGTCCGCATGGGGTTGCGGGATTGTTTGCTTCTGTTTGGGCAACCGCGGTGTGCGACAGGCCGATGTCGATGATCTGACGTTTTCCCGCGACGATGCGCGGCAGTTCCTGGCCGGCGATCAGGATCCGTCGCACCCCCCCGTTCCCCAGCATTGCTGTGTGCCGTGACGAGGGGAGCGACAGGTCCAGCGGCACATAGGCCGCCCCGAGCTTAACCAGCGCGAGCATCGCGGTGATGAAATCCAGGCCTGCGGGCATGGCGAGCGCAACGTTTTCCCCAGCGCCGACGCCGCGATCCGCCAGGACGCGAGCAAGCTGATTGGCCCGGCAGTTGAGCGTGCCATAGTCCACCGTTGTTGCACCGGCACCGAATACGGTCATCGCCGGCGCATCGGGCGTGGCGACGGCTTGGGCCGTGAAGAGATCAGCCAAAGTGCCGTCCGGCAGCTTTCGGTGCGTCGCGTTCATGGCCTGAAGCAGGGCCCGCGTTTGCGCCACCGGGGCCAGCGCAAGGGTGCCGATTGGCGCCTCGGCTTGTCCCGCCGCGCCCTGGCAGAGCGTCACGAACCAGTCGAGCAACCGGTTAGCCGTGCGTGCGCCGAATAAAGGGCGTGCATAGCGGATCACCAGGTGCCAGGCTCCCGCCCGCCGCTCCACCAGAAATGAAAGTTCGGCCTTGGCGTCCTGCTCCGGCAGGTCCGGCCACTCGGCGATTTTAAGACCGGTAGCCGCGCTTTCGACGCGGTGGCTTGCTTGCGTGCTTGCCTCTTCAGCTTCATAGCCGAACAGCACCTGCTGGAACGGTTGACCACCGCTGTGCTGATCCGTTCGGGTCAGTGCGACAATGCGCTCGAACGGCAGTGCGGCATGGTCGAGGGCGCCCAGCATGGATTCGCGAACGGCGTCGAGCAGTGTCGCATAGCTGCTGGCCGGGGAGGTTCGGATGCGCAAAGGGAAAAAATCGACCAGCAATCCCATCAGCCCGGCCAGTTCCGGGCGGCTGCGTTTCGAGACCGGCATCGCAATCACGATGTCTTCCATTCGCGTCCAGCGAGCGAGCAGCAGCGCAAGCACGGCGAGAAACGCCATTGCCGGCGTGGCACGCCGATCGCGCGCTATCCGCAGCAACTGCATGACGGCATCGTCTGGCAGCGGGCGACTGACGGTCACACCGGACGGGCCTTCGATTTGGGTTATCGTGCCGCGTCGAAAATCCGTCGGCAGATCGAGCACTGGCGAGGCACCGGCAAGCTGCTTTGCCCAATAGGCCGTGGCGCGTTCGCGCACAGGGGCATCGTCCGCCGTCCCACGTTCCCACTCCGCGAAATCCGCATATTGGATCGGCAGTTCATCCAGTTGCGCTGTGCTGCTCGCATAGAATGCGGCGAATTCTTCGCGCAAAAGCTGCAGCGATTGCCCGTCCGCGACCGCATGATGCATGGCGACGCCCAGGACATGCGAATTGGCGGAGAGGCGCAATATCCGGAAGCGCACCAGCTGACCGTGCGTCAGGTCGAACGGTGCGAGGGCCAGTGCTTGCAGCGCCGCATTGACCGCAGCGTGGCCGATGGTGTCTGCGGATAGTGCATCGGGCGGCGCAATGTCGACGATCGCGATGTCCAACGGCATCTCATCCGGAACGAAAACCCGGAGTTGGTGACCCTCCATGTAAAAGCGCGACCGCAGCACGTCATGGCGGGCCACGATGGCGGCCAGAGCCGCTCGCGCACGTTCGACATCGAGCGGACCATGCAACTGCAGCGCATAGCTCATGACATAGGCGGATTGCCCGGGCTGCAACGCTTCGAAGGCGTGAAGCCGTTCCTGTGCAAAGGATGGCGTGGCCAGGTAGCCGAGCGTCGGATCGAGCCCCTGTTCCCCCGCGATGTTATCCATTTCGCGGCTCCACCACGCTGCCCCGTTGCCGGGCGCGCCGCGCGATCGCGACGGGTGCCGCCGCTTCCGTCCGGCAGTCCCGGACGATCAATGCAAGCTCTCGCACCGTGGGGTGCCGCAGCAGGTGATGCAGCTCCATCTGCGGAGCGAGACGTGTCCGAATTTGTGCGACAAGCCGCATGCCAAGCAGGGACGTGCCGCCGAGCGCGAAAAAATCCTCGTTCACGGGTATCGCCGTATGCCCGAGCACCTTGCCCCAGAGCTCGACGAGCGCGATCTCATCCGCGCCGACTGGCGTGTCGCCCGTGACGGTGATGTCCTGAGCAACCGCCGGGAGCGAGCCACGGTCCAACTTTCCGCTTGGCAGCCGGGGCAGGTCGGGCAGCACGACCACGTGCGGCACCATGTAATTTGGCAGTCGTGCCGCGAGCATTGCCCGCAGAGCTGATGATTCGGCGGCATCCCCAGGTCGTGGCACCACGTAGGCAACCAGTCGGTCGGTGCCATCGTCCGAGCGGAGCGAAACGACCGCCTCCGCCACACATGGCGCGGAGAGCAACGCCGCTTCGATTTCCCCCGGCTCGATGCGGTAGCCGCGCAGCTTGATCTGCTGATCGGCGCGACCCTGGAAGGTTAGAACGCCGTCCGGGCGCGCGACGGCGAGGTCGCCCGTGCGGTACATTCTTGCACCCGTCTGGCGTGCGCCCGGCTGGCCGCTCCATGGGTCGGGCAGGAAACGCTCCGCCGTCATCGATGCGTTCCCGACATAACCTGCGGCGACGCCGGTGCCGCCGATGTAGATTTCGCCGGTGGTTTCAATTGGAACCGGGCGCAGGTGGCGATCAAGCAAATAAAGGCGTGTGCCGGGTACCGCCTTACCGATCGGCACTGGTCCGTTCGCGTCCTTGGGCTGGCATCGGTAGGCTGATGCCCAGACCGTTGCCTCCGTTGGCCCGTATTCGTTGACCAGGGCCGTGCCGGGCAGCATCGCAAAGTGCTGGGCAACCAGCCGCGGCTCACAAACCTCGCCGGCAACTCCGCATGCGATCAACGAGCTGAGCTGTCCCGGTGCAGCGGCATCCAGCAGCGCCGCGTGCAGGCTTGGCACCATGACTGTGTGGGTGACACCCAACCGCGCGATGAGGCGGCACAGCGCAACCGGATCCGGAACCGGCGCGGGGTCCGGCAGCACGATCGTTCCACCTTGCGCGAGCGTTGAGAACAGGCCAAGCACCGACCCGTCGAAGATCAATGGAAATGTAAGGAGCGCCCGCTCGACCTGCTCCGGGTAAATGGCCGGCCGAGCGGCGACGCTCGCGATCAGGTTGCGGTGCGTGACGGCCACGCCCTTCGGCCGCCCGGTCGAGCCCGATGTGAAGATGATGTAGGCCAGCGCATCTGGAGTTGGAAGATCCGGCGCGTTGCCCTGTTCGCTCCCCGCTTCCAGCTCGGCCAGGCCAATCAGCGGCGGGACCGATGTCATCTCCGTAGCTGCGTCGACGGCGGGATCAACGATAATCGTTGCGAGAGTGGCGTCAGCTGCCATGGCGGCCAGTCGTGAGGGTGGTAAGCGGGGGTCAAGCGGCACATAGGCGCCACCGGTCCACTGGATACCAAGCAGCGCAGCGATGCTGTCCGACGAATGGGCGCAGGCAAGGCCGATATGCTGCCCACGCCCGAACCGCGTTTCGATTGCCCGGCCGATCGCATGCGCGCGCTGGACAAGAGCACCGAATGTGATCCGTGCGGAACCCGCGATGATCGCGCAATCTTCCGGCGGGACGGCGGCAATCCGATGAAGCACCGTTCCGCCGGGTGCCGCGTCGGTGGCTTCCAGGGCGGGCAGAAGATCGGGACGTATATCGAGCAACCGCACCGGCACGGTACCCGCGTTCGCCAGAGCGAGAAGCGCGCCCATGAAACTTTCCAGCAGATCATCCGCCGCCGCATCGCTGAACCGTTCGCGTTCGTGAATCAGGCGGCAGGTGAGTTCCGTTGCCGGCTCGACGACCAGGGTCAGCGGCAGATCGGGCGTGCTGGCGTCTTGCGTTGGGCCAAGGCACAGGCCCGCTGACTCTGGCGCGGATGCGCCGTCCAACGGGTAATTTTGGAAAACGAGCACGCTGTCGAACAACGCCCGTCCTTCACGCAAACCACATGCGGAGGCAATTTCCGACAATGCGGCGCGGCCGTGCTGTCGCCCCGCCGCGGCGGATGCCTGGATGCCCCGTAGCCAATCACCGATACGGGCTTGCGGATCGATCTGGATCCGCACCGGCAATGTGTTGATCTTGGGACCCAGGCAGATCCCTTCCTCCTCGTCCGGGCGGATGGCCTCGGTCGCTCCGAACACGACGTCATCAATGCCGCGATGGCGATTGAGGACGAGCGCCCAGGCGCCCTGGGACATTGTATTCACGGTGATCCGATGTGTCCGGCACGCCGCGCGGATGCTTTCCATCACCGGTCGATCCAGGATCCGGACGGTCTCACGAAATGAAACCTCCGACGCTGGCGCCTGGGTGCCGGCGAACTCAAAAGCCGAAAGCCGGTCTGCCCAGAAGCGCTGCAACGCTTGCTGGTCGCGCGTCTGCCACCACTGCACATAGTTGGCGAAGGGCCTGGCGACCGGCAAGTCAATCACGCGTCTGTCACGCAACGCCGCGTAGATGGTGAAGAGCTCGCTGAACATGACGGCAAGCGACCAACCGTCGCAGGTGAGGTGATGGCGCGTCCAAATGAGCGTGTGGTGATCGACACCAAGACGGGCGATCGCAAGCCGCATCAGCGGCGGCTGATGCAGATTGAACCCATGCCCCAGGTCGTCGGCGAGAAATGCCGCCAACTGGATCTCGCGTTCTTCATCCGACATCATGGTAAGGTCGAGGAAGTCGACATCCGTTTCGACGCGCGCCAACACGATCTGCAGCGGTTCGGATTTTAGCTCCCAGTCAAAGGCCGTCCGCAAAATATCATGGCGTTCAACAACAGATTGCCACGCGTTGCGCATGATCGCGAGGTCCAGCGTGCCCCGCAGAGGGATCTGTAGCTGGCCACAGTAGACTGTCTTCGAAGGATCTGCCAGACAGCCATACAGCATGCCAAATTGAATTGGCACCAGTCGCGAGATGGACACGATTCCAGAGCGTGTTCCCGCGGAATCACCCCCTGTTGGTGGCGATCCCGCATTCGCGGGCAGCGTGCGGTCACTTGAAATACCGACAGAATTCGTTACCATGTCAGTAAATCATCCGCCCGGAGTTACAACGATCTTTGGTCGCTTTCGATTTACCAGCCCTGCGTGAAGGAACGCGTGCGGAACATAGTTCCGCATGCACCCTGCCGCAGTTGGCGAAGCAACACGAACAGACCGTATTGATCAGAGACTTTCGATGTAGAATCCTTCGCCTTTCACATCCCCATCAACCAGTGCCTTCAGCTTGGCGACCAGCGTGCCGCCGGCCTTCGCTTGCGGATTGGATGCGAGCTTGTCGAAGTCGGCCTCGCTCTTCCAGACCGTGCAGATCCCATACATCGAGGGGTCCTTCTTGGCGCGCATCAGACCGAAACCGATCAGGCCCGGCACCACGTCGCTTGGCTTCTTCCCGTCATTCGGCAGCATTTGGTCTTCGAGCAGCTTGCGCGCTGCAGCTTCGCTCCCGGCTTTAACTTGACAACGGGAAATCGTCAGAAACATTCCAGCCATGTTCCGCTCCTTTAGTCAAACAAATTGACTTGTGGTTATCCTGATTGCGGACCTGAGTCTGCTAAGAGATCATCGTCCGCCGACTGCTACAACATGGTTCGGCAGCGCTGTCAATTGTACTTTTGTGACACCCATCATGATACACGGACTTGACCTTAGCTTAGTATTAGCACTTAGCCGGTGCCAGTTTCACCAATATCAGTGGAGCCTCCGTCTCACCTCGCCGGCAACTGCATTTGCGACCTCAGCCGGGATCTGCCGGATGAAATCGTGGCCACCCGGAAACAACCGCAGTCGAAATTCGGTGCTATGCTTGCGCCACGCCATCAGGTCCGCCACCGTTGCCGCCGCATCGTCACGGCCACCGATTGCCGTGATCGGGTATGATACACGAAGTCCTGCCGGCGTAGGCGCGCGGCTGTCAAGGACTTGGAAATCGGAGCGCAGCAGACTGGCAGCATAGGCACGCGCTTCGCTGTTCGATGCAGCTTCCGGGGGAAGCGCGCCGTAATGCGCTTCCGTCCAATCAAGGAGCGCCTCCATGCTCAGGCCTGCAGGACATTGTCGCGAGGGTCTACTTGGACCGGCACGGCCGGATACGATCAAACAACACGGCAGGTGATCAAGTTGCTGCGCAACGTCAAACGCAAGCAAAGCCCCGAGGGAATGACCAAATAGAGCAAATGGACCGCGAGAGTATGCGGCAATTGCGTCTGCGGCACAAGATGCCAAAGCATCAAAATCAGCCGGTAACGCATCGCCGCTGCGATTTTCCCGCCCCGGAAGTTGTACTGGAACAACTTCCATATCCGACACAAGGCGCCGCCATTTCAAGTAGATCGAAGCACCAGCCCCCGCATGGGGGAAGCAGAACAGGCGTGGCAGGGAAGCGCGTGGTTTGCTGGGGCCATAAGGAAGCCATCGCGCGGCGGTGGGTAACATCATCGATATAAGGCATGTCCGCAACTACCCGTCAAGCCATTCCCGGCGATTCCGTAACATTGTTTTGAGGCAGACGTTCCGCTGTTCAACGCGTGCATCGGCGGCGTCGCGCCAGGCAATCGCCAGGATGTGGCTCCTGCCCAACGACCACTGCCGGAAATGCCAGCGGCTGTCTTCATTACCTGCCCCGGCAGGGGCGGTCACACGTAGCGGGTCGAAGGCGAAATACGGATACGCTGCATCCTCACCCAAACCCTGTCCGGTTGCCTTGACAAAGGCTTCCTTCAGCGTCCAAAGCCGATAGAAGCCGTAGGCTTGTTGTTCCGCCGCCATGTGCATGAGCCAGTCGCGTTCTGCCATGGAAAAAGCGACGGGAAGGATCTCTAGCGGCGCCGCCGGCGGAACATGCTCGACGTCGAGCCCGACTTCCACGGACCAGGCCACAGCACAGCCAACCATGTCGCAACAATGAGAAATATTGAAATGGAGTTTCGGTGTCGATTGTATCCAAGGCTTCCCTGAAGGGCCTTGCGCGAATTGCCAATCTGTCGGCGGAAGCGGGCCCGCCAGCGATAGTGCCAGCCGCTTCAGAGCATGCGCCGCAATATAGCTACGTCTATCACGCTCGAATACGAACGAAGCGGCGCGTGCCTGTTCGACCGGATCAAGCAGAGCGAGCTGTTCCTCCCGAATCAGATCGAGCGATGGGTCTACAACTGCGCTGTAAACGGAAAGAATTGGCCGCAACAAGGTTCGATCTGCCGCAAATACTGTCGTTGGAGTCGGATGACCGGATACCCGGCCGTTGTCAAACTTGCCGGAAGGTGTCCAGAGCAATCGTTTGATGCAGAAGAAATCTTCCGCCTCGGCAGCAGAGTCTTTCTTCGGATGCGCCGGCCGCTGCTGCTGACGGCCCACGTCTTGGGGCAGCCGGCTCTGCGTGAGGCGCATGTCGCCGAAGCAGAGAATAATTCCATTGCCACTGCATAATTCTAATTGCACATGGTTTGCCAAGGTTCAAGATTGATTTTAAGCAGCCATGGGCGAATTTTGAGGATAACCTGAGGCGATGCCGCATTCGCAGACGCAACATGCTGGCGGCTCTTTGGGAATTGTAGCTGCGCCGGTCGTAAAGCTTGGTCGTTTTGACAGGTCACGATGTCTCCTTGCCAGTCTGCAAGCCTGACCACCATCGGCGGCAGCCGCTCGCCCCTGGCAATCGCCCTGATGTGCTCCCGCGCCTTCACATCGTCGGTGATGCCGAGGAACTGCCGGCGCAGCTCGATGAGGCAGACAGTTCGTCCTACCGCTGATAAATCGCGCGGATCGCGGCAGCACCCTTTCCCAACTATAGCGCGCCATCGTATGGAAAGGGTCGGACGGGAGGGTGCCCTCGCCGGCGCGGAAGCTCTCAGCGTTAGAATTTGCCGCACTATTTGACGAACTTAATTATACATGTGTGCAGACGATAAAGGGAATTCTAAATCGGCCCTTGCCGCATAGGTTTCGCAGGTAACTGATTCGCTCGCCGACAACATTTAGAGTCTACCTGAAACTGTCGGGGCCTTGCGCGTGCTGGAGCTGACCACATTCGATGAGCGCGATGCGGCGGTCACCGAGCGACACACTAGAGCAACATCACCCTGACCGGAATGGTCAGGGTGATGAAGTTGCTCGCTCAAACAACGAGATAGAGCGCGCTGACGCGCTGACTGTTTACAGTCAAGCTGAAGGCGCTCTATTGGTTCTTGTGTGTTCGAGATTAGGTTTGAGATCGTCCCACACATCGGGTCTGAGCTGGGGCCATGGAAGACCGGGGCGGGAATGGAGTCGCGGGTGACGATTAGGTTGAGCGGCGCTGATGGACGCTGCAGCCCCGAGAAGTTGCTCGGGATGGCTACACCGACCGCCATTCGACGCTTGATCCGCTCGGCTTGACGCTGAACGATGGCACGACGCTGCTCACGGGCGTGCAGCGTCACTTGGTTCAGGCCGGGTCGCAAATTGCAGTGCACTGCGCCGCCGCTGCTCACACTGTCAGAGCCTCCGCCCGCTGTAGGATACGCGCGCACGGCGGTCGGGCCAGTTGTTTGGCAACTCAAGGTAGTGAAGGGATGTTGGCGAAGTTGGCGCCTTGGTTGTCGTTCCGGCGTGGCTGGATGACGAGCCATTCTCAACCCCGCCGACGGAGGGCGCGGCACAATCGTTGCTGCATCGCCGGCGTGGAGCGCGCCAGCAAATGCGCTGGTTGCCGCGTAGTGCTTTGATGCTCCAGTCCGAACAGCCCTTGTCAACGAGACGCTCGAAGCGGACCACCGCAGCATGAGCCAGCGTCGCCGCTTATTTCGCATGGCAGCATGATCACCCCCATGTCCGGCTTTTGTTGATGTATAAGCCCTGCTTGTCTGCGAGCGAACGCAGAGCGCGGGCGATGCCGTCGGGGAAGAATTCGTTGCGCCGCGGCTTCGCTTCATAAGGCTAAAATGTATCACACGGCTGATGGCTTTCCTGGCCGGTGTCGGTGTCGAACCGCATAACGTGTAGTTTATGGTAAGTCGGCAGCGCGGCAATGGCCGCGCAAGTCAGGGACGACGACGGTGAACCGCGCGCGCCGCGCTGGCGCATCGCTGCGTCGGTTCATGCGGGTCAGGCCATCCATAATGACCGGCGACGATGCTCACTGCGGCGCCACGAGCCGAACAAGACTGTTCAAACGCGACATCGATGTTCAAGACGATCTTCTGCGTGAACTTGCACTCTGCCCAATGAGTACAAAGAGGAGACCATCGTCTTGAGGAAGTTTTCCGTGGCAGTGCTAGCCGTTGGAGTGACCGTTATTACCGGACTTGCTGTCACGCGGCCGGGCGACGCTCAGACCCAGCCGAATCTGGAACGCTACTTGCCGGAGTTCGCGGCCAACGGCGACTTGATCCTCCCCAAGGGTTTTCATCACTGGGTCTTCGTGGGATCGCCGCTGACACCAAACGCGCTCAATGATGGAAAAGCTAACTTTCCCGAATACCATAATGTCTACATCGAGCCGGGCTCCTACGAGATCTACAAGAAGACAGGGGAATTTCCTGAAGGCACGATCTTCTTCAAGGAGTTGCAGCTTACGCTTCCGGCAGAAAATCCGGATGGGTCGAGAACCGAGCCGTCGGGGCGTGGTTTTTTTGGTGGCCCGCTCAATGGCGCCGATGTAACTGTCAAGGACACGAAACGCTTCGCCAATACTGGCGGTTGGGGCTACTTCAACTTCAATCACCACGAACCGAAAGCAGCGGCGGCGAGCGTGAAGCCGAAGTCGGAGTGCGCCTTCTGCCACATGGCCAGCGCAAAGAAGGACGAAGTTTGGACCCAGTTCTATCCCCTGCTCGACAACCCGAGGCTCGACTAATGACCGCATTCTCATCTCGAACCAGCCGTATCAAGCTCGTCGCGACCGCGGCAGTGTTGGGCGCAGTGTTACTGATCAGCCAGCGCCAAGCAACCGCCCAGGGCGGTGCAGCAGAAAATCCCGCCATGGCAGCCGTAGCCGACGCGGCCGGCAACATGCACGTTCCCCAAAATTACAGGACGACCTACGAATTCCTTGGAAGCTGGTCGGTCGCTGCCGACGACGGCAAGGGCGCCAAGCAGATGCACGTCGTCTACGCCTCGCCAGGTACGATCACGGCGTTCCGCAAGACCGGCCATTTCGCCGACGGGGCGGTCCTCGTCAAGGAGGTGTTCGACGCCGCGAGCAAAGACATGACGACCGGCAGTGTCAGCCATCAGGACAAGCTCGAAGGCTGGTTCGTGATGGTCCGCGACAGCAAGAACGATCATACGGGCAATAGGCTATGGGGCGACGGATGGGGATGGTCTTGGTTCGATGCCGCAGATCCCGTTAAAACGACCTCAACCGATTACAAGACGAACTGCCAAGGCTGCCACGTCCCCGCGCGAGCGACGGATTGGATCTACACACTCGGCTATCCCCCGCTTAAGCAATAGGAACGCAGGGCACGCCAGTGCCTCGGCAGGATCATTATCACATGGGGACGGCTGTCATGCACGTCACGAGAGGCTTTCGAGGAAGGCGGCGAAGTAGCGTAGCCGATCGCGCTAAACTGCCGGCGGATTGATCGGGGCTTTATGCCACCGAAGGAAGCGGCGCCATGGCGCCGTAGCGCACCATTCGTTGCCATGCCCGGGGCGGCAGTCCCTCGATGCGACTGAAGAGTCGAGTAAGATGCGACTGGTCTGCAAGTCCGCAAGTATACGCGATCTCCGCGATCGACAATTCCGAAGTCAAGAGTAGCCGCTTCGCTAGATCAAGACGTGCCTTCGTCACATACTCAGAATAGGAGATGCCGACCGTCGTCTTGAAGGCTCGTGAGAAATAGCTCGTGCTTAGGCTCATGAACCGCGCGACATCGTGGATTCTCAGGCTGGAGCCAAGGTTGTTAAGAATGAATTCCTCAGCACGTCGGATCTGCCATCCGGCAAGCATCTGATGCTTTGATCGGTCGGATTCCCGACAGGCTTGCAGGAGCGCACGGGCATCCTCGATCCGCCGACGAGCGGCATTACGATCAACGTCGAACAATGACAGAGCCTCACCGAGTAGCTGCACCACCAGCCTTATATCGGGTTGCTCCGAGCCGTCGACGCAGAGCTTATGGAATATTGTCATAACGAAAAAGCCTCCGTTTGATCACATTGTCCGCAAGCGGGATACGGGTGCCGGAAGCGTGCGTTAACCCGCGTTAAGCCCCGTTGAAGCCGCTCTCGGCTGGCACGGAACAGGTTTCAGCTTGCCGTCGTCGTAACGGGTTCGATCCGGGCAATTGCTTCTGGTAACGGTGGCGGATGCCTTGATGCTGCGCCGGCGAGCGCCTGCAGATCGACGTGGATTTGACGCTGTCTGGCCTTCACGGACGCTGGTGGATAAAGTCCAATGAGTATATCCGCTGGTTTGCCACCGTCTTTGTTCTTGTGGGCCGATTCGCCTGACCGTAAAGGGTGCTTCTGTCGGGATCGTCCATTCGCTAAGGATGTTGCTTCTGCATGAACGCAATGATGAGTCGCGCCACATCGTCAGTCGCTTCGTCGAAGATGAAATGGCCGGCATCCAACTGATGGATCTCCGCCTCGGGAACGTCGCGGCCAAAAGCATCCCCGCCCGCCGCCACAAACGAAGGATCGTTGCGTCCCCAGACCACCAAAGTCGAAGGCTTGTGTTCGCGTAGCCACGCCTGCCAGATGGGATACGATGCGACATTCGTCCGATAGTCGTAGAGCAGAGCTGCCTGAATCTCGTTCTGCCCAGGCTGTTGGAGGTGCGCAAACTCGTCGGTCCAGGTATCCGGGTTGTAACGCTCGGGATGCGACGTGCCCGAGGTGTGCCGCTGTTCGGTTGCAGCAAGTGATACAAAAGCATCAAATACTTCGGGATGCTTCGCCGGATCCTGCCAATACGCCTTAATCAGCGACCACTTGGCACCGAGACCCTCTTCATAGGCGTTGGCGTTCTGAACGATGAGTGCCTGAACTCGGCCGGGAGCCGCCGCCATTACGCGAAAGCCCACTGGCCCACCGTAGTCATGGAGGTAGAAGCTTGCCTTGTCGATCTTGAGCTTGTCGAGGAAAGCGGTGGTCGTCTTCGCCAGACTGTCGAACGTGTAAGCATAAGACGACGGCGGGGGAGCGTCGCTGTGGCCGAAGCCCGGGAAGTCTGGCGCGACCAGATGATATTGCGTCGCCAGCAGCGGAATAAGAGAATCGTACTCGCGCGATGACGAAGGGAAGCCGTGAAGCAGGACGATGGTCGGAGCATCCTTTGGGCCGGCCTCGCGATAGAATATCTTCAGTCCGGCAACTTCGACACGATGATAGGTCGTCGTCGCATTCGTCGCAGTTACCGGCTCGGCGTGCGCGATTCCGGCCATCAACGACGCTCCAGTTGCCAATGCCAAAAGCTTCCTCATGTCGGTTTCCTCCCGAAACTTCACATTGTCGCCTTTCAGCGCCCCGCCGATTGGCCGCCGTCGACGTGCAATATCTCGCCGGTTACAAAAGGCGCTGACTCGAGGTAGAGGATCGCCCCTACAATATCGGCGATTTCCCCCATATGGCCTATAGGATGCATTGCGCCTTTGGCTTCGTATGTCTCGGGCGCGTGCATCGGTGTTTTGATGATGCCAGGGGAGACCGCGTTCACGCGGATGCCACGCTTGGCATACTCGATCGCAAGACTTTTGGTGCCGGCATTGATGCCACCTTTGGTGAGAGACGCGAGCAAAGACGGCACCTTCGAATTGCCGAGCTCGCTAAGCGTCGTTGTCACGCTAACGACGTGGCCGCTCCCACGTTTCTCCATGGCCGCGATGGCAGCCTGCGTGGTGTAGAAGAATCCATTTAGATTGGTTGCAATCATCAGTGAGTATTGGTCGGGCGTATACTTGGTGAACGGTCCCGGCAGGAAGGCGCCGGCGTTATTCACCAGAGTATCCACCTGACCGAAGTGATCAAGTGCTTCCGCAACTATGCGCGGTCCGGTCGCAGGATCACCAATGTCCCCGGCGATCGTAATCAGATCACGATCAACAGACGGCTTGATCGAGCGTGAAGTTGCGACCACCCTATAGTTCCGGTCCCGATAGGCCATGACCAGTGCCTCTCCTATTCCCCGCGAGGCGCCTGTGATGACGACGACTTTTCTTTCATTGTTCATGATAGACCTCTTTTTTGTATCTGATGACTTGCGAGTTCCACCCCCGCTGCGGGCAGCCTTCTCGTCAGGCGGCCGTCGGCAAGTCCGCGGCATGCACCGCTGATTGGGAACGCGCTTGCTGTCGGGATGATGGCGTGGCGGTTGCTACGGCTTCCCCAGGACCATCAGTTGCTTGGCGATTGCGCTGTGGTGTTCATGCCAGCTTGCCACTCGCGAAAGTGGTCTTGATCTCGGCGGCGACCCTCGGACCGTTCTCGTCGAGCACGAAATGGCCGCTGTCGAGCCACACCAGCTTGGCATCGGGGATGTCGTTTAGGTAGGCGCGTGCGCCGGGCGGGATGAAGAACGGATCGTTCTTGCCCCACACGATCAGCGTTTTCGGCCGATGCGTGCGGAAGGCCTTCTGCCACACGGGATAGAGTGCGATGTTGCTTTTATAGTTTTCAAGCAAGTCGACCTGGTAGTCCTGCGTGCCCGGACGGTCCAACAGAGCCTGATCCAATATCCAGTTGTCGGGGTTGATCGCTTCGGGATCCCTTGCCCCGACCAGCCAGTGAAATTTAGTGCCCTCGAGACTGAGAAAATCACGCGCCCCGTTCTCGGTTTCGGCATTGCGGTTCTCCCACAACGGCAGCAGCACCTTCTTCGGGGCCTCGCCCACGCCGTCCATATAGGCGTTGGCGTTCTGAATGATAAAGCCCTTCACGAGCTCGGGGCGTTGCGTGAACAGGCGGAAGCCGATCGGCCCGCCATAGTCCTGCATGTAGAGGATATAGGATTTCAACCCGAGGACATTGATCAAGCCGGAAACATGGGCTGCCAAGTTGTCGAAGGTGTAAGTGAATTCCCGATTTGACGGCGCATCCGAGTGGCCGAAGCCCACATAGTCCGGGGCCACCAGATGGAAGCGATCGGCTAGCGTCGGCATCAAGTCCCGAAACATCCGGCTGCTGGTCGGAAGGCCGTGCAACAAAAGGATCGTCTCCGCGGCGGGATCGCCGGCTTCGCGGTAAAAGATCTGGCGGCCGTTGACGGTAGATGTACGGTGGTAGGTCCGGGTGGTCATGTGAGCGCTCCTCGGCTTCCGGATCTTCCGGCAGGCGCTGTGCCCGCCGTTGTGCCCGTGCTTGATGTTGTGGGGCTTTCCAATATCACGCGACAGCCGATAAGATCGGATGGTGACCTCTCGAAAATTGGAAGGCTGTTTGTGGACCGCCTGGATGCCATGTTGGTGCTGATCGCTGCAGTTGAGGGCGGTAGCCTTTCCAAGGCGAGCCGAAATCTGCGCTTGCCACTCGCCACGGTCAGTCGAAAGGTCTCCGATCTGGAGGCTCACCTGAATGCCACCCTGCTGGTGCGCTCGTCCAAGGGCCTCGAGCTGACCGCGGCTGGTCGATCCTACGTCACAGCCGCGAAATCAATCCTGGAGCAGTTAAATGAAGCAGAGCGGGCTGCGTCGGGTGAATATATGGAGCCGAAGGGAGATCTTGCCGTCACCGCACCGATCATGTTCGGCCGGCTGAATGTGCTGCCGGTCGTGACCCGCTTTCTTGAAGCCTTTCCGGACGTGTCGGTTGGTCTGGTCCTGACCGATCGCGTCACGCACTTCCTTGAGGACCAAGTCGACGTCGCGCTGCGCATTGGTCCCCTCACCGACAGTAGCCTCATCGCAACCCGTTTGGGAGCGGTCCGGCACGTCGTTTGCGCGAGCCCCAGCTACCTGGCCACGCACGGTGCCCCGGCGACGCCGGACGATCTTTCCAATCACCACGTCATCTCCTTTCAGAGTGTTTCGGTCCTGAGCACGTGGGTGTTTGAACGTGAAGCGGCTGAGGTCACGGTCTCGTTTCGGTCCCGCCTCAGCGTGAACACGATCGATGCGGCGATCGACGCGGCCCTTTCCGGAGCCGGAATTGTTCAAGCAGTGTCCTATCAAGTCGCCGACCACGTACGCGCCGGAAGGTTGGTTCTCGTTCTGGAAGCCTTTGAATCAAAGCCCCGTCCAGTGCATCTGGTGTATGATGGGCAGGATCGGCTGCCGCTGAAGCTGCGCGCCTTTGTCGATTTCGTCGTGCCGCGCCTTCGCCAGCGCCTTATCGACGTAACACTCTGATTGCGGACCGTGTCGCTTGGAGGCTTACGCCCCCGGCGGGACCGAAGTGCTCAGTTCGGATTTGTCCTCCGGATGCCCCATTGCGACGAGGTAGGCAAACGTCAGCGCAGCCCCACCTTGAAATAGCAGGTCATTCCGGGCTGGGCGGCGGCGCCACCTCAAGGAGCAAATGGTCGAGCGGGCTCGGCATGCCACTGATGGTGCTGGTCGCGATCTTCGGGTATCGGACACATTTGTCAGGCTGCCCGGGTCGTCCTTGCGTGTATGTGATCCAGCACCCGATCTACAAGAGCCACTGTGGTGTCGTTCTGGCGAAATGAGATCGTCACCAGCCCATTCTCCGATCGCACAATCCTTCCAGACACGGTTCCCCCGGTTGGCAGCCCAACTGTTGCCTCAGCCCCGGGCGGCGCAGTGCTGAAGCACATCAACGCAACACCACCGCGCGAAATATCGCGCACCGGCGCTTCAACATCGGTTAAGCCCTTAGTCCCCAGCGTTGCAGTAATGAGGTGGTCCCGGAAATTCGGACAGCGGCTTAAGCTCGGTTTGCTCCTGACAAGGACGAACCTGAATGACAGGCAAACGGAAGCGGTATTCAGCAGATTTCAAGGCGAAGGTTGCTCTTGAAGCGCTGCGTGGCGAGCTGACGACGGCGCAGCTGGCGACCAAGCACGGTATCCACCAGACCATGGTGGGGGAATGGAAGAGGCAGGCGATGGAAGGGCTGACGGCGGTGTTTTCGGACCGCTCGGCAGCCGCGGAAACGGCCAGGGCGTCTGAGGCGGACGTCGAGAGGCTGCACGCCAAGATCGGTCAGTTGCTGGTGGAACGGGATTTTTTAGCGAAAGCCTCCGGTCGATGAGCATCGAGCGGAGGCGGCAGATGATCGAGCCTGAACACCCTCGGCTGTCGGTCGTTCGGCAATGCGAACTGGTCTCCATCAGCCGGTCCGGGTTCTACTACCGCCCTGCTGGGGAGACGCCGCTGAACCTGACGCTGATGCAGCTGATTGACGCGCAGTTCCTGGAAACGCCCTGGTATGGCTCACGGCAGATGGCCCGCCATCTCCGGCGCGAGGGCTATACGGTGGGCCGAAAGCGGGTGCGTCGGCTGATGGCTAGGATGGGACTGGAGCCGATCTATCAGCGGCCGCGGACGACGATCCCGCATCCCGGACACCGGATCTATCCGTATTTGCTGCGGGAGGTGGTCGTTGACCGTCCCAACCAGGTTTGGTGCGCCGACATCACCTACATTCCGATGCGGCGCGGCTTCCTCTACCTGGTTGCGGTGATGGACTGGTCGACGCGGAAGGTGTTGTCCTGGCGGGTATCGAACACCATGGATGCCGCGTTCTGCATTGAAGCGCTGGAAGAAGCGCTGGCACGGTATGGCCGCCCGGACATCTTCAACTCTGACCAAGGCAGCCAATTCACCTCTCCGCGCTTTACCGGCGTATTGCAGGCGGCTGGCGTGCGCATCTCGATGGACGGTCGGGGGCGTTGGATGGACAACGTCTTCATCGAACGGCTCTGGCGCAGCCTGAAATACGAATGCATCTACTTGCATGCGTTCGAGACCGGAACAGACCTGCGTGCCGGACTGACCTCGTGGATCACCTACTACAACACCCGCCGCCCGCATTCGACACTGGCCGGGCGCACGCCCGACGAGGCATACAAGGCAACAGGGACGATAAAACTGGCGGCATGACGACAATCAGAACCGAGCTTAGCCACGCCGCCAAACTGTCCGATGAAGCGGGACCACCTCAGTAATGCCGGCTCCAGTCACGCGCTCGTAGGCACGTCGGTCATGGCCATCTGCATGCTGCATCGCAGCAAGGAAATCTGTGACTTCGGCGCGCAAGACGCCGGCAGTTTGTCCCACCTCATCGGCGGCCACCAGGACCGACCCGCTCGTGGCATCAGCTTGTTCGGAGACCGTTAGGACCTTTTCCATGGATCGTGCCGATGCGGTTGTAGCAAGCGTTACCCTCTGCACACTGCTGCTGATCTCCTGTGTCGCAACCGACTGTTCCTCGACTGCTGAGGCGATTGCTGTCGCGACAGCCTCCACTTGGCCAATCGCCAAACTGACGTCGCGTACTGCGCCGACCGCCTCACTCGTTGCCTCACGAATGGCAACGATCTGGGTGCCGATTGCATGTGTCGCGCGAGCAGTCTGGGCGGCTAGCGACTTCACCTCGCCGGCAACGACCGCGAAGCCCTTTCCGGCATCACCGGCTCTCGCTGCCTCAATCGTCGCGTTCAGCGCGAGCAGGTTGGTTTGGCCTGCGATTTCCGAGATCAACCGCACCACGTCGCCGATCTGATCAGCGGCGACCGATAAACTCGCCACCTTCCGATCGGTCTCCGAGGCGCGACCGACAGCCTCGTTCACCGCCGTCGTCACATGCGCCACTTGCCTGCTGATCTCGTGGATACTCGCTGCCATCTGTTCGGCTGCCACGGCAACTGCGTTGAGATCGCGGGCCGATGCGTTCGCGCCTTCGACTGCATCTGAGGCGCTGTCTTTCGTTTGCTTCGCAGCGTCGGACATCTCGCCGGCAGCGGCGTGCATCTTGACGGCGAATGTCTCCAGACTGGTCATGACGCCCGAAATCGAAGTGCCGAAATCCTGGGTGTGACGGTCCATCGCGGCAGCTTGCCGGGCTCGCATTGCACGCCCGGATTCAGCAGCGGCCTCAAGCTCACGATTCTGCAAAAGCTTCTCGAGAAACACCCTTGCCGCTGCCGTTATGCTACCGACCTCATCTTTGCTCAGATGGGGCAACGATATATGATCAAGTTGACCGTCCGCCATTTGTCCTAGCGCGGTCGCTAGATTGCGTAATGGCAATGAGACTGAGCGACGTAGCATCAGCATGATCGGCCCGAGTGTCAGCACCACGGCCGTGATGGTGACCACCGCGAGAATCACCCCCAGTCGCCTGCCCACGGCGATGGTTTCGCTCTCCAAGCCGTCCACAGCGCTGTCGGTCACCGTTGCGAGTTGGTCGAGCGCCTGGCTGAACGCTATTCTTGCAGAACGATTGGCCTCGTTGTTACCCAGCTTGTCCGCAGCTTGCGCGCCCTCTTCTACGCCTATACGCGCGAGCTCAGTGCGCAGCATGACGAAGCTGGTCATTGCACTGTCCAGCGCCGTGATTTTGGCTTTCCCATCGGCAGGAAGAACTTCCTGTAATTTGCGCCAATCTGACGTCACCTGTGCAAGGTGGCCCCGAAGATTTGCCGCGAACCCGTTGGCCTGAGCCTTGTCTCGTGCGATGTACAGCCCGCGACTTTCCATGACCGTTGCATAAATACCAGCCCGAAGCCGTTCGATGATTTGCGGCCCGTTTTCGGCCCGTGTCAGCGCTTGGACTCGGCTCGCCTGCTGGTCCATTGCGATGAATGTCGCGCCCGCGGCGCCGATCGCGACCATCCCAAGGATTATCAATCCAAGAGCCAAGCGTGTGGCTATCGACATCGAGAGGCGGGCTGTCATCAAATTCTCCCTGAAGGCGCGGCAACGTGCCTTTAGAAGCAGATACTTAACCAAGCGTTAACAGCCGGCGAAACGGATTTGCCGGTGCTCGACGTCAGGAAGCAGTTGACGCTGAGGGACGCCATAGCTCCGCAGCTTGTCGGTCACGATCACCCTCGGTTCATATTGCAGCCCTGCCAGCAATCGTCTGAAGAAGCGCTTCGCTGCCTGGACGTCGCGTCGGGCATGAACACGTCCCCGTAGATACACGTTCGCAGCCTCGGCCGTGATATGTCAGCGCACCCGCAGTTCCTGCGGTGTGCGGCCTTGCAGCGTGCCGAACGCGCGTTCCATCCGACCTCGCGCTTCAGGCGAATGCGAGGCAATATGGCGAATACCGAGTTGCACCAGCGCACGTCCATTCTGGGTAAGGGAGATCACGCGCTCCCAACAGACCGCTTGGGGTCCGTGGAGTGCAACCCGACAAGATGCTAGGCTTGCTGAAGATGCTCCGGGGAATTGTGGATTTATGACAGCGCTCATCCGCAACAATGTTCAGACGAAGGGATTGGGCAACCGCGCCATTGTCTTCGCGCATGGATTTGGCTGCGACCAGAACATGTGGCGCTTCGTCGCCCCGGCATTCGAGCGCGACTTTCGCACGGTTCTTTTCGACCATGTCGGAGCAGGGGAGTCTGATCTCGCAGCTTACGATCCCGTGAAATACGGCACGCTGTCCGGCTATGCGGAGGACCTCATCGAAATCGGCCGCGAGCTCGGTCTTGAGGACGCCATTTTTGTGGGCCACTCCGTCAGCGCCATGATCGGCATGCTGGCATCCTTTGAAGCGCCGGACATGTTTGAAAGCCTGGTCTTCGTCGGCCCGTCACCCCGCTACATCGATGACAGCGATTATGTCGGCGGTTTCAGCGCGCAGCAGATCAACGAGCTGCTCGACTTTCTGTCCGCTAATCATCTCGGCTGGTCCGCCGCAATGGCACCTGCCATCATGGGAAACGCCGAGCGGCCGGAACTTAGCGAGGAGCTGACCAACAGCTTCTGCCGCACCGATCCTGAGATCGCCAAGGCATTCGCGTGCGTGACATTCAACTCCGACAACCGCGCCGATCTTGCGCGGGTGAAAGCACGCACGCTCATCCTTCAGTGCAGCGAGGACATCATCGCACCGCTCGAGGTAGGCACTTACGTTCGAAGCCAAATCCCCGGCAGCACGCTGGTCGTCATGAAGGCGACCGGCCATTGCCCCAACCTCAGCGCCCCGGAAGAGACGATTGCGGCGATCCGTGCGTTCGTCTGATGGCGATCCACCCCGCCGATCCGCATGCCGAGGTGCCGAAAGAGGACTTTGAGGACCTCTATGAAAACGCACCTTGCGGATACCTCTCCATCCATTCCAATGGCCGCATAGCCCAGGTTAATCGAACTCTGGCCATATGGGATCGGGCGGGACTCTAATGAGCTGGTCGGAACCCGCTTCATCGAGCTTCTCAACATCGCCGGTCGGATTTTCTTCGAGACCCATTTTGCCCCGCTTCTGCGCATGCAGGGGTTTTTCAACGAAGTCGCGCTCGATCTTGTCACCAAAGAAGGTAGCACTCTGCCGGTATTCGTGAACGCGCGCGAGCGGCGCGACACGGAAGGAAAGCATCTCTTCACACGCTTCACAATTTTCAATGCCACCGACCGTCGCCGCTACGAGCGTGATCTTGTCGATGCACGGGCTGTCGCCGAGGCGAGGCAGAAGGAATTGCGGGAGTTACATGACGCTGATGCTGCAAGGCTGCTTGACGAACAGGCCGCGTCGGCCCTGCGGGAGGAATTCATTGCGGTGCTAGGTCACGATCTCCGTAATCCTCTGGGGGCGATAATGACCGGCAGCGAGCTGCTGCTCCGAACGCCCCAAAACGACCGGGCAAAATCGATCATCGGCCTCATCAACAACAGCGCCACCCGCATGGCAGGGCTTATCGACAATGTCATGGACTTTGCGCGCGGCCGCCTTGGAGGCGGCCTCACGCTCGAGCGGGATGCGGCGCTCCCGCTGGAGCCGGTTCTGCAGCAGACGGTGGCGGAACTGCAGGCAAGCATCCCGAACAGAGTGATCGATGTGGATTTTACAATTACGGCTCCGGTCGATTGCGACTGCCGCCGCGTGGGGCAACTCGCCTCAAACCTGCTGGGCAACGCGATAACCCATGGCGCACAGGACGCGCCGATCCGGGTAGGGGCGTCGACTGCTGAAGGCGAGTTCGTCTTCTACGTGGCTAACGGCGGTGATCCTATCCCGCAGGCAGTGATGGAAAGGATTTTCCAGCCATTCTCGCGCGGTGCGGTGCGGGCGAGCCTGCAGGGTTTAGGGCTAGGCCTTTATATTTCTTCTGAAATCGCCGCAGCTCACGGAGGCTCGCTTGACGTGATCTCCGACCATACGGAAACCCGTTTCACCTTCCGGATGCCTCTGAAAAAGATGTCGGACAAGTAATGCATTACCTGGAAACCATTCAACGCTGATTAACACGCCGAGCCTCGCAAAGCCGCCCCTACCAGCATTACGATAGCAGTTAATACGACCGACAACAGCAGCTTCCTAACGCTTGCGGCATTCACGCCAACCCAGTCGATGCCCAAGAAATATATGGTTTATCCTCTTTCGCTCGGCCTTGCCTGATGGGCGTCGCCAGCGCACATATCGCAAAAGGTAGCGTAGCGCCGGCGGACATCCGCCAGATCATCCGGCGTCTTCACGTCCCGCTCGGCATCCGACACGATCAGCCGAGCATGGCGTTGCAGGGCCAAGCGTCGGACCGGTGCGGCTTCACAGCTGACCACAACCGTCAATATTTCCAGCATGCGTGCCAGGACGGCGGTGCTACCGGCCGCGTTCTGCCGGATCATGTGGAACATCGCGTCGACCAGCCCATCGTAGTCGATGGATGGCACCACCAGCACCGGCTTGTCGTCCCGCAGAACGACGCCGCTGCTCAGGTGGAGCGGCACCAGATCGCACAAGGCGGCGCCTAACCGATCCAACACGCTGATCGCTGTGTGTGGATCATTGATGCCGGGAGACAGCGCGCGAACCGCCACCTCCACCAGCTGCCGGATGGAGAACTCTAGATCCAATGCGTCGGTCCGACGCGGCCCCAGCGCCGTGGCATTCTGGATTTCTTGTTCAATACCGTCTGCCGGTACGGTCAGGCAGGCAATTGCGGCCCCCGGAAACACATAATCGCCAGGCCGAACCAGCAGCCGGATCGCCGTGCCGCGCTTGGCTGCCCAGTCGGCCAGCGCATCGGCATCAAATTGCTGCAGATAGCCGCGACGGTCATCCCTAAGGGTACGAGTGCCATCCCAAAAGGACGCAGGCGGTGGTTTCGGCGAAGGCTGGTCGCTGGTCAGGCGGTGAATGGCGCTTCGCACATCCTCGCTCACCAGATCGATCACCGTATCGACGTTGATACGCCCGGCGATGTGGCCGACAAAAAACACCAGGGTGCCGACGCTGATAAACGCGAACAGCAACCCGACACTAAGCGACAAGTGCGGCACGAAGGCGCCTTCGTCCTGGGTGCGCACGCTGCGCAGGACCATCAGCGCGTAGGCGAACGTGGCCAGGAAGGTGCCCAGCGTGACCTGGTTGCCGCGATCCTTGACGAAGTTACGCAGCAGCCGTGGTCCCATCTGCCCGGCCGCCAATGACAAGGCGGCGATGGTGATGGAAAACACGGTGCCCGCCACGCCGATAGTGGAGGAGGCAATGGCGCCGAGCATAGTACGTGCTCCGGTGCCCCCGCCATTATAAAGCCAGGCGCTCTCAATAAGCCATTTCGGCACAAGCCCGCTGCGATCCAAACTGATCAAGCCCACACCGGTCAGGATGCCGCCGAGCACCATCAGAAATGGAATGACCCAGAAGGTCTCGCGCAGATCGCCAAAGAGCTTCCGGAGGCGTGCCGTCATGAGGACGCGATTCGAGCTATGCGATCGGGCAGCTCACGGGTGAATGGACAGGGATCTTTCGTACAGGAAACATCCTGATTATACCAGAACAAGTGCATGACGAAACACTCCCTCTCACCGGGATGGATGGCATCCCGCTTATGCAGACCAGTTGGATCGGGTTGATGAACGGCTTTAGCGACGATACCTGATGATGCCCGTGCCCATGGTGAGCGCAATGCCCTTGCGGCATCGAAGAGCGCTTTGCCAAAGTGAACAGGATAGCGGCCAGCTGCCCGTAAGCAAAAACTGAGCCAGAACGTATAGTTTAACAAGAAATGTACCATCTCTGTGTGAACATTCGGCCGGGTCGCGATGGAACCCAGTCAAGAGTGTGAAATATGGCCTCCATGCTGCCGGTGGTGGCAGGGCATAGAAGCGCCGGCTGCGCATATCGGGATAATCGCCATCCGCTTCGCTAAAATCAGTGATGCGGTCGAACGCCGTCTCGGTGCTACCGGTCAAACTGGTGAACCGTTGCAGCAGCGCCGTTCCCGCTCCCGATGCTACGTCATTTCCTTTTATATTTCGCGACAGCCCAGATACGCCTTATTGTGCCGGTGACTTGGCAAGATGCGATCATCTTCTCAAATGTCATCGCGACTACGAACAAAATGGCGGCCCCGAAAGGGGCATTGTCACCTTAACCGGCGATGGCCGTATTGTTGGAAGCAGCCGAGACTGGCGGCATCAAGCTGCCGCCCAACCCTCACCACCGCCATCGGTTCTCAGCCGAGATTATCAGTCACGCCGTCTGGCTGTATCACGTGTTCAGCCTCAGTCTACCGGATGTCGAGCGACTGCGCCGGCGTCGGCCACGGCTCGGCTTTAAGTGGCACATGGGCGAAGTCTTCGCTCTCATTCAGGGCGTGCAACATGAACCGCGGGTGATCGTGACCGACAAGCTGCGGAGCTATGGCGTCGCTCAGCGTCAACAGATTTCTAAGGTCGAGCACCGACAGAGCCGATATCCGAATAGTCGAGCCGAGAACTCGAATCGACCGACGCGACGACGAAAGCGACAGATGCAGCGGTTCAAATCGTCTCGGCAAGCCCAGGGTTTCCTATCCGCACATGCTTTCATTTACAGCCACTTTCGTCCCCGCCGGCATCAACTGACAGCCTCTGACTATCGCGAGACCCGGTCTCAGGCGTTCAATGTCTGGCCTCAGGAAACGTGCATTCAAAACGCAGCATAATCGGACAGGACAACCGGTCCTCAACCCTTAAGCGTCTGTGCCGAAGTCAACGTGACAATGCCATCCCAATCGCCAAGCAGCTCATCGTCTACTTCAAGGCGGAAGACGCGGCATGGATCGCGGGCCAGGAAATTGGCGTCGGTTTTCCGAGTTGGTGGCACCGCCAAGCTAACCACACATAAATATCGAGCGACATGGAGCGGTCGCGGAGTTGGCGGATCGCGGCCTCGAGTAATGGCACAGGATGGTCTCGAAGCGCCGCATAGAACGTCTCGTCCAGCACAACCCTATCTTCCCACAGGCTGGCTTGGTCGTCGCCCTCGGGGATCTTGAACCGCAGCCCAGACGTCACGATGCCGCCGCGTGTCCATCCTTCATGTTGGTCATCCTCCCAGAAGAATTTCAGGGTGCAGGCTGATATTCGGGCTGCCTGTTCCCTAAGCCCGCGGTCGGTCTCGCCCCCAACCGACAACCCCATCCGCTCCATCCAATCGCGCATCGAACGGCCTAGGGCAACCTCTCGGCTCTTGGTCCGCACGGCTTGAGTTTGCAGGTAGAGCAGGATCATGCGGGCGCGAGCGCCATAAGGAACGCCATAGGTAACGGCCTTGCCGCGGGCCTTCATTCGGCCGGGCTCGACCCACAGCGTGACTCGGTGCCCTTTTTTTTCCCAGGTCTGATCGTCGGGTAGCCGTTTGTGCGGTAGGCTAGTTAGACAGAACCCGGTGTAGCTGATTCCGATACGTTGGTTTTCGTCAGCCATCACTTCAGCGGCGATATCAATCAGTGGCCGTAGCTTTGCGGTCACCAGTTCCCGCGCGCGTTCCCGTCCGTGAATAAGCACCAAGTAATGTAGTCGGGTCGCTTCGTCGCTGCCGTCCACTTCTACCCTCGTTGAGCAACCTTTTACGCACCGTGCCCAAGAAAAATCCCTGCTGTCAACTGTGGGGTTAACCGGCCAAGCTATTAGAAGATAGTAGATCTCTAATTAGTAGTATGGCCGGTTCTCCCCACGGGATAACCCCGAGTCGCGCCGGTTCTCCCCACATTTTGGACGGTTCTCCCCACGGGATAACTTTGCACAGCCGTATGCGACTCGGAGTGCAAACTCAGATAGTCGGTTAACCCCACGGGATAAGTCAGGGGCCGAGTCGCGAGGCCGTCGTGTGGCTGCGACAAGGACACGCTCCCGCGCCGACCGCTGAGCGTCACGCTCGCTTGGCGCCGCACGGGGTGAAAGGCTGGCAGGGTCCGGCATCCGGTCTACTTGGGCATCCGAGAGGACAAGGCGCCCCGGCAGGTTGTTAGGCCTGTTGCCGACCCCGAGGCGCTACGGTCAGTTTTCAAGCCGAGGTCGGCGGCGGGAAGCCCCGGGCGCCCGACAGGGTCCGCCCACAGATTGACACGATCATACGGATACGCATATATCCGGATATACATATAACCGGATTGTCGAAGTGTCGGATACACGAGCTCCCATAATTGCGTTCGCATCCACGAAGGGGGGCGTCGGCAAGACCACGTTGGCTTTCGTGATCGCGACCGCTATTGCCCGATGGCTCCCACCTACGGCGGAGTACCGCGTCGCATGCATCGATTGCGATCCCAACGGCACTCTGGACGCGGCGCTTCGGAAAACCGCAAATCCGGATATTCTATCCATGCCATCGGATGCCGAAACCCTGCTTTCGACCCTGCGTGATGCTCAACGCACCGCGTCGCTTGTCCTGATCGACCTGGAGGGATCAGCAAACCAAGCGATGCTCTACGCGTGCGGTAAAGCCGATTTGGTTCTCATTCCTGCCCAACCTAGCGCTTACGATGTCAGGGAGGCGCGCAAGACGGCTGACGTGGTCAGTCAGGCCGCGGATCTCGTCGGCCGGGAAATTGGGCTGCGGGTGGTTCTGACTCGAACACCTGTGCTCCGCCAGCGCGTGGCGGAACACAGTCGTGCCCAGTTTGAAAAAGCCGACTTGGAACTCCTGCCTGTCGAGTTGGTGCAACGCACCGCCTTCCAAACGATGACCTACACAGGGGCGCCCCCGTTCAAAGCCGAACCAGGCGGTGGCGCTGCTGTGAACGTCGAAGCCCTGGTGGATGCAATCGCCTTTATCGTTGGCCTCAACATCAGCAGGGAGGTCGCAGCATGATTGCCAGAGTAAAACCTGCCCCCTTGCCGGATATGGATGATGCCGAGTTTACAGCCAAGCTCCGCCCCCTTGGTGATGCGGTTCTCCCGAAAGACGGACGACAGAATAACCGGATATCCGGTTATACGGATGGACGAAAGGAGGATAATACGGATAAACGTATATCCCGATTATCAGCGGCCGAGCGTATTGAAGAAATTGAACAAACTCGCGGCCCAAAACGCCGGTTCGAGTATCTCATACCGGTCCGCGTCGGCGACGCATTGGCCGCTGATGCTGCCGCCAAAGGGCAATCAGCCGCGACGCGCCTGCTTGAGGTCCTCCGGGATGCCGGATATCCGGTTAAGCAAGAGGACTTCGTGGATCTGCGAAAGGAACGCAGACGATAAGCAGCTGGTGCCTCCCAGTTCAATCCGCGGCGTCTCCGGACTGCAAGTTGATTATTGATACAGCGCCCGACGAGCTTTCCGTCCGTCCCTAGCAAAGGGTCGGTCGAGATTCCAATGGTTTAGGGCTTGTTCGCATTTTAATATTGATCAGATCGAAGATTTGAACCAGTCGAGTGTAGCCGCGATGGCAATGCCGCCAGCATAGGAACTGGCGGTTTTGTCGTAGCGTGTGGCGATGGCCCGCCACTCCTTCAGGCGCGACCAGCAGCGCTCGATCAGGTTGCGGTGGCGGTAGATAAAGCTGGGGCACGGCTCTTTCTGCTTGGCGTTCTTGCGCGATGGCACGACCGGTTCGACCCCCATGGCCCGCGCCGCATCGCGAAACTCCTTCGCGTCGCACGCCATATCGGCCAGGGCCCAGGCCGGTGTCTTCGGCAGGCGCTTCAGCAGTAAAAGCGAAGGCGCGAGCTCGTGGGCCTGACCGGGCGCAAGCACGAAGTCGACCAAGCGTCCTTTTGCGTCGCAAACGCCAATGATTTTGGTCCCAAAGCCGCCGCGGGAGCGGCCGAGCGCCTGATTATCGCCGCTGGTCTTGCGATCGAATCGCAGACTCAACTCATCGGTTTGCTTGGGCCTGCTCCCGCCGCCTTCTGGTGCGCCCGCGCGACCGTGCCATCGATGCAGGCAAACGCCAGTTTTGGCTCCACGTCGGCTACCACATGAGCCATGATTTTATCCCACACACCGGTCAGCGACCAACGGCGGAAGCGCAGGTAAGCGTGATGCCAGGGGCCGAGTTCGGCTGGGATCGAACGCCATTTGGCACCGTTGTCCAGGCGCCAAATGATCGCCTCGATCGTCCGGCGCTCGTCCTTGCGCGGGCGCGCCTTGCGCAGGTTTACCGCTGCGATCGCGGCTTCGAACTTGACCCACTGGGCATCGGTCAGCACTTGCATGGTCTTCCTCCGGATCGAACCGCAGAAAGCCTGCATCCGCTTCGATTCGCCAAGTCCTTAAATGCGAACAGGCCCTAGCAAGATCCTGATTGTCGACAAAATACCCTGGATCCTGGCAAAAATCACCAGGATGATTGCGAAAGTTCGCGTTTGTGTTGAAGGTGCTGACGTTCGGGCAATCGCCTCCCGTCGACACCAGACGCTGACTGGCCGAAGCGCAGAAATGTGCCCCTGCGGCCTCAAGCTGCTCGATGACGGCCAGCAGGTGCTTGGCGATCTGCCGGACCACTACCGAGGGTCTCGCCGGCACGATATCGCGCAGCAAGTCGGCGAGCACAGGACGACGGCGCGCAGCGGATCCGGGTCCGGTTCATCGGTCGAAACCCGCGCGTAGCCGATCAGGCGGCCGACGATGCCCAGATTTGCACTCTGAGCGCCGTCATGTCGGCCTCCGGCGCCTTCTACAATCCAACAAGGTGTCTGCAAACGACCGTTTGCACAGGTGGCCAGGTTGAAAGGCGTGCCCGGGGCCGCCGGGGATCTACGCGGTTGCAATCAACCAGGGCACTTTTTGTCATGAACCAGGGGATGTTTTGCAATTAACCAGGGCCACAGAATGGCGCGATGGACCCGTGTCAGAGCCGCCTTTGTCATCAATTAGGGCGTGCGACACAAAATGCTGAATTTGCTGTCGATATGAAAAACTACACGCGATAATCCCATTTATCGCGTGTAGATAAATTAATCGGCTTGCTATCGCTCCGGGCGCGGGCGAATCTTGCCGGCATGGACGACTCAAAGGACCTGCAGACGCTGCTGCGCTGTCACACCGCGGCGTTCGAGGCGCTCGACGGCACGCGCTGCGCGCGCGGAACCTTGGCCGGCATTGCCCGCGACGGCATGGTCTCGGTCGACGGCAATCTTTACAGCGTGCCGAACAGCGCACGTCGGCGGGTGGTGGAGGTGCACAGCACCGCCAGCGAGGTCCGCATTCTTGAGCATGGCGCCGTCATCGCCAGAATCGAACGTTGCCGCCACCTTCGAACAGCCAGACCCCGCGCGAGGACCGATCCGGTGACGTGCGTGCCGGCGAAGTCGTCGCGCTGCGGTCACGGCGTTTTATGACGCCGTCGGCAAACGCCTGGCCACCAACGATACCGCGGCATGAGAGATCCTCTGGCAGCCGCTACGCCGATCTAACGGATCCGCACGCACCTGGTCAGCCTGCGCATGCCGCGGGCACTGGAAGCGCTGGATCATGTTGTCCAGCAGCTCGAGCGCGGTCAGGCGACCGCGATTGAGGCGATCGAGACGCTGTTGGCCGAGGAGCTCACCATCCGTGAAAGCCGTCGCATCGTCCCAACCCTCGCTCGATCGCAGCCGGGTGCCCGGCCACATAATCCAGCACCTCGATCACGTCCTCGCCGAACCTGGCCATGCCTTTGCGTCGGGGCAGGTGCAGGCGCCGTCGGCGGCAGGTTGATGCACGACCTCCTGGCGCGGCAGATGATCAGGCAGCGGCTGGCGCTTCGGTTTGACGCGCTCAAGGATGGGGAGCACCGGTTCGGCCGCCTCAGCTTTCGCTGCGGCCTCGGCCTCGCCGGGTTCCAGTTCCTCGAGCTGCAGCTCGAGTTGCGCGATCTGGCGCGTGATCCGCTCCGACGAGCGGCCGAACTGCATGTGGCGCAGTTTGGCAATCTGGAACTTGAGCTTCTCGATCTCCAGCAGTCTTGTACTGCACCGAGATCTCGGCCACCTTCAGCTCGCTCTGGCAGGTCAGGGCGAAGGCACACAGCTCAGCGGGATCGGTGGCAGTTCGGCCGTGACGAGCGACATGCGAAAATCTACCAAGACGCGGTTCGCCCCACCAGAACCGATACAGAATCGCAGATTTGTCAGACCAGCATAGGTCGCGCTGCGGCGGCGGTTCTACCGTGCGGCGCCAGTCCATTGCCTCCACCAGCATCGCCATCTGCGCAGGCGTCAGCGTCATCGCGCCGTCGACGATGGGCGGCCACACGAAACAATTTTTCTCAAGCCGCTTGGCAACCAGCCACCGGTGCCATCCCAGTAAATCGCCTTAAAGTAGTCACCACAGCTCGTTTCATAGTGCACCTCTGATCAAAGTCCGGGCAGTTGGACGACTTTATCATATTGATAGTCTTCGTAAAATTTGGGCGGCGATTGACCACGCGCTGCACTCCTATCTGGACTGCTTCGGAGGCGAGCGCCTCGACCGGAACGAGCCACGGCGACGCGCTGCTTGGTTCGCGTATCGGTCGAGGGCGCAGTCCAGGCAGTAGGCAGATCATGGGCGAGTTACATGAGCATGGCCCTGTCGATCTTGGGTCGGGTCGCCGCAGTGATGCGCAGATCCTCAATCCGTTGCTCCAGTTCCGCCACACATTCCAGGGCAGCGTTCCAACGCGCTTCGAGTTCGCGCGCCACATGACGCTTGGCTGGATCCACCAATTCGTAGCGTCGTGCGGCGATGGACACCTCTATCCTGCCGCTTCCAGATCTCGTTCAACCGCGGCGATGATGTCGTTGGTTGATCGCTCGACCTGGCTCGAAGCTAGGATGGCCGCTTCCACGGCATGATTGGAGACCGCCTCTAGGATCTGATACGCAACCGCGCGGTCGGTCCGAACCCCGCCGATGCCGATGCACAGACCGGCACCGACATGGGCATCATCACCACGGCACTGGTAGCGATGGGCGTTGCCCTTCGCCGAGCCATAGAAGACGCGCATCATCCGACCGCAGCGTCCACACCGCATCAGGCCGATGAGCAGGGCGCAACCCCCGCGTGCTGATTTGCGCGCGCAGTTCTTCTTCATGTGGGCATTTTCGAGCAACAGCTTCTGATTGTCGTCGTACTCCTGCCAACTGATATACCCGGCATGGTTGTCGCGCAGCAGGGCGCTCCATTCTTCCCTTGGTTTGGCCAGCCCGTTGATCTTGCGAGCACGCCCGTCGGTGATCTGCGTTCGTTGCGCGAGCCTGCCGAAGGCGCAGGCTCCAGCATAGAGCGGATTGTGCAGGATCTGCATCACGCTGTGATAAGCAGGTGCCTTCCAGACGAGCTTGCAGACGTCGACGTTGCGCAGGACAACCGGCATCCTGATCCCGGCGGACCGCAGCCACAGAAACACTTGGCGCGCGCTGCCCAACTCCCGAAATTTAGTGAACACGAGACGGATCGTGTCGGCGACATGTTGATCCGGATCAGTCTCAATCTTGCCGGTCTCGCTCCAGCAGTATCCGGGCAACATAAACTGATATTCGCTAACGCCTGGCTTTGGAGTCGCGCGCGGCGATGCCGCGCTCAGCTCATATTCCGACATCGTCCCCTTGAGCCCAAGCAGCAAACGGTCGTTGACGAGGCGCGGATCGTAGGCGCCGTCCGGATCAATGAGGTGGTCCCGGAAATTCGGACAGCGGCTTAAGCTCGGTTTGCTCCTGACAAGGACGAACCTGAATGACAGGCAAACGGAAGCGGTATTCAGCAGATTTCAAGGCGAAGGTTGCTCTTGAAGCGCTGCGTGGCGAGCTGACGACGGCGCAGCTGGCGACCAAGCACGGTATCCACCAGACCATGGTGGGGGAATGGAAGAGGCAGGCGATGGAAGGGCTGACGGCGGTGTTTTCGGACCGCTCGGCAGCCGCGGAAACGGCCAGGGCGTCTGAGGCGGACGTCGAGAGGCTGCACGCCAAGATCGGTCAGTTGCTGGTGGAACGGGATTTTTTAGCGAAAGCCTCCGGTCGATGAGCATCGAGCGGAGGCGGCAGATGATCGAGCCTGAACACCCTCGGCTGTCGGTCGTTCGGCAATGCGAACTGGTCTCCATCAGCCGGTCCGGGTTCTACTACCGCCCTGCTGGGGAGACGCCGCTGAACCTGACGCTGATGCAGCTGATTGACGCGCAGTTCCTGGAAACGCCCTGGTATGGCTCACGGCAGATGGCCCGCCATCTCCGGCGCGAGGGCTATACGGTGGGCCGAAAGCGGGTGCGTCGGCTGATGGCTAGGATGGGACTGGAGCCGATCTATCAGCGGCCGCGGACGACGATCCCGCATCCCGGACACCGGATCTATCCGTATTTGCTGCGGGAGGTGGTCGTTGACCGTCCCAACCAGGTTTGGTGCGCCGACATCACCTACATTCCGATGCGGCGCGGCTTCCTCTACCTGGTTGCGGTGATGGACTGGTCGACGCGGAAGGTGTTGTCCTGGCGGGTATCGAACACCATGGATGCCGCGTTCTGCATTGAAGCGCTGGAAGAAGCGCTGGCACGGTATGGCCGCCCGGACATCTTCAACTCTGACCAAGGCAGCCAATTCACCTCTCCGCGCTTTACCGGCGTATTGCAGGCGGCTGGCGTGCGCATCTCGATGGACGGTCGGGGGCGTTGGATGGACAACGTCTTCATCGAACGGCTCTGGCGCAGCCTGAAATACGAATGCATCTACTTGCATGCGTTCGAGACCGGAACAGACCTGCGTGCCGGACTGACCTCGTGGATCACCTACTACAACACCCGCCGCCCGCATTCGACACTGGCCGGGCGCACGCCCGACGAGGCATACAAGGCAACAGGGACGATAAAACTGGCGGCATGACGACAATCAGAACCGAGCTTAGCCACGCCGCCAAACTGTCCGATGAAGCGGGACCACCTCACTGGGCCGTAAGGCAGTCGTGTATGTGCGTCAGTCCACACAGACGCAGGTGCAGGTCCATCTCGAGAGCCAGCGCCGCCAGTACGACCTTGTTGACGAAGCGCGTCGTCACGGATTTCGCAATGTCGAGGTCATCGATGACGATCTCGGCCGTTCTGCCAGCGGCACCGTAGCACGCCCGGGCTTCGAGAAGCTCGTCGCCGGGCTCTGCACCGGGGCGGTCGACGCCGTGCTTTGCTTCGACGCCTCCCGCCTCGCCCGCAATGGCCGAGACTGGCATCATTTGCTTGAGCTGTGCGGCCTTGTCGATGCCCGCGTTATCGATCTCGATGGCGTCTATAACCCCTGCCGTCCAAACGACCGCCTGCTGTTAGGAATGAAGGGCAGCATCAGCGAATTCGAGCTTGGCGTCTTGCGCTCCCGCATGCTGGACGCCGCGCGGTCCAAGGCTCGCAGAGGTGAGCTCAGGATTTCCGTGCCGATTGGCTTTGTCTGGCATCGGGAGGTTGGTCTCGGCCTCGATCCGGATTACCGCGTCCAGGAGGTCACCCGCGGGATCTTTCAGCGCTTCCGCGAACTTGGCAGCGCCCGGCAGGTGCATTTGGCGCTCAAAGCTGAACAAGTCCACTTTCCGCGTCCGTCAGACGGCAAGAGGATGACGACATTCGACTGGACGCCAATCCGCTACCGCAATGTCATCTCGGTGCTGAAGAACCCATTCTATGCCGGTGCTTACGCCTACGGCAAAAGCGGTAATCGAACCCAGATCGTTGATGGCAGGGCGCGTAAGACCTACGGGCACTACCGTCCTCTTCGGGACTGCGAGATCCTGCTGAAGGATCATCACAAGGGCTACATCGACTGGGAGGAATTTGAACGCAATCAGGCTCAGCTCGCCACCAACGCGTATGGTCGCAAGGATGGTGCGAAGTCCGGCCGCGGCGGCCGCGCCTTGCTCGGCGGCCTTTTGGTTTGCCGCCGCTGCGGCCGTCGGGTCGCCGTCGCTTACACCGGACGTTCCAACAGCCCTGTCTATCGATGCGATCGCGGCAGCACCGCGATCGGCGTGCCTCGGTGTATGATGTTCGGCGGCCTTCACGTCGATGCGGCGTTCGCTCGCGAGCTCATTCGTGCCGTCGAGCCCATGGCGATCGAGGCAGCGCAACTGGCGGAACAGAGGAAGATGGAGCGCCAAGCCGAACATCACCGCATTGTTGAGCTCGAACTCCAGCAGGCGCGCTATGAGGCATCGCTTGCCGAGCGTCGCTACGCCGCTTGCGATCCCGACAACCGGCTGATTGCCGCCACCCTTGAGAAGAACTGGGAGACGGCCCTACGCCGCGTCCGCGACTGCGAGGCGCGTCTTGACGTGACGACGACCAGCGCTCCGACGTTGGCGATGCCCGACCTCAACGCTATCGCCGAGGATCTCGAGGCCGCGTGGAAGAATCCCCGTGTCACCATGCGCTGCCGCCAGCAACTGGTGCGCGCCCTCGTCAACGAGATCATCGTCGACATCGACAAGTCGGCACAGGAGATCGTTCTGATCATCCACTGGAAGGGCGGACGGCACTCCGAACTGCGCCTGCGTAAGCCGCGCACGGGCGAACACAGCTGCTCCACCTCCAATGACGCCCTGGCGGTCATTCGCAGCATGGCGAGCCGCTGGTCTGATCAGGACATCGCTGCCACGCTCAACCGGATGGCTCTGCCGACTGGGCAAGGCAAAACCTGGACAGCGCACCGGGTCGGTTCGATCCGCCGTGTCCGCGACATTCATGCCTACAAATCCGCCGAGAAGGACGGGGTCTGGCTGACCATGCGCGAGGCAGCTCAGCGATGCGGAGTTACCAGCCACAGGATACGCAAGTTGATCCAGGCTGGGATCCTTCACGCCGAGCAGGTTGTACCCGGCGCGCCGTTCCAGATCCGTGCCGCCGACCTCGATACACCGACCGTGGTGGAGGCCGCCGGGCGCAAAGGGCGCCCGTATCACATTGCCACCGCGAATCAACTTCCAATGTTTCCAGATACTTGAAAAGGAGGTGCACAATGAACTGGGCGTCGCGATGGGGCGCATAGCCCGCTCGACAATGTTGGTGTCCATCTCGAGACGGCCATCGTCGAGGAAGCGGGATCAATCCGTCCCAATGGTTGAAGGTGTAGCGGATTGCCTGCGCCAGCTTTGAGCGACCGGATAGCCGCTCGAGTTGCTCGCGCAGCCAAACCTGCAAGGCCTCGATTAATGGGCGGCTGCGCTGCTGGCGTTCGCGCTGGCGGTCTTCTGCGGACCGGCCGCTGATATCGCTCTCGATCGCATAGAGCGCGCCGATCCGTTGCAGCGCCTCGTGCGCAATCGGCGATTTCGTGGCGACGTGCACATCATAGAATTTCCGGCGGACATGAGCCCAACAGAAGGCCAATTGCAGCGGCTGGTTGGTTGCGGCCTTCACTTGGCCGAACCCGGCATAGCCGTCCACCTGGAGCAGGCCGTGGAAGCCCTTCAGATGAGTGACCGGATGCTCGCCCTTGCGATCCTCGCTGTAGACATAGGCCGCGGCGGGATGGCCGGGTCCGGACCCAAGGCCGATTGTCCGTGGCATAGCACCACAGCCGCCCGGTCTTGGTGCGTCCACGGCCCGGGTCCAGCACCGGCATGGTGGTATCGTCGGCAACGATCTTCGGCGACGACAGCACCGTCCTTAGGATCAGCACATGCAGCGGCTCCAACCACCAGCAGGCACGGCCCACCCAGTTGCATAATGTGGAACGGTCCAGCGTCATGCCCTGACGGGCGAAGATCTGCGCCTGGCGATACAACGGCAGGTGGTCGGCATATTTGCTGACCAGCACATGCGCCAGCAGCGCCTCGGTGGCCATGCCGCCGTCGATTGGCCGTTCGGGCGCGGGTGCCTGCACGACCGCTTGCTCGCAAACCCGGCAGCCGTAACGTGGACGGCGGATGACCTGTATGCGGAACTGGGCGGGTACGTGGTCCAGCATCTCGGCACGGTCCTCGCCGATCGCATGCAACGGGCCGCCACAACACGGGCAAGTCTTGTTGGCGACATCGAGCACGCGTTCGACCCGTGGCAGATCAACCGGCAATGCTCCGCGGTTACGCTTCGGTGGTGTGGCGCGAGCAACGGGCTGAGCGGCTTCGATCTTGGCCGTCTGCTCGGCCAGGGACTGCTCGAGGTCCTCGATCCCTTGGTCCAACGCTTCGTCGCTGAGCTGTTCGGAGCGACGGCCGAAGCGGTATCGGAGCAAACCGGCAATCAACATCTGCAACCGCGTGATCTCAGCCTGCGCTTCGAGCAGCAGGTGCTGCAACGTTGCTGGATCCTCGGGCAGCTTAGGGGGATCGATGGACACCGGCAAACGGTGAATCGCCGCCCCGTGCCGCACCAATTGAATCCTGCGTGAGCAGCGCCATCAACCTGCCAGTTCCGGTCGCCGGACGCGCAGCGGCATGCGCCAGTCGATCCCCTCCAGTAACATCGAGACCTGGGCGGGGGTTAGCGAGACCCGCCCGGCCGTGGTTGTCGGCCAGAGAAAATGGCCCTTCTCCAGTCGCTTGCTGAACAGGCACATGCCTTGCCCATCAAACCAAAGGATCTTGATCAGCCCTCCACAGCTCGTTTCATAGTGCACCTCTGATCAAAGTCCGGGCAGTCGGACGACTTTATCGTATTGATAATCTTCGTAAAACTTTGGGCGGCGGTTGACTACGCGCTGCACTCCTATCTGGACTGCTTCGGAGGCGAGCGCCTCGACCGGAACGAGCCACGGCGAGCCCGGCATAATCTGCGTCGCTGGTAAGATCCCTTTTAGCGCCAGACTTTTTGCCGACCCTACGCAGATGCCAAGACGCTCAGCCGCCTTCATCAAGCTGATCATGGTCTGATCAGTATCAGCAGGGTCATATTCGGCGATGCCAAGACGCTCGCGCATTTCTCGGACACGGACCGTCGTCCATGTCTCGCCATCACCGGTTTTGCAGCGCATTCGGTTGAGTGACACAGCAAGCTGACGATCCGGCCAGTGTCCAGCCAGTTTACGCAGGGCATCAACGGCAGATGGCGCCATGTCGCTGGGATAGCGGCCAGTCTTGACTCGAGGAACGCGAACTTCCGTGTGACGGCCGCCCGTCCAGTGAATCAGCAGCACTGCGTCGTTGGCGGCCTCATCAAGGTCACAGACGATCTCGCGAACCAAGATATGGATCAGGCGCTGCTTGGTTCGCGTATCGGTCGAGGGCGCATTCCAGGCGGCAGGCAGATCATGGGCGAGTTGCATGAGCATGGCCCGGTCGATCTTGGGTCGGGTCGCCGCAGTGATGCGCAGATCCTTAATCCGTTGCTCCAGTTCCGCCACACGTTCCAGGGCGGCGTTCCAACGCGCTTCGAGTTCGCGCGCCACATGACGCTTGGCTGGATCCACCAATTCGTAGCGTCGTGCGGCGATAGACACCTCGTATCCTGCCGCTTCCAGATCTCGTTCAACCGCGGCGATGATGTCGTTGGTTGATCGCTCGACCTGGCTCGAAGCCAGGATGGCCGCTTCCACGGCATGATTGGAGACCGCCTCTAGGATCTGATACGCAACCGCGCGGTCGGTCCGAACCCCGCCGATGCCGATGCACAGCCCGGCACCGACATGGGCATCATCGCCACGGCACTGGTAGCGATGGGCGTTGCCCTTCGCCGAGCCATAGAAGACGCGCATCATCCGACCGCAGCGTCCACACCGCATCAGGCCGGTGAGCAGGGCGCGACCCCCGCGTGCTGATTTGCGCGCGCAGTTCTTCTTCATGTGGGCATTTTCGAGCAACAGCTTCTGATTGTCGTCGTACTCCTGCCAACTGATATACCCGGCATGGTTGTCGCGCAGCAGGACGCTCCATTCTTCCCTTGGTTTGGCCAGCCCGTTGATCTTGCGAGCACGCCCGTCGGTGATCTGCGTTCGTTGCGCGTGCCTGCCGAAGGCGTAGGCTCCAGCATAGAGCGGATTGTGCAGGATCTGCATCACGCTGTGATAAGCAGGTGCCTTCCAGATGAGCTTGCAGACGTCGACGTTGCGCAGGACAACCGGCATCCTGATCCCGGCGGACCGCAGCCACAGAAACACTTGGCGCGCGCTGCCCAACTCCCGGAATTTAGTGAACACGAGACGGATCGTGTCGGCGACATGTTGATCCGGATCAGTCTCAATCTTGCCGGTCTCGCTCCAGCAGTATCCGGGCGGCAACATGAACTGATATTCGCCACGCCTGGCCTTGGAGTCGCGCGCGGCGATGCCGCGTTGTCGCATCAAGCTCAGCTCATATTCCGACATCGTCCCCTTGAGCCCAAGCAGCAAACGGTCGTTGACGAGGCGCGGATCGTAGGCGCCGTCCGGATCAATGACCAGCGTTCCGGCAAGCGCGCAAAGGTCGATCAGGTGATGCCAGTCTCGACCGTTGCGCGCCAGGCGCGAGGCCTCGATACAATAAACCGCACCGACGTCGCCGGAACAAACCATTGCGACGAGCCGCTCGAACCCCGGACGCTCCATGTTGCCTGACCCGGAGCGGCCAAGATCATCGTCAATGACGGTCACTGAGCGGAAGCCGATTTTCTCCGCCGCTCCAGCCAGATCATACTGTCGGCGCTGGCTTTCGAGATTGCCCATGACTTGAGCCATCGTCGATTGACGAACGTAGACGATCGCGGTGCGGCCGAGGTGGTCAGGCGTGATCCTGGTGCTCATCCACGCCTCCCTTCGTCGCTGATCCGACCGCACCCAGCGCTTCCAGCAGCAGGTCGGCCAGTGCTTCCACCAGACCTTCCATCGAGGCTTCTACGGGTGGTCTGCGTTTTACTGTATTTATCTCCAGCGAGAGCTGGTTTTGTATTTGACTTTTTCTCTTTCGCATCGCCCTTCTCCGCCTTTTTCGAAGAGTGAGACGATGCGTCTTTCCTGCGAGTCTTGCGCAATGTCGCCAGGAGTGCAGCAAGCTCGTTAAGCCCGTGGACGCTGATCTCGGGCGGCCCCAACTTCATGCCTGAACAATAGCCCGCGTCGAACATCCAGTTCGGCAGCTCGCGAGACAGGTCGGGCCGCTCATCAGTGTAGATGCACGTCAGGTCCTTGCCGCGGCGAAAGGGCGATACTTGCAGTGTTCGCCCTGCCAGCGGGTGCCATGCGTAGGCAATCGTCGCGGAGCGCAAACTGTATGCAGAATGTCGGGCGTTGGCCGCGTTTGCCACGGAAGACGAAAAACTGACCGTTGAATGGGTCATGTCCGAGATGCTGTTGCACCTGCGATGCCAGGCCGTCGAAGCCGCGGCGCATGTCGGTGTGCCCGCAGGCCAGCCAGACGCGCACATTGGACGGCAGGGCGATCATCCGCGCAGCGCTGCTACGACGCGGCGCAGAGCGCCTAGGTTGACGCCGCTGCCGACGCGAACGCGACTGCCATCAGGCAAGACAATTTCGATCGTGTTGCTCGCAGCGTGGTTATTCACCGCCGCCGCCGCGGCAGGCACCTGCGGTAACGAGTCGATCAGGCTCACCGGCAAGAAGCGCTGCGACTGCGCCGCGGCCAAATGCCCATCTCGTACCTGGCGCCTCCATGTGCGCAACAGGCTCGGATACACATCGTGCCGCGCTGCTACGTCCCCGACTGTCGCACCAGGCTCATGCGTTTCGGCGACGATCCGCAGCTTCTCTTCCACGCCCCAGCGTCGGCGGCCCTCCCGCCCGTTGATGATCTCGATCGTGCTGTCCGGCATGACTTTAAGGTGGACCTTAAGGTGGACTTTAAGGTCTACAGTGTCACCACGCCCTGCCAGGACACAGCAAGGCGGTGATCACCGGCTTTCAATTACCCACAAGTCCGGCGGGTGGTCTGCGCGGCCGGAATCGCAGCCATGCATAAGATGGGGTACCGAAACGTCTATGATCTGTGATTCCTCGGTCTCCGTTCGGTGGGAACGGAGTTGTGGATGGACGATCGGACGGACGCGTGGCTGGATACCGAACTCGCTGGTTGCTCTCTCGCGGATGAACGCCTGACAAGGCGCCTGCGCAAGGTGCTGGCACAGATCGGAGGCGCCATGGGACAAAGCCTTCCATTGGCTTGCCAGAATTGGGCCAATACCAAAGCGGCCTATCGGTTTTTCTCGAACGACCGGGTCAGCGAGGCGGAGATAATGGCCGGGCATTTCCTGTCGACCCGCGATCGAATGGCCGCCCACAACCGAATGATCCTGATGCTGCATGATACGACGGAATTCAGCTATCAGCGGGAACGGCCGGAGACGATCGGCATCACTAAGAGCGTCAACAGCGGCCGGGACAAGGAAGGTCGCGTGCGCTCACACACCGTCTGTGGCATCATGATGCACTCGAGCCTTGCGGTCACCACTGATGGCCTGCCTTTGGGATTGGCCGCCGTCAAATTCTGGACCCGTGACAAGTTCAAGGGAACAGCTGCGCTCAAGCGCAAGATCAACCCGACGCGGGTTCCCATTGAGCATAAGGAGAGCGTCCGATGGCTGGAAAATCTTCGGCAATCCACGGCGTTGATGAATGAGCCAGCACGGTGCGTTCATATCGGCGACCGCGAGAGCGATATCTACGAACTCTTCTGCGCGGCCCAGGACGCGGGGACCCATTTCCTGATCCGCACGTGTGTCGATCGTCTCGCAGGGGACGGAGATCACACGATCGCCGATGAAATGGCGGAAGTCAGGGTCAGAGGTCAGCATCGCATCAAGATCAGGGACAAGGACGGCAATCCACAGGAAGTCACGCTGGAGATACGATACCGTCAGATACGGGTGCTACCGCCGATCGGAAAGCAGAAACGATATCCAGCATTGAGCCTGACGGTTATTCATGCTGAGGAGCGCGGCACACCCCTCAACCGTGAAAAGATCAGTTGGAAGCTGATCACCGACCTGCCTGTAGCGTCCCGGCGGGACGCGGTGGAGAAAATCAGGTGGTATGCGCTGCGATGGAAGATCGAGGTCTTTCACAAGGTCCTTAAATCAGGCTGCAGGGCTGAGGAATCGAGACTCCGGACCGCCCAGCGTCTGACCAATCTGATCGCGCTGTTCTGTATCATCGCGTGGCGGGTATTCTGGATGACGATGCTTAACCGTTCCAACCCGAACGGGCCGCCCAGTCTGATGCTGACGAAGATCGAACTGGCTCTGCTGGACCAGGCCGTGCCGGACAACGCGCCGCCCCTGCACAAGACCCTGACTTATTATCTGAACAAAATCGCCAGACTCGGCGGCTACCTCGCGCGTGCCAGTGATCCGCCTCCCGGCAACATGGTCATGTGGCGGGGAATGACCCGGCTCACCGACATTCGGTTCGGCGCCATGATCGGCGCCGGACTTGTGGGTAATTGAAAGGATCACCGGACGGTTACGTTGATGCCGGCGGGGACGGAAGTGGCCGTAAATGAAAGCATGGACGGATAGGAAGTCTTGGGCTTGCCGAGACGATTTGAACCGCTGCATCTGTCGCTCTCGTCGCCGGGTCGGTCGATGCGAGTTCTCGGCCCGATTATTAAGATATCGGCTCTGTCGGTGCTCGACGCCAGGAAGCAGTCGACGATGAGCGACGCCGTAGCTCCGCAGCTTGTCGGTCACAATCACCCTCGGCTCATATTGCAGACCCTTCAGCAGCCGATTGAAGAACCGTGTCGCCGTCTGGGCATCGGGCCGAGCCTGGACGAGGATGTCGAGCACAACGCCATCCTGATCGACGGCGCGCCAGAGATAGTGCTGCACGCCCTGGATACGGATGAAGACCTCGTCCATGTGCCACTTGTCGCCGGGTCGTGATCGACGGCGTCGCAGGCGGTCGGCAAAACTTGCAGCGAACTTCTGGCACCACCGTCGCACCGTCTCGTAGGAGACGGCGACACCGCGTTCCGCCAGGATCAGCTCGACATCGCGCAGACTGAGGCTGAAAACGTGGTACAGCCAGACGGCGTGGCTAATGATCTCGGCTGGGAAGCGATGGCGATAGTGCGGATCGGGTGGCGACGTCATCCCACCACTCTGGTCGCCCTTCGGACTCGCTGCCAGAGCCGGTTACCGTGACAATGCCCCAGGACTTCCTCTCCGCCCACTCCTTCATTTACGGCCACTTCCGTCCCCGCCGCCATCAACAGGCAGCCTGTGCCTATCGCAAAACCCGGTCCGACGCCTTCAATGTCTGGCACGAGGAAAACCTGCACCCGGGCCGCGGCATAATCGCCGCTGCACAACAACCCACACCCGCAAACCGTCCGCGCCAAGTTAACGTGACAATGCCCTATCGGCGGTTTCACGCCATAAAGACATACGGCAAGGAGCCTGAATCCCTCGATAGCATCATCGAGGGTTTCGATTGCGACCTCGCCGGATACCCTGCCGAGAAGAGCCTGCTCGCCATCAAGACTCATTCGCAGCGCAGCCAGGAATTCCCCACTACCGCCGACATTATCGGCCTCATCCGTCGCAACGGACGCCCACCTCTCACCGAAGCGCAATTCGTTGCGATCAATCGGAAGGTAAGCCGTTCGGCGGTCCGGCGCCGTGTGGCGCGGCATCTAAATATCGGTGAACAGCACATGAATACAGCTGGCGTGGATCTTGAGAATATCCAGAGCCGCTTTGGCGTGTTCGGCATGCATAACTTCGAAGCCTTCATCATTAAGCGCCTCGATGATGATCAGGCGGACCAATTCTTCATCTTCGGCCACGAGAACTAAAATTCGGTGCGGCATCGGCCATCACTCCGCACGCGACTTTAATCGCGGGCAAAGCGTTTGGGTTGCCGCTCTTTTGGGCTTGTGAGCGGATGATGACGAAGGCGGCTCGCCACCCGCGCAACATTTTGGATACAGGGATCAGCCCAACTGCGAACGGACCGAGAGCGGCCTGCCGAAGCCAAGGGCGACAGCGAGAAACGCCGTATATGCGCTCATGGCAGGGCCAGGCTCTGGGCGGGGATTGGCTGCACGTCGCGATACTTCGGAAGTTGGGCGAGATGACGCGTTCGCGCAATGGTGCCGTTGCCCTGTGGGCCGGAAGCTTCCTTAAAACTTGAAGGCCGATGATCGGCGCGAAAAGGCGAAAGAGATAATTTTTTGTTTCAAAACGCGCGTAACTTTGCTTCTAACTGTCATTGTAAGAGGGGCATCCCTATGAACGACAACGATCGGCAACTATCGGTTTCGGATTATTTCTCGCGGGCCGCGCACTGGACCTCGCAACAATGTGGACGCGCTTACACCTTTGCATGCGCCATTCTCATCATTCTGATCTGGGCAGGCTCGGGACCGGCCTTCCACTACTCCGATACGTGGCAGCTCATCATCAACACCGGCACGACGATCATCACCTTCCTCATGGTGTTCTTGATCCAGAACACCCAGAACCGCGACACGACAGCGATACAGCTCAAACTTGACGAGCTCATCCGTGCAAACGAGAACGCCCAGAACCGCATGATGAAGCTCGAGGATCTTACGGAAAATCAGATGAAGCACCTGAAGGAAAGTCTTGCGGACATAACGCCAGTTGAGGCCCTCCGGCAGCCGCTGGAATCTGCCCAACAGGGCTTGGCAGAGGCAAGCGAGGATATTGAGCGGGCTAAAAGCCGCCTTCCGTGACACGGCTGAGCGGAAAGGCGCCTGTGCCGCCTGGCTCAACTCGGGGATGTGACGGTTACATAATCGTGCTGGTACGCTTCGGCAAAGGCTACGCATGGACTCAGCCCTTGCGGTCGAGCGCGTCTCGGATCTTGGCGGCAAGATCTTCATAGGTGAACGGCTTTACGATCAGGTTGATGCCATGATCCAGGCGGCCTTGATGGACGATTGCGTTGCGGGAATATCCACTCGTAAAGAGCGCCTTGATGTCGGGACGCTTCACACGTGCCCGGGCGACCACCTCCGCGCCGCTCATGCCGCCGGGGAGCACCACGTCCGTGAAGATCAGATTGATCTGCGGGGCCTCGTCCAGAACCGAGAGCGCCGCGGCGCCGTTCGCCGCCTCCATTACCGTATAGCCAAGCTCGCGTAGCGCCCCCGCCGAGTAGGCGCGGACATCGGCATCGTCTTCAACGAGAAGGACGACTTCGCCAAAGGCGGCCTCCGGCAGGGGGACCTCCTCGACGGCCTCATCCGCAGCAAGCTCGCGGATGAGGCGCGGCAGGTAGACCTTCACCGTGGTCCCCTCACCTGGCTCGGAATACAGATTGATGTGCCCGCCAGACTGCTTGACGAAGCCATAAACCTGACTGAGCCCGAGACCCGTCCCCTTGCCTTCGGCCTTAGTTGTGAAAAACGGCTCGAAGACGCGGGATAAGGTTTCCTGATCCATACCCGTTCCCGTATCGGACACGCTGATCAGGACGTACTGGCCGGGGGCGACCTCGGCGTGCCGCGCCGCATAGTGCTCATCCAGATAGCTGTTGGACGTCTCGATCGTCAGCTTGCCGCCGTGGGGCATCGCATCACGCGCATTCACGGCAAGGTTCAGCATTGCGTTTTCCAACTCGTTCGGATCCGCTTCGGTGCGCCAGACTCCGCCGCCTAAAATGGTTTCAACGTTGACCGTCTCACCCAGAGCCCGGCTGAGCAGGTCCGACATGCCCCGGACCAGGAGGTTCACGTCGAGGGGCTTTGGATCAAGCGGCTGACGGCGTGCGAAAGCAAGCAGCCGCTGCGTCAGGGCAGCCGCACGCTTGGCGCCGGTCGTTGCCTGTATCGCAGCGCGCCGAAACCTTGCCATCTCCGCGGGCAAGCCGCGCGATAGTATCTCCAGATTGCCGACGATGACCTGCAGGAGATTGTTGAAGTCGTGCGCGATGCCGCCGGTGAGCTGGCCTATGGCTTCCATTTTCTGCGACTGCCGCAAGGCTTCCGTACGCTCGTGAACCTCCTTTTCAAGATCGAGATTGAGCGCCCGCAGCGCTTCCTCCGCGCGGCGCCGTTCCTCGATCTCTCGCTGCGCCGCCTCGAACAGCCGGACGTTGTCGATAGCGATCGCCGCCTCACCGGCCAGGCCCTGCAGGTTGGCCTCTGATTGCGCCGTGAAGACGGCGGGAACCGGGTGGCCGAAGAACAAGCCGCCGAGCACCTCTCCCGAGCGTGAAACGACAGGCACGGCCAGATAGCTTCGCACCGGAAGATGGCCCTCGGGCATTCCGGATCGCGGGGCGTTCTTTCCATAGCGCGGATCGCGGGTGATATCGTCCGAACGGACAATGCTTTCACCCGAAAAGGTCGGGGCGAACACCGCGGTGTTTCTCGGCATGGGAAACTTTGAGAAGGCTTCACGTGGCACGCCGGAGAGGGTGTAGAGCATGTAGCTCTCGCCCGCCGTATCGACCAGATTGTAGAAGAAGGCGCCGAACTCGGCGCCGCTCAGCGCGACGCCAGCATCCGTGACGGTTTGAACCAGAGTGGTCAGATCGTTCTCACGGGCCAGTGCCGCGCTCGCTCGATTGAGGATCTCAAGCGCCTGCGTCCGCTCGCGGAGCGCCGTTTCCACTTTTCGCTCCTCGGTGCGATCCCGAAGAATTTTGACGAACCCGATCGGTCCGGGCTGGCCGTCGAATAAGGGCTTCGTCTCGCCAATTGCCCAGAACCGGCTCCCGTCCTTGCGCAGCCTCCAGCCTTCGGAACCGCCGGTGCCCTTACTCAGCGCGTCGGCGAGCTCTGCCTGAAGCAGCGCTTCGCCCCCCCCCTCCGCCAGGAATATCCCTCCAAGCGAGCGCCCTAGCACCTCCTCCTCGGTCCAGCCGAGGATGTGATGGGCGCCCTCACTCCAGCCCGTCACCTGTCCTTCGAGGTCCATGGTTATGATGCCGGTTTCAATCGCGCTATGCAGAATCTGACGGTACCGCTCAATCAGTGCCGATGGCGATGCGTCTAGGTCACCAGCGCCATGAAGACCGGCCTGACTCCTTGAAAGCCGGATAGGCTTATTCGGATCCTCTACCGGCACGTCCGACACCTACGACTCCTTACACGCCGCGCCGCATGCACCTTTTAGTTGGGCGGCCAGACCGAGGCTCCGGCATAAGCCAGTTGCCGGCGCCCCGACAAGCCCGGTTTGGCTTCCGTCAGTCAACGACGCTTTTGGCCACGTTGGTAACACAATGGCGAGGCTAGTCCAGGCGTCACCGATGCTCTGGAAGGGTATTTTCCACTTCAGTGCTTTGAGATGTTTGGTGAAGTTGTAGGCGGTGACAAAGCTGAGCACATGAGCTTTGAGGCGTTCCAGGTCGTCGTCATGGAACACCCGGATGGTTGCTTCCTTGACCGTTCGGTTCATCCGCTCGGCCTGTCCGTTGGTCCAGGGATGGTAAGGCTTTGTCAGCCGGTGCTCGATGCCATGCTCGAGACAAACGCGATCGAAGATATGGGGTCCGAGGAAGCGCCGGGTTGGTCCCTCGCGGTTCTTGGGCAGATCGGCGAAGGCCAGTCCATTATCGGTCAGGATTTCGTGTATATTTTATAAGAAAACGCTGCGAGATATTTTTGAGAAAGGCAGCCCCTTCCATTTTACCCGCATGTTCGTGGAACTCGACGTAGGTGAACGGGGCTGTCGGTTGACTGGGTCAGTGCTATAAATTTCCCAAAGTCCTATTGTTTGACTCGGAGGCCTTGGTGGATCGAATTAAGGGTCGAGCCATAAGGAGCCCACGTTGGGCGGTGGAGGTTGCCAATCACATGGCGGCTCAGGATGTTTGCCCATGATCCACTACAATGTCATTACGTATACCGAGGTTTCAACCCTGCTGTCCCTCCAGACGGTCTGCTTCAGCATCAAATTCCTTTGCTAATGTGCGTAAAGCCTCTCAGGGCGTATGTCGATCATCTGGTCCGCTATCGCACGGTAGCGCATTGCACTGAGACGTAGGCAGTAGCCGTCTCCAGGATCTCCCTTGAACTTTCTGCGCTCATAGTTGCTGAACGAGAAAGTCCAATTGCCGTTTCATTTGGTTTCAATTGCTGGTCAGTTGATTTCTCATAGTTTCAGTGTGCAAGATCCTTCTAAATCCAGCCGGTATAAATAGCTTATCCCAAACTTGCGACATATCAAGAACGAGAGAAGGAGTGCCGAGAACGAGCCGCTACCGCGAAGCCCGGACCGGATCAGGGCGCCTGTTTGGCATGGCTGACGGTTGTCCTGACCTGATCAAGTTCATCGAACGTGTGGACGGCGGAGCACCCATCGCTGATCCAATCTAACTCCGGTCTTCATGGCATTGGTGTAAGCCAGACAATCCGAGCACTTAAGAATAGTAGACGCTCGCACCGCCACCCGGTATACTGGCGATTATGAAATCGAAGCAGCAATTGCTTGATCGAGCCTCGGAACTTCGCGCGCTAGCAAGCGCCGGTGACGATCTTAGGCTGCGACAGTCGCTACTTCAGGTTGCGGAAGAATTTGAGCAGGAAGCTGCGGAACTGAATGATTTCGATGAGTCGGAGCCGCTGGCGTCTACGGAACATCTCGCGTAGCGACAAGCCGCGCACCCTGCCAAACCTCTGCTGCGTCCGCACCGTCGTTCAGCACCTCTCGAGCGGCTTTCAACGCCTCAACGTCGTTTGGACAATCAATCTCCTTGGGTGGCCCCATGATGCCACCGGCAGGATCGACTGGGTAGATCCGGTAGTGATTCATGATTGCGCATGTAGGACAGCGATTATGGAAATACGAGTATTCGTTTTGAGATATCCCTTGCACATTTGGCGACATGACTGATCCGGTGGCCTCCACTCATGCGGATCGCAACCTCGCGGGCTCGACCATGAACAGGGAACGCGAGACGCAAGAAGTCTGCAGCACACGCAGGAGCCAAATGTGATTGACAGTTATACAAAGAGTGTTCTTACAGTTATTGCCGCAGCGCTTGTCGTTTCGCGGGTTACAACGTAACCGGCACCGCCCTTGCTGCGACTGGGTTCTCGAGAGTGCAGATTTGCGATGAACAAAATTGTGCGCAGTTGGTCCCGATCCAGCAGGGCGTACAAGGGAGAACGGTGATAAGTTGGAGTTTGCCGGTAGTTTATACCCGTTGGTTCTCATCTGCCTTCCATCCTGGCGGAAGGAGGCATCACGTATTCTCCGGCACAAGGCGAGACTGAGACGCTGCGGCATCGCCGCGTGGTGCGTCCAGCAGGTGGTCGCCATCAGGATTCAGTATCCCGGAGGTCTCCCGTAAGGCGGGAGCGGCCGCTCATAGCCCGGCGGAGGTCCGGGCGGGGGTCTGTCATATCGAGGCGGCGGCGGACGCTCATACACAACCGGAGGCGGGGGGGGGTCGCATTGGGGGAGCCTCGACAACGCAACCGGACACGGTCACCGCCGACATCAACAAAAGCAAAGAGCGCAAAGGCGGCACTGATATCTCCTAAGCCCTATGCATGTTTCCACAACATAGCAACGATAATAATGCCGCAGAGGGCAACGACGGAGGACAACAAGACTAATATGATCGGGCGTGGCGCGACCAGGTGTCATTGCAGCCGAATCGAGGGCACGAGCGCCGAAAGGCCCGCGATCAAGAGGACTGCGCCAATCACCCTTGCCCAGTGTGCCATCGCGGGGGAAACGTTGGTAATAGGCGCCGGTTTCGGGTCCATTCGCTCATGTCGAAATATTAATGGCTGGGCGAGGTCAAGCCGCCCAAACGAGGCACAGAGCGTCGCGATCATCCTTTCCATGCCGCCGGGCACGTGCGCGATCGGGTCGAGGATGCGGCCCGCACCTGGGCGCGTGAAACGCTCGGCGGCCGACATGACTATTTGCTCGCCCGCCACAATGACACCAAGCATCAGCAGGTGCATGTCACCGTTCGGGCTGTCGGCTATGACGGCAAGCGCCTTGCGCCTGGGCCTGACGATCTACAGGCATGGCGCGAGCGCTTCGCGCTCGAACTGCGCCGCCTCGGCGTGGAAGCGGAAGCGTCGCGACGGCAGGCGCGCGGCGTGGTCCGCAACGCCGCAAAGGGGCTGATCGTCGGCATGGAGCGGCGCGGCGTAGAACCGCGCGTGCGACGGCAGGAACGGCAGTCGGCAGAGCGCGAGGCCAGGCGCCAAGCCGCCGCAGCCTCGCGGATGGAGCCGCGACATTCAGACCCGGCAGCATTCGATCCCCCGGGCTGATCTCGGCCATGCCGACGAGCTGGCACGCGGTGATGCCGGCGTTCAGCGTCTAGCGAGCGATATCCGACGGTTCGTCGCGGATATGCCGTTACGCTGACGCGCCGGCAAGCACTGGCCGCTGAGCTGCGCCACGTCCTCGAACAGCGACCGGGCAGGTGTAGCGCCCTCCCCCTCTCGGCCGCCTCCTGCGGGCCACGATGGGGCAGAGCGGGCCGCGGCTACCTCTCAAAAGCCCCGGCAGCCGCCGCAACGCCCCTACAAGCCGCGTGGGCGCACCTGTTGGCCAGCGAGACACAAGAGGCCGTGCGACTCATGTGCGAGGCCCTGGCCCTACTGGATGCTGCTGGCGAATCCGATGCTGCGTGCCGGCTACAAAACGCGATCGACACGGCTCTGCACACTCCGATTGCAACAAGTTACCCTCCCAACAAACAAACGGGTCTCCAATAGGTCGGCTGAATCGTGCTGCCAACGCGATCAGGCCTCCTGAGCTGCACGGGCCGGCGAATCCGCCACCTGAGGCCGGTCGAAACCGCCACCCCTGGCCGCAGGCACCGAGCCGTTAGGCGAGGCTGAACCGCCGCTGACGAACAACTTTATCTGGCAAGAAGAGAATTCGTCAATTAGAATATCCTTGCTGTGGTTGATGTTGTAATTTTTCCCCCTGTGTATTTGGTGAATATCAGGGATAACTATACTAAGTTATTTACTTTGCTCATCTATTTTATCCACAGCCGGATCCGCGGCAACCCGACGGGCGCCGTTACCGCGCATCGACTTGCCCTTAAGCTCGATGCGATACGCGTTGTTGACCAGGCGATCCAGGATCGCATCGGCGTATGTCGGATCCCCAATCTGAATATGCCAGCTGTCCTGCGGGATTTGCGTTGCCACTATCGTTGAGCCGCGGTCGTGGCGGTCGTCGATCACCTCCATCAGATCACGGCGCTGATCAGCGGTCAGCTTGACCATCGCCCAATCATCCAGGATCAGCAGCCGCGTGCGAGCCAGGGTCTTCAACAACCGTGCCTGGCGGCCATGCAGCCGGGCAATCGCCAACTCGTCGAGCAGCCGCGAGAGGCGCTTGTAGAGCACTGAGACGCCGTCGCGGGCGGCCTGATTGCCCGGGGCGCAGGCAATCCAGCTTTTTCCGATTCCCGCCGCCCCGCTGATTAAAACGTTACGGTGTTGGCGGATCCACAGTCCGCTGGCCAAGGCCTGCATGGTCGAGCGGTCCAGTCCGCGCGGCGTGCGCAGATCAAGATTTTCCATGCAGGCCGATTGGCGCATGCCAGCCCGGGTTAGACGCTGCGCCAAGGCCGCGGTGAGCATCGCGCTGTGCTGAATGTCGACCAGCAATGCCAGCCGCTCGGCGAACGGCATGGCGTCAATCTCGGGCTGTTGCAGTTGCGCGGTCAGTGCATTGGCCATGGCTCCCAGGCGCAGGTCATGCAGCTTCTCGAGGGTCGGCTGGTGCATCTTGTGTCCTTGTTTGCTGGATCGGCGGCGCCGATCGTCAGTGGTAGTAGCCGGGGCCACGAATGTTGCCGTGATGGCCGATACCTTCCTCGGCTACGGCGTCGACGAGTGGCCGCCCGCTCTTGAGCAGGTGCTCGACAAAACCTGACGAACTCGCACCGGCCGACATCGCTCGCACGCAAGCGGCCTCCAACTGTTCGCTCGGGTAGCGGGTCGCCAGTCGCAGAATGCCAAGGCAGGACCGCACACCCTGTTCGATATGATCCCGCCCAGTCAGCAGCCGTTCGACATAGGCCGCGGTGGCCACGCCGACCTTGGCCGCCTGCTCGCGCACCCAGTCCGGCGTCCGTTTGGCCACCGCGCTGTGTGCCGGCGGCATGTGTTCGCTCAGCGTGGCCCAGTGATTTTGCCCGGCCACCCGGGCATGGCTGGCAGCCCGCTCACCGCGATGGAAAATCTGCACGCCGGTATGGGTGAGGAAGACATCAACGCGCTTGCGCACCAGCGCATAGGGCACCGAGTAGAAATTCCAATCGACCGCGACATGATAGTCAACGTTGACGGTTGCCCCGATCGACCAGTGGCTGACCACGTAGGGCTCGAGCGGCAAGCGCTTAAGGGCGCCGCGTTCGACCGCTGCAAACAGAGTGCGCCGGCTGCCCTCGCGCGGCGGCGCCATCGGCTTGTCGTTCAGCTCACCGAGTAGCAGCCCGATCGCTTGGTTCACTTCGTTTAGCGAGAAGAATTGCCGATGGCGCAGCGGAGCCAGAAGCCAACGACAGGCCTGTAATACGCCATTCTCTACGCCAGGCTTATCGCGGGGTTTGCGTGAGCGGGCTGGAACCACTGCGGTGCCGTAATGCTTGATCAATGCGGCATAGCTGGCGTTGATCACTGGGTCATAATACGAGGCGTGGGTGACGCCGACCTTCAGATTGTCGGGCACAACCTTCGCCGGTACGCCGTCCAGGAAGGCAAACAGACGGACATGCGCGCCAAGCCAGTCGTCCGTCGCCTGGGTCCAACTGGCCTCGGCGTAAATCAGCCCCGAACACGGCAGGCAGGCCACGAAGATCTGCGCCGCACGCGCCGTCCCATTGTCCATCACCGCGACCGTGTCGCCGGCGTAGTCGACTTGCACCGTCTCGCCAGCGTGGTGCACCTGGCGCATCGATAAGCCTCGCCCAGAGGCCTTCTGCCATTCGCTCAGCCGCAGTTTGAACTGGCTGAACCCCAAACCGTCCGGATCCGCTGCCTTGTACTCCATCCAGAGCAGCTTGCAGGTGACGTGCTTGTGGCGCCGCAGTTCCTGATCCACCTCCGCCCAGTCGGGCAGCGTGCGACCATCGGTGGCCGATGACGGCGGGTAGAGCGCCGCCTCCAGCGCCGTCTCCGACAACCCATCGGCGGTCACCGCGTCCAACCCTGCCGCCGTCGCTCGATCCAGATAAGCCCGCACCGTCGAGCGCGCCAGCTTTGCGCCCGCCGATATCGCACTAAGATTCGGCCCTAGCTCCGCACGCAATCGTAACACTTCCCTGATCCGCCGCATCTCCGTCCTCGGTCTCGGCACTACTGCTACCCCGCCAAAAAGGCCGGACAGTAGTCGCGATTACTTCGATGTCAGCGGCGGTTCCCTCCACCAGCAGACTGGCGAATTCACCGGCCGCAGGTGGCGGTTTCGACCGGCCTCAGGTGGCGATTACAATCGGCCTCGAGTGGCGATTACCTCCGGCCCGTGCACTCCTGAGCTGCGTCTTTCGCCTGACGGCGATATTGGGCGGGCGTTCCATCGCGGCCAACGCGTTGCCGCCCACGCACGCCGCTATAGCGGGCCGCGTCACGGTACCCTGCCTGAGCACATGCCAAGCGCGCACCGGCGTTATACCGAATGGACACCGGAGCGCATGCAGCGCCAGGCCCGCGATATTGGCCCGAACACCGAGGCGTTGATCATCGCGGTGCTGGCGCGCCGGCCGCACCCGGAACAAGCGTTTCGCACCTGTCTCGGTGTGCTGCGCCTGTTCCGCGGCGTCTATGCCGCCAGGGCCGAGGGGGTCAGCCAGCGCGCCGTCGAAATCGGCGCGCTGTCTTACGCCTCGGTCGCCTCGATCCTCAAACACCGCCTCGACCGACTGGCGTCGCCGCAGGCCGCGGACGACACGCCGCTTCTGCACGACAACATCCGCCGCTCCCGTTATTACCATTAGGAGACTGACATGCTCACTCATCCAACGCGTGACCGGCTGCGCAAGTTCGGGCTGCACGGCATGGCCAAGGGCTTCCACGACCTGGCGGGCAATCCGGAGAGCCAGGCACTCGGACATGTGGAATGGCTCGGCATTCTTCTCGAGCGCGAGAGCACATTACGCCAACAGAAGCGTTTCGAAGCCGCGCCAAGACTACTAAGCTGCGTTATTTGGCCGCAGTCGATGATGTCGATTACCGGACGCCGCGTGGCTTGGATCGCACCATGTTTCTGAAGTTGGCCTGCTGTGACTGGATCCGTGAGCGGCATCATTGTCTCCTGACCGGGCCGGCCGGCGTCGGCAAGTCGTGGCTGGCCTGCTCGCTCGGCTACAAGGCCTGCCGCGAGAACCTGTCGGTGCTCTACCAACGCATGCCGCGGCTACTCACCGCGCTGGCGCTGGCACGCGGCGATGGTCGATACGCCAAGTTGTTGAAGCAGCTCGCCCGGGTCGATCTGCTGATCCTGGACGACTGGGGACCGGAACCGCTGCTGGCCGAACAGCAGCGCGATCTGCTGGAGATCGTCGAAGATCGCTACAACGCCGGCTCGCTCATCATCACCAGCCAGGTGCCGATCGACCACTGGTATGAGATCGTCAGCAATCCGACACTGGCCGACGCGATCCTCGATCGGATCATCCACAACGCACACTGGATAGAGCTCCGCGGCGAGAGTCTGCGCAAGCAGCGCGCCGTCGCTTGACCCATCCCATACCACCGTGACATGACCAAAACCGACCAACGAGACGACACCACCCCGGGCGATCAGATTAGATTGATGGGCGCCATCAGATTGGAACGGTGCGCGGAAAATGCTCGGTATACCCGGGCGGCTTCGTCGGAATCCGCAATGGAACTAAGCGCAAGCGTGGCTCGAAGGTACATATGGCCGTTGATACACTGGGCCATCTGCTGGCCTGCATGTGACGCCCGCCGATGTCGGCGACCGCGAGGAAGTCGGCCGCCTTGCTGAAGCTGTCCAGAATGTCACGGCCGAGACCGTAACACTGGCATATGTCGATCAAGGGTTATACCGGCGAAAAGGCCGCCGAAGCGGCGCGTGCACAAGGCATCGAGTTGCACGTGGTAAAGCTACCCGAGGCCAAGCGCGGCTTTGTCCTGTTGCCGAGACGCTGGGTTGTCGAGCGATCGTTTGGTTGGGCCGCAAGATTTCGCCGATTGGTTAAAGACTACGAAGTCTACGCCCAACTCTTGCTGGATTGCATGTCGTCGATTCGTATGCCTCATGTTGGCACGTGCCGCTGACTTCATGCAGAGTGCATAACACCCTCTAGCGCTTGCGACCGAGCATGCGCACCAAGGAGCTTCGTCAGCCCATCAGGTCGATTGCCAGTAACAGGTTTGTCGCAGCGATGAACAGCCGCTTTCCGTCGATACTGCCGAAGCAGCAGTTCGACACCGTCTGCGAGACAGGAATAAATCCCAGCCGCTCCCGCGCAGCCGACCAAACATGAACCCCGTCGGCGGCGGACGTCCAAACCCAGCCGCGCTGGTCGACCACAAACCCGTCTGGGTATCCGTGATCCGTATGGCAGAACAGGCGCCGATTGGAGAGGGCGCCGTTTTCGCCGACGTCAAAAGCAATGATTTCGTGCGTCTTGCCGGTACCTGCATTTGGGATCTCGCCAAGTGAGAGCGCGGTATCGGACACGTAGAGGGTCCGGCCGTCCGGAGCGAAGAATACGCCGTTCGGCTGCTCGAAGTCGGCCATCCGAACCACCGAGCTATCGCGCGGATCGAAGCGATAGACGCTGCGGTGATCGAGCTCCGGATCGGCTAGGCTACCCTGGTTCGGCATCAGGATGCCGAAGGTCGGGTCGGTGAACCAAATGGCGCCGTCCGCGGCCACGGTGATGTCGTTGGGAGAGTTCAAGCGGCGGCCTTGATAGTGGGTAACGATCGGCTCCGGCTGTTGGCCAATCACATCCGAGCGGCTGATGCAGCGACGCCCGTGCTCGCAGTGCACGAGCCGGCCGTCGGCATTGAGCGCGTTGCCGTTCATGAAATAGGTACTGTCGAGTGCCGCCTCGACACGCCCGTCCGGATGCAGCGCGAGGAGCCGTCGATTGGGCACGTCCGACCAGAACAGCAAACCATTGGACGGGTCCCAGACCGGACCCTCAGCGTGCAACGTGCCCTCGTACAGGCAGAGCAGCTTGGCGTCTCCCGGGAGCACCTCCCCCAACCGAGGGTCGTCCACCTGCACGCCGGGGAACGTCTCCACGATTTTCGGTGGACCGGGACGGCGCAGCAGGCGCCCGGGGAGCAGAGATACATTGGCCGACACTGGTGACTCCTCAATGGCCGGGTGGATCGAGCCGTCTCAGACGGCGGCGAGCGTCGCGCTAAGATCGCTACCTCGTGGTCAGCGGATCGACAGGAAACATCTCAGCCGACATGGGACATATTCCAGATAGGCCGCAGCGCGGCGGCTGACGGAACAGGGGGCCGCCGCCTCACGACACAATCTGATGCAGGTGTCCATCAGGATCGGCCAGCAGGCTGGGACCAGCACCACCCCAGGCGATCCGCGTTGCCGCTACGTCGTTCGGCCGCAGAGCGGGACCGATTTCGCCGCGCGGCACTTCATACCCGAGCAACTCCAGATGCGGCGTGCCAATAGCCTGCGGCCGCATCGGCGCGACCGCCACGCGCACGTCCTGTAGGTCGTCTAGATCCTGCTGCCCCGGCCCCTGGTTCAGTGTGCTCGGCTCCGGCGCCAGCCCGAGCTGGCCGTAAAACCTCTTGCTGGTCGCCGTGTCACCGACGCTGATTGCCGTATGATCAATGCCGAGCGCGATCTGCCCGGGCGGCACCGAACGCTCCCGCCAGATGGCGGGCGATTTGCCGCTCGGGAACTCGAGCAATTCGAGTGGGTGCCCGTCCGGGTCGCGGAACTTGAACGCCTTGGCGCCCCCCGAAGTTGGCGGAAGCTGCTGCGGCCCGTGCCGAGAGATTGGTGCCGCGTCGCGCAGCTGCGCATGGGCCGCTCGGATATCGACGACAACCAAGGCAAGGTGTTGAAACCACAGGGACGCCGCATCGTCGTGCGATGGGTAAGGGCGGCCCGCAACCTCGAATTGCTCGATCGCCACGCGCTGCGGGCCGATCGAGAGCACCTGCCGGATTGCCCCACCGGCGACCGCCAGTCGCGCCATTTCCGCTCGGCTGAGCGGTTGCGGCGCACCCTCCAGGGCAAAGCCGAGCACCTCGTGATAAAACCTCACCAATCGGCGAAGGTCCGGCGTCACCAGGTGAAAGCTGAGAATTGCCCTTAGCGCTCCACCAACTACGGCTGCCTCCGGTGTTGTCGTCATGTGATGTGGCATGGTGCGTGAACCGGATCAACGTGCAGTTGGACCGTCATCAGTACCGCCGGCTCGTCGCCGATCGTGCCGGAGCGATGGCCCTGACGGCCATCTGTCCTGTTGCAGCCCTGGTCCTCCCCAAAAGAGAATTCCCCAGGCCCCTGCTCGATCCGGGTTCCGTCCATGCTCTCGATCCACCAGCGGCCGGACAGCACCACGATCCACTGCGGCGCAGGGTTCTCATGCCAGTCGCCAACCCAGCCCACCGGCTGCACCGTGAACACGACGGTCGAGGAATGCGTCCCCTGTTTGTCGTTCCACTGCGGATCTGCGCCCCCTACACCTTTCAGCTCGAATTCGGAAAGTTCGCAGCGGCGCTGGTGGCTAACACCCTGCTCGTCGGTCCAGAGGTGCCAATACGGCACCTTGGGTTGAGGCCCGCTCTTGGAGGCGGACTGTTTCCCGGTAACGGAGGGCAAGATCTCAGTCGGGCTCTGCATTGCTTATCTCCAGCTCGTCACCTAAATATTGAAGACGCTCCCGCGTTGCGGCTCACATCATCCTTGAACGCAGGTTGAAGAGGACAACCAGGGTTCCTCCCACCATGAGGAGAATGATCAGCGTCGAGAACAGCACGAGTTGCAGGTCCTCTCGCGCTGACCGTTTCAGGCTGACGTGCAGGAAGAACCTGAAGTGCACGATCATTTGGACCAGCGCCAACCCGAACACGACGCCAAGCACCCACTGCGCAGAGAGCATGCGCCATTGCACAACTCCGAATGCCGCACAGGTCAGCAGCAACGCAGTGGCGTATCCGGCACCATATGTAATCAACTCGGAACGCTTGGGATCGGCCTGCCCGGTCATTGCATGACGCCCTGAAGGTAAACCACCGAGAATATCGCGACCCAGATCACGTCGAGGAAATGCCAGAACAAACCGAGGCGCAGAAGGTTGACCTTGACGCGATCGTCCAATCCGAATGCGGCAAGCTGCAGCAGCATCATCAGGCCCCATAGGACACCGGTGGTTACGTGCAGCCCATGCATGCCGACCAGCACGAAGAAGACAGACAGAAAGCCGCTCCGATCGGCAGTAGCAGCATCGCTGGCCATGGTCGCAAAATCGTGCATCTCCATGCCGAGGAAGATGATCCCCAGCGCCAGCGTCACGATCAGCCAGAGCACCAGCCCACGGCGTTTGTGGTCGTGCTTCATGGCCAGCGATGCCATGCCGAAGGTGAAGCTGCTGGTTAGAAGCACCAGCGTCTCGGTGAAGGCCGATCCGATCTTGAATTCCTGTGCGGGTCCTGGGGCGCCGGCGGTGGCGCCAAGCATCGTCCCGTAGATCGCGAAGAGCAGCGCGAAAACCACTGCATCGCTCATCAGAAACACCCAAAAGCCGAACACGCCTTTCTCTACGCGGTCCCGCGGCGATTCCGGCTCCTCCAGGAGGTTCAGGCCCGGATGACGACGCTGCGGCATGACTACGCCATCCATGCTGCAAGCCCCTCATTCTCGCTGCTCTCTTCAAGCTGACGAGGGACCGCGTGCGAGGCAGCGGCTAGGTCCAGCCATTGCCGGTCAGTACGTTCGACCTCTGCGGCCGGCACGATGCGATCGACGTCCCGGTCGGCGCTACGGCCAAACACGGTCAGAAACACCATGATCATGCTGACTACCACGAGCCACCAGATATGCCAGACCAGACCGAAGGCGCAGAATGCGGCAGCAACGCCGATGACCGCGCCCGTACTGCTGTTCCGGGGAAGCACGATATCGCGGTAATGATCAGCCGGATGATAGGCGCCGTGGTTCCGCTTCCGCCAATAGAAAGCGTCCCGCTTGCTCACCTGCGGGATGGTGGCGAAATTGTATTCCGGCGGGGGTGAGGATGTGGACCATTCCAGGCTGCGTGCATCCCATGGATCGCCGACCGGCACGCGGTTGGCATCACGGTCGCGTATGCTGATCCAAAGCTGCACGAACAGGCTCGCGAGCGCGGCCAACAATACGAAAGCGCCGACGCCAGCCACCAGAAGCCACGGTCGGAATGATGACTCGAACACCTCTTGCGTTCGCCGCGCCATACCCGCTGCCCCCAGCACATACAATGGCATGAAAGCCAGGTAGAAGCCGGTCACCCAACAGGCGAAGGAGATCTTGCCCCAGCCCTCTGATAGCCGAAAGCCGAAGGCTTTCGGAAACCAGTATTGATAGCCGGCAATCATGGCGTAGAGCACCCCGGGAATAAGCATGTTGTGGAAGTGTGCCACGAGGAACAACGTGTTATGGACCATGTAGTCCAGCGGCGGGGTTGCGAGGATGATCCCGGTTGCGCCGCCGATAACGAACGTCACCATGAAGGCGATCGAAAACAGCATCGGCGGGGTGAACCGTACCTCCCCACGAAACATGGTCCAGATCCAATCGTAGATCTTGACCCCGGTTGGTATGCCGATTGCCATGGTGGCGATGCCGAACACGGCGTTGACGTCGGCACTCTGCCCCATGGTGAAGAAGTGGTGCAGCCAGACGGTGAAAGACAGCACGGCGATCGACATCGTCGCGATCACGAGCGAAATGTATCCGTAGAGCTCCTTTGAGGAAAAGGCCGAAACGACCTCGGAATACACGCCGAAGGCTGGCAGTATGAGAATGTAGATTTCCGGGTGGCCGAACAGCCAAAACAAGTTGACGTAATTCATCATGTTGCCACCAAGATCGTCGGTGAAAAAGTGCATGCCCAGATAGCGGTCTGCTGCGAGCAGCAGCGTCGCGACCGTGAGTGGAGGCATCGCAAAGATGATCATTATGGCGGCACAGAGCGAGGTCCAGCAGAACAATGGCAACCGCATCCACGTCATGCCCGGCGCCCGCAGCTTGTAGATCGTTACTGCAATATTGACGCCGACCAGCAGCGAACCAATGGAACTCAGTGTCACCGCCCAGATCCAGTAGTCCGGACCGACTCCGCCGCTATAAGCCATTTCGGTGTAGGGCGGGTAGCCGCTCCAGCCGCCCGTGGAGAATTGACCAAGCACGAGGGAGACCATCATGATCCCGGCGCCACCCGCCGTCAGCCACAGGGTGATGGAATTGAGCCATGGGAAGGCGACATCGCGCGCGCCGATCTGCAACGGCACCACGTAATTGATCAGGCCGGTTATAAACGGCATTGCCATGAAGAAGATCATGATGGTGCCATGCGTGCTGAACAGCTGCGCGAAATGACCTGGCTCCACGATACCCGGCGCATTGATGGCTACGGCTTGCTGCACCCGGATCAGCACCGCTTCGATCAGCGCGCGAGACAGCATCACCAACGCGATGACCACATACATGATCCCGATCTTCTTGTGGTCGAGGCTTGTCAGCCACTCCATCCAGAGATAACGCCACATGCCGAGCCGGGTTATTAGTGCAACGGCGAAGATGGCGCCGACCACGACGATCGCGCCAGCGCCGGCGCCGATGATCTCGCTGATGGACGGATCGCGCCACGCCCGCACGAAGGGCAGTGCCGTGAACGTCAGGTTTCCCAGCAGGAAGTGCCAGATGCCGACTGTCTCATCCATGATTCTGGGCAGCCTTCATGTGGAGGATATGCCCGGTCGGGAACGCCTGCCGGACGATACCATCGAAGAGACCGGGGGCTACGGCACCGAAAGTAAGCGGATGCGGCAGCGTGGAGCGAACCGATAGCGCCTGGTAGGCGGAGACGTCCAACCGGTTCGGCTGCGCCTTTATGCCAGCAACCCACTCCTCAAACGCCCCGGGCGTTCGTGCCGATACGGTGAACTTCTGGTTCTGAAATCCGATGCCGCTAAATTGCGTGTTCTCGCCCCAGTAATCGCCCGGCCGGTCGGCCGCGAAGTTAAGTTGCGTGGTCATTCCGGCCATCGCATAAATCTGGCTCGCGAGGCGAGGCATGAGCAAGGCTTGCATCACCGTGCCGCTCGTGAGACTGAAATGCACCGGCTGGCCTGCAGGGATCACCAGTTCATTTACTGTCGCCACGTGCTGGTCGGGATAGATGAACAACCATTTCCAGTCGAGCGCCACGACCTGCACCTCGAGTGTGGCGGTCGTGGATGGAAGCGGCCGGTAAGGATCGAGGCGGTGTGTGTCTCGCCACAGAAGCACCGCAAGCCCGACGACTATCGCCGTGGGCGGGATCCAGATCAACCCTTCAAGTGGCCAATTAAACCCCCATTGCGGGCGATATGCGCTGTGTGTGTTGCTGAGCCGATAGTGCCAGGCAATTAATGGAGTCAGGATCAGAACGGGGGCGATCACGAACACCAGGATCAGACATACAACCAGGAAGTAGTGGCGCTCTGCATCAGCGATTGGGCCTGCTGGCGACAGGAAGCCGTGCCCGATCGCGCCGCAGCCACTTAGCGTCAGACAGCTCAGCGACGCAGCAGATCGCAGAATCATTCTTTTTGAAATCATCTCGAAACCACCGCAGTCACGTAGGGATGGGAAGAGGCCAGCGGGTTACTGAGGAAGCTTTGCCAGCTGTGCCCATCAATGCCCACCGTGATCAGCAGAAAGCCCGATGCCAAAGAAAAGTTCTTCAAGAAGTCCCAGAACAGTTCGCGCCCTTTGCTCTCACCAGCCTTCCAGAAATCGCCAGGTTCCCAGAAGCGCTTGAACAGTACCGCGGTGACAGCGCAATACCCCGCCATGATAAACGCTGCGAGACGGTCGGCAATGCCGCTGAGGATGCCAAGAGGCATGACGACCTCGACAAAGACTCCCGTCAGGATCATTGCGACGGCCATGGGACGCCAACTGAAAACCTGAGCCGCCTGGCCAATGGCACCTTTGAAATTGAATACCTTATCGAGCGCGCTGGCGGGGAAGAACAGGATGACCAGTCCATACCGCACCAAGCCGATAATAATCTGCGATACGGTCATGGCCGTATTCCCGTGGCGGCAATCCGCATCACAGCGCACCCTGTTTGGCAAGTGTGCCGATACGCGCGGCAGTGCGCAGCGCGATTGTCTGGATCGTCAAAGCCGGGTTGACGCCGCCCACGGTTGGGAACACCGAACCGTCACAGATCCACAAATTGGGTATGTCCCAGGTGCGACAGTCAGAGTTTACCACGCTGGTCGCGCGGTCGGCACCCATGCGTGCGGTGCCGCCCAGGTGATTTGTGTCATCCTCCTGACGGAAAATATCGGTCGCGCCGATCGCTTCCATCGACATCTGCATCTGATTGAGCGCATGCGTGATCAGCGCACGGTCATTCTCGCCCCATTTGTAGGTGATGCGTGCGACGGGCAGGCCATACTGATCGACGTCGTCGGCCAAGGTCACCCGGTTGGCCTCGTCCGGCAACATTTCGCCCACCATCTTAACCCCTATGGCATGATTGTAGTGCAGCATGGCATCGTACAGGCGCTCGCCCCACAATCCCCGGGAGCCGGTCTGGACCGTCGCCCACTCGATTGGCAGCGGACCTTGGCCCATCCAGCAGTAACCGCCGTGGAAGTCCTTGTTGTCGTCGTAGTTCCAGTGTTCGGTGATCGCGAGTGAAGGGGGCCCTTTGTTCCATCGCACCTCCTGCGCCATGCGGCCGAACACCGCCTGGTTGGATTGCGTCATCAGGTTCTTGCCGACGAGTCCTGTGGAATTCGCGAGCCCGTCGGGGTAACGGGCATTGGCGGAGTTCAGAAGCAGTCGCGGCGTCTCGACCGCATAGCCCGCCACCACGACGTTGCGTGCGCGCTGGAAATGCCACGCCCCCTCGCGATGGTAGTGCACGCCCGTAGCCCGGCCGTCTGGGCCCGTCTCGATCCGCCCTACCATCGCCAGGTCGCGTACCTCGGCGCCGGCACTCAGGGCGCGGGGAATCCACACGGTCAAAGCCGAACGCTTGGCGTTGGTGGAACAGCCGAAGCGGCAGAAACCGCGATATACGCAGGGCGGAGACATGCCCTCATGCGAGCGTCCCGGCGCCGAGAGCGTCGCCAAGGGCGTCTCGGACCAGCCGATCCCGATCGCCTCGCACCCCTTCGCCAGCAACTTGCCGGCACTGTTCAGTTCATGCGCGCGATACGGATAGCGCGGACGTTTGGGTCCCCAGGGATAGCTCAGCGGCCCGGCAATGTTGATCTGCCGTTCGGCCTCGCCATACCAATGCCACATCTCCTCCCAACCGATCGGCCAGTCAGCGCCATAGCCGAGGGTCGTGCGCGATGTGAACCATTCTGGCCGAAATCGTAACGAGACCATGGCGTAGTGCACGGTTGAACCGCCGACCGCTTTTCCGCTGTTCTTGCCGCCCATACGGATGGGGTTGGCGCCCTCCGTTACCCGCTTGTCTGTCCAGTAGAGTTTGTTCTGCTCGGTCTCGTCGGAGGCGAAATCCTCGAGCGGCCGGAAAAACGGCCCGGCATCGAAGGTCACCACCGAAAATCCTTGCTCAGCCAGCCGCGCCGCCAGTGTTCCCCCGCCGGCGCCGGTGCCGACAATGGCGAAGTCCACCGCCTCCTCCAACCGATGCTCGCGCATGGGCACCCAGGCATCGTGCCGGAACACATCCGGTGCACGGCCACCTTTGGCTCGGGGAACCTGCATGGGATCAGACGACATGTTTATTCTCGCGTTCAGCTTGCGCCTCTTTCCCGGGAACGGCCTGTGCTGCCTCCCAAGGGTCGCGCCGGTTGATTTCCATCCGGACATAGCCGCGCGGGCTGGCCGGGCCGCCGAAACCCATCTCCGACCAGGCCGTCGGATGGGAATAATACAGGCCGGGAATATCGGTCAGGATGCGGCCTTTGAAGAAGGCAGCGGCGCCGAGCCCATCCCAAACCGGATCGGACAACTCGCCGCGCTGCATCATCCCGAGCAACGCATCCTGCTCGTCCGCATGAAGAACGGCGAAACGACGTCCGGCATGGCGATGGGCACTTTCCGTCTCGATCGCTGCCAGACCACGCCGCCAGGCCTCTTGCATGTAGGGCATGTCGCCCTCGCGAAAGCCGTCGCCCTGATCGGCCATCAGCTTGGCATCGAGCAACGCTGCCAGCGGCACCTCGGGCCGACCGCCGGGCTGCGGCAGAATGCGCCGGCACAGCGCCTGCGCGGTTTCGAATTCGGCCGTGCTGAGGAAGCGCGGCTCGCGCGGCACCGCCAGGCGCGCGTCGATGACGCGGCGGGTCTGGGTGTCCCAGGAGGGCGTGTGCCGCTTGTCCAGCACGTCGTAGCCAGGATAGCGTGGCGCGCGGAAATCAGTCATCGGGATGGTCCTGCAGCAGACCAAGCGCCGCGAGCCCGGCTAGAGCCAGGCCGGTAAACGAAGGTGGCGCGGGCAGCGGCGGACCGGCGAAAGCGTTCTGTCGCCAGTTCCGCCAGCCTCCCATATTGCGCGAGACGCCGTAAGCATGGAACGCCACGCCGGCGATCCCCATGACCGTCGTCGCGCGCAGCCACCAGCGGGTGAACGGACGTCGCACATGCGCATCACCCAGAGCGGCGTTGACGAGCAGCCCTGCAGCTATTGGCGGCAGAGATACGGGCATTAGCATGAAAGGATTGTGAAAAGCGCCGCGCAAATGCAGCAGGCCGGCCTCACCCACCGTGCCGGCCAGTGAAGCACTCGTCAGACCCGCCACCGCCCGCCCTGCTGGCACGCCAACAACGGTTGGCCGTGTGCCTGGCCGGTTTTCGCGCACCCGCTCCGACAGCCAGCCCATCAAGCCGGACAGGGACAGCGCTGCAGGCGCCCCGATCGGGGCCGAGTAGAACAGGTTTTGCCAACAGAACCCGCCCGGCTTCTTGGTGATGTTGTAGAGATGGAAACCTGTTCCGACGATGCCGGTCAGCCCGGCGGCAGCGTAGATCGCGTCACGGCCCCAATGCGCGCCGCTACGGCGGTCGGTATGACCGTGCAGGCTGGCCGCGATCGACAGCGTGGCGATGATGATGGGCGTCCACATGGCTTTGTTGTGAAAGTTGCCGCGGTAATGCTCCATCCCGCTGTCGGCCAGCACCGAAGCGGCGATCATACCGGCCGCATGGTTGAGTCGACGTGCCGCCCGCACGGTGGCCGCTTCACCGGCAGTCGGCATCCGGTTTGCCCAGCTCGGCCGACGTCGCGGCACTTCGTCGCGAGGCCAGTCGACCCTGCGCTGATGATCCAGCAACGCGAGCTGGGAAGGCGCCCGCTTGCGTGCGGCCAACGTCGCCACGGTCAGCTCTTTCCGGGGATGATGTTCGCCAAGACCTGCCCGAGCGAGTTCTTCAGGACGCTTCCCAGCTCCGGCTCGTCCTTCATCATCGTCATGAAGTTCTTGGCGTCCTTCAGCGTGATGTGCGGTGGGAGTGGAGGCACGTTAGGATCGGTGTACATTTCCAGGATGACCGGGCGGTCCGACGCCAGTGCTTCGTCCCAGGCGGCTCCGATCTTTTCGGCATCGTTGCAGAAAACGCCCTTTAGCCCGATCAGCTCAGCGTATTTGTGGTAGGGAAAGTCCGGAATGGCTTGTGTCAGTTCGGTCTTGCCGTCGCCGAGTTGCACGCGCTCCTCCCAGGTCACCTGGTTAAGGTCCCGGTTGTTGAGCACCATGATGATGAAGCGAGGGTCGGACCAGTCTCGCCAGTATTTCGAGACGGTGATCATCACGTTGAGCCCGTTCATCTGCATCGCGCCATCGCCGATGAAGCCGATGACGGGGCGATCGGGGAACGCCATCTTTGCCGCCACGGCATAGGGGGTGGCCGCACCGAGCGAGGCAAGGCCACCGGAAAGCGAAGCCTTCATGCCGCGCCGGATCTTGATGTCGCGCGCATACCAGTTAGCCACAGAGCCGGAATCGCCCGTCATAATGCAGCGCTCCGGCAGTCGCGGCGACAACTCCCAGAAGACGCGTTGCGGATTGATCGGGTCCGCTGCAACCATTGCGCGCTCTTCGAGTGTCTTCCACCAGGCCGCGACGTTCTTCTCCACAGTGTCGCGCCATCCCGTATCGGTGCGCTGCTTCAGCAGGGGCAGCAACGCGCGCAAGGTTTCGGCGCTGTCGCCGACCATGCTGTATTCCATCGGATAACGCAGACTGAGATTGGCGCCGTCAATATCGATCTGCACGCCACGCGCCGAACCAGGCTTGGGCAGGAACTCGCTATACGGGAAGGCCGACCCCACCATCAGCAGCGTGTCGCAATCCTGCATCAGGTCCCAGGACGGCTTGGTGCCCAGCAATCCCAGCGAGCCCGTCACGTAAGGCAGATCGTCCGGAACGGCCGCCTTGCCCAGCAGCGCCTTCGCGACCCCGGCACCCAGCCGCTCGGCAACGGCAACCACCTCGTCCGTGGCGGACAGACAACCGGCGCCGACGAGCATTGCGACCTTCTTGCCCTCGTTCAGGATGCTGGCGGCCCGCTGCAGGGCCTCCGCACTCGGCAGATTAGACTCGCCCGGATAGCCGACGCCGGTGTGGGTCGCTCCGTGCACCATCGGCAAGTCTTCGTAAGTGAGTTCCTGCAGGTCGTTCGGCAGGATGACGCAAGTAACTGCGCGCTTGGCCTGCGCGATACGCACGGCGCGATCGACTAGAGTCCGCACCTGGCCTGGCACTGTCCCCGTCACCACGTATTCAGCCACATCCGAAAATAGCGTCTGGAGATCGACTTCCTGCTGATAGTGTGAGCCGAGCGCGATGCGGGTCTGTTGACCCACGATTGCGACCACCGGAACGTGATCTGCTTTGGCGTCATAAAGGCCGTTCAGCAGATGGATCGCCCCCGGCCCCGAGGTTGCATAGCAAAGGCCCGGCTGGCCGGTGAACTTGGCGTGCGCGGATGCCATGAAGGCCGCCATCTCCTCGTGGCGCACCTGAACGTAATGCATGAAGCCTTTGGCTTTCTCGAGCGCTACGTCCAGACCGCCAACACCGTCGCCTGGATAACCGTAGACGCGCGACAGTCCCCATTCCGCGAGGCGCTGCCAAACAAACTCCGCGACGGTCTGAGACATATCCGCTATTCCTTATGGTTCACGATTCCATTGGGTATCTTAGAAGAGCAAAATAAAGGGAGATTAGACCGCATGAACGACCTGGCAGATTTCGATGGCCGCCTCGTTCTGCGTCGCGCGTCGATCACAGGCGAAAGTCCTGTCTGGTGCGAGCGAACCCAGCGACTGTATTGGGTGGACGTGCAGCAACCCGCGTTGCATCGGCTCGATCCGGCGACTGGATTGGACGAAAGCTGGACCATGCCTGCCTGGATCGGATGCCTGGCGTTGGGCGGCGGTGTGGCGGAGGGCAGCGTGCTGGTTGCACTGCGCCTCGGCGCCTACCGGTTCGAACTGTCCACAGGCAGCCTCACTCTGGTCGCGCCGGCGCCCTACGATCCGCGGCGCTTCTTCCTTAATGACGGCAAGTGCGACCGGCAGGGGCGCTTTTGGGTAGGCCCGATGCGCCACGCCTTGCTGCCGCTGGTCGGTGAGCATGGCGCCGACCAAGCCCCGCTCTGGCGGCTGGTTGGCGGGATCCTGGTGCCGCAGGGCAAGGACACCACCCTGTCGAACGGCTTGGCCTGGAGTCCCGATGGCCGAACCATGTATCACAGCCATACCATGAGCGGGGACATCTACGCCTGGGATTACGACGCAGCGACCGGCGAGGCGTCGCGAGGCCGCCTGTTCGCGCATATCGATGGCGCACCCGGGCCGGATGGAGCAGAGGTCGATAGCGAAGGATTCTACTGGTCGGCAATCAATGGCCAGGGCCGGATCCTGCGCTTCGACCCTGACGGCCGCGTCGAGCGCGAAGTCGCGGTGCCATTCAAGTATCCGACGATGATCGCGTTTGGCGGTGCCGACCTGCGAACAGCCTTTGTCACGTCCGGTCGTTGGGCGATTGCCGACAAGGATGCTGCCGACTGCCCGTTCGACGGCGGCATCTTCGCCTTCGACGCGCCGGTGCCTGGGTTGCCGGCGTCGCGCTGGGCAGGATAGCGCGAACCTTCTACGATGCTCGATTGATGATCTGTCCAACCTGATTGCCTCGGAAGAAGGTCGGGTCGGCGCCGGGCGCCGCGATACGCCGCGGGAGCAATCGTTCTTCATACGCGCAGCCGCTCGGCGATCCGGTCCGCTACGCGCAATGCGTTTGCAATGATGGTGAGCGTCGGATTGACGGCCCCGATCGACGGAAAGAAGCTCGCGTCGGTCACGTAAAGATTGTCGAGGTCGTGCGCCTTGCAGTCCAGGTCCAGCACGCTCGTGGTGGGGTCGGTGCCGAAGCGGCAGGTGCCGGCCTGATGCGCTGTTCCGCCGATTGGGATATTTTTGCCAAGATAGAGACGACGCTCGAGCAGGTGCTTATAAGCGCCTATCGGCTCCAGCAAATCCTCAAGCTTCTTTTTCAACCTGTGCGCCGCTTCCTCGTTCCCTTCCGTCACGGACAGCACAACCCTGCCGCCCTCGTAGTAAATCCTGTTTTCAGGCCGAGGCAGATCCTCGCTCTGCAACCAGAAATCGATCGAGTGCTGCGCCATCTTCTCGAACGGCATCTCGGGCAGCCAGCCAAGCCATCCAGGAACCGCTTCGCCGCGTATCTGCTCGCCGTGCGAGGTGGCGCACATCTGAATGAGCCCCATCGGGAACTGCCAATCCTTGTCGCCGAAGTAGAAGTCGCTCAGCGCCAACGTCTTCTGAAACACGGTGTTGTTCGGCTCCTTTAGCAGCGCCATCAGGATGCTCATGTTGTGGCGCATGTAGTTGCGCCCGACCTGGCCGGATGCATTGGCCAGGCCGTTTGGATGATGATCAGCGCCGGAGCGAAGCAGCAGCAGCGCTGAACTGAGCGCACCACACGCGACAACCACGATATCAGCGGAATATTCTTCGATCTTCCCGTCACGCTGAACACGTACACCTGAAACAGCGCGCCCAGACGGGTTTGTCAGCAGCTTTTCAACATACGCGCCCGTCAGCAGGGTGAAGTTTGGGTGCGCCGCCAATGCCGGATCGACGCAGATGACCTGTGCGTCAGCTTTGGCGTTGATCGCACACGGGAAGCCGTCAAAGGCGTCACACCGGATACAGGGACTGTATGTCGTTGCACTTCCGTCCGGGTTTTGATCGAGCTTGATCCCGAGCGGCAGATGAAACGGATGCAGCCCTTCCTTCACCAGACGGTCATTCAATGCCTGAATACGCGGCTCGTGGAGGACTGGCGGATAGGCATACGGCTTGCTGTACCAGGGTTCGGTGGGATCCTCACCGCGCGCACCGTGCACATGAAACAGTGCTTCCGCCTCGCAATAGTATGGCTCGAACACGTCGTACGGGAGCGGCCATGCGGGCGAGATTCCATCGGCGTGGCGTACCTCACCGAAGTCCCGCTCTCGCATGCGAAACAGGGCGGCGCCATAGACTTTGGAGTTGCCGCCCACATAGTAATGCAGGCCGGGGTGGAAAGAACTGCCATCCTTGCCGTACCAGGTCTCCGACGCCTGATATTTACCGTCAACAAATACTGTCTTGGCATCCCAGTTTTCGCGCGACCGGGGCAAGTAGCCGCCGCGTTCCAGCATCAGGATGCGCTTGCCGGTTGGCGCAAGGCGGTGTGCGAGGGAGGCACCGCCGGGCCCGCTGCCGATAACGATCAGGTCGTAGTGGTTGTCCGATGCCATGCATAAATCCACCGATTTCGCTTTGAAAATTGTGCGGCGCTTAGCCGCCGCCGCGCTGAAGGATTGGTCCGCACAACCCAAGTGCCGTGTTAACGATGGCCAGATGTGTCAGCGCCTGTGGAAAGTTGCCTGCGAGTTGGCCGGCTGGGACGTTGTATTCCTCCGACAAAAGTCCGAGGTCGTTGGCTACCGCTAGGACCCGTTCGAACTGCGCCACCGCTTCCTCTCGGCGCCCCATCATGTTCAGGCAGTCCGCCAACCAGCAGGAGCAGGGCAGGAAAACGCCCTCGTTCGGACCATCTGCTTTGGCTTTTGTGCGCCGTATCAGTCCTCCTTCCGACAGATCGCGTGCGATCACCTCGATCGTTGCCACCATGCGTGGATCCTGGACAGGCAGAAAGCCTACCAGCGGCAACAGCAGTAGGCTGGCATCGACTTCCTGACCACCGAAGTATTGGGTGAATGTGCCAAGTCCCTCGTTCCAGCCCTCGCGACAAATCTCGTCGTGAATGGTTTGCCGCAGTGCTTTCAACCGTTCCAGTTGGGCGGAGTCTTCATACGCATCCCCTTCAGGGTTGGAGATGAAGCGATCCATACCGACCCAAGCCATGACCTTGGAGTAGGTGTAGTGGCGCGGCGCGGCGCGCGACTCCCAAATCCCGGCATCCGGCGATCCCCAAACCTTCGCCAGATGATCGACGATCTTGCATCGGACGACCCTCTCTTGATCGGAAGTGGCGACGCCGCCACGACGAGCCACGTCGAGGGCGTCGATAACCTCGCCGTAAACATCGACCTGGAGTTGCGTGGCCGCGGCGTTTCCGATGCGGACGGGACGCGCATGACGGTAACCCGGAAGCGTACTGGCGATCCACTCCTCCAGATGCCTTGAACCGTCGACCCGGTACATAATGCGCAAAAGTTCGGGCGTGCCTCCAATGGCGCGCAACAGCCAGTCCCGCCACGCCTTCGCCTCGCTATGAAGCCCTGCGTTCAGCAGCGCGCACAGCGTGAAGCTGGCATCGCGCAACCAGCAATACCGGTAGTCCCAATTCATTTCGCCGCCGGGGACTTCGGGCAATGACGTCGTGGGCGCGGCTATCAGGCCGCCTGTTGGGGCATGGATCAGCGCTTTCAGCGTGATGAGCGATCGTCGAACAACATTCGGCCATGCTGTCTTCGCATTGTCGAATTGCGAGATCCAGTCCCGCCAGAACTGCTGAGTTGCGGCAAGGGCGACATCGGCGTCGAACGGCTCGGGCAGAGGTTCGTGCGATGCGCCGTAGCTAAGAACGAAGGCACGCTGCTCGCCTGCTTGCACCGCGAAGTCCGCCAAAGTGGCGTTGGCGTGGACGGCCAATTTTACCGGAGCGCGCAGGACCACCAAGTCTGGTCCGACTCTGGCGACCATTTCTTTGCCTCTTCTCTCTGACCAAGGGGGCAGGGCACCGTAGTCGAATCGCAGACGTAGAAGGCTGCACATTCTCACCGTTCCACGAAGACCGATCACGAGGCGGACCAGTGCGGAGGCTCCTTTGCGCATGGGCATGAAATCGACGACCCGAACGGCGCCTTCCTCGGTTTCAAAATCTGTCTCCATAACGAGCGTATCGATTTGGTAGCGCCGGCTGCATTGGACGACGGGCGCCGTGGGCGCCAGCGACCACTGCCCATTCTCTTGAGTGCCAAGCAGGGCTGAAAGGCAGGCCGCGTCGTCAAACTGTGGCCAGCACAACCAATCAATCGAGCCATCACGACTGAGCAACGCGGCAGTCTGACCATCGCCGAGAAGCGCGTAGTCCTCGATGGGACTACTCATCGGCCGTGTTCCATCATCAGATCTTCAGCCGTTTCGCAAGAAGATGGATACCTGTAACTAAGCCGACGCCTACAGCGGCCCAGAAGGCGGTTCTATGCCGGTCGGTGAACATCTCCCAGCTCCCCGGCTTGGACTGACTATCGAAGCGTCCATGGGCGCCGTAATTGCCCGGGACCGCATCAAAGAGATTGGCGGGCGGATCCGCTTGCAGAGGTTCATCAGTGAGCTGCCCGGCATAGCCCGAGGACGCCAGATATCGATCGATCAAGCCGGGGGCGATGCGGTTTGCGAGGATGGCCTTCACAGTCGGGAAACCAACCCAGACCTCGCGCCGACGATGCGTTGCGGCAAAGAAGATCGCGCGTGCAGGCACTTCCGGTTCAAAGATCGGCGCGACAGGTTTCGCTTTCATCCCCATCTTGTTCAGCGCCCAATCGAACTGCGGCGTATTCACTGCCGGGAGATCCACTGTTGTGAGATGGACCGCCAGTTGATCGTGAATGATTTCTGAGCGGAGAGAATCGGTGAAGCCTCGTATGGCGGCCTTAGCACCACAGTACACTGATTGAAGGGGAACCGAGCGGTAGGCAAGTGCGGATCCGACATTGACGATAGTACCTTGGTTGCGGACCCGCATGCGGGAAAGCGCGGCCATCATCCCATGCACTTGGCCTAGATAGGTCACCCGTGTGCCGCGTTCGACCTCTTGGGACGTCAGCTTTGAGACCGGAGCGAACACTGTCGCCATCGCAACGTTCACCCACACGTCGATTGGGCCCAATTCACTTTCCGCCCGGGTAGCCGCTGATTCAACGGCGTCGGCGTTGGCGACGTCCGTTGGAATTGCGATAGCCCGTACGCCGTATCCTGATCGCAAGGCGGCCGCGGCTTGCTCTAGGCGCTCCGGATCACGCGCCAAAAGTGCCACGTCGTAGCCATGTTTTGCAAACTCTTCGACGGTAGCGCGGCCCACCCCGGCACTCGCCCCTGTCACAACGACGACTTTACCCATAAATGCATCCCGTGCTGAAAAAAATCGCGTTCGGCCTGAACGAGGCGGGAGTCTTGTTCCGACGGATGGGCGATTGGCCTGGTTCAAGAAGTTGATCGCGGGCGACTGGTTCCCGGTTAATGTAAACTTCACCTGACCGCGCTAATCGTCCCGCACGCGCGGCATGCGGCGTAGCGACGGTCATCAGTCCTAGACCGCACTTTATTTTACTCATCGTCATGATCCCAAACAGGCCCAAAGATTGCCCTGTCAACTGACGGTACCCGAAGCGAGCACGCTATTTTGTTTCCCGGTTAATGCCAAAGTCTCCACCGTCTCGTCTGTAGCCAGAGGTCGCGACATATATTCACGGTTAAACGGCAATGCGCTCTGAGACGGCGAAAGCTGAATCTGAAACACCACCTCCCTCTGACGTCGAAAGGCGAGTTCCGCGCCAGTGAGGTAGAACTCGAACATCCGGCAAAACCGTTCGTCGTATAAGCAGCGGATTGCATCGCGATTGGTAGCGAACCGCTCTCGCCAAAGTCGCAGCGTGCGCGCGTAATGCAGACGAAGGACTTCGATGTCGGTTACGGCCAGCCCAGATCGCTCTACCGCTGGAAGCACTTCGCTTAATGCCGGCGAGTAACCACCTGGAAATATATATTTTTGCAGCCACTGGGACGTCGTGCCGGGTCCATCGCTTCGGCCGATGTGGTGGATCAACGCCACACCATCCTCGCGCAAAGATCGGTGCACCGTGCGGAAGAACCCATCATAGTTTACGACTCCAACATGCTCCATCATCCCGACGGAAACAATGCGATCGAAGCGCCTCTCTACCGCGCGGTAATCCAGCAATTCGAAACTTACCCGATCAGCAAGTCCCGCCGCGTCGGCGCGTGCACGCGCCAGAGCTAATTGCTCAGAGGACAGCGTGATGCCTGTCACTTGTGCCCCGTATTCCTTTGCCAGCGTCAAAGCCATCCCGCCCCACCCGCAGCCAACATCAAGCACAGTCATACCAGGACGATTGAGGTAGAGTTTCGCTGCGATGTGGCGCTTCTTTGCAAGCTGCGCATCGTCCAAAGACTCGGTTCCGTCGTGAAAATAGGCGCACGAGTATTGCTGATCGCGGTCGAGAAAATAACTGTAGAGCTGGCTATCAAGGTCATAGTGATGTGCAACGTGGCGCTGTGCGCGATCCGGATCGTTAATCTGCCGAAAGCGACGCGTGAGCGCGCGCACCAGGCGGTGCCAACTCAGCACGGGATGACGCAAGTCCTCGGCGTTCAGCAGCACCAGGTCAAGTAAATCATATAAATTGCAACCTGATGGCTGCAGCGTGCCAACCATATACGCTTCGCCAAACCCAAGGTCCGGGTTTAACGCCAAACGGCGCACTGTCTGCCAATCGCTTAGGCGCATGCCTGCAGTGGGAGTAGTTGTGCCTGCAAACTTTGACACTGTGTCGTCAGGCCAGGTGACTAACAATGTTCCCTGGCGAACGAGGCGTGTCAAAATAGACGAAAGAAGATTTTTCATAATGTTCTCTACTCTCCCCGCAAGCAAACTAAGCGCGTCTAACGGGTTTATCAGCCGTTGTTCTGTAGGCTCATGTCGAGCGTTTTGACTTAAGATTCACCCGGTCGCCCCTACTAATTGCTGGTCTCGGCACGTTCGCGTTTAGCAAGCCAGTTGCATCCACATTGTCAGGCGGCGTGAAATCTGCTGAAGCGCGGTGCCAGAATTCCTCGTGACGCCCTTCAGGCTGGCCCGCTTGTTCCCAAAGTTCATATGCTCGGCGCCGCACTTGTTCTTCCCAATCTTGGTTTGTTTCAGACATTTCAACCCCAACAAGTCTAAGCGGGCGCAACTCGCCACCATTCGGTCCTCAGTCTCAGTTTTCCAAGCCTCCTTTGGCATAGAATTGCCTCCCTTTCAGGTTCCTCAAATTGGTGCTTCTTGCCGAAACCGGTTCGGACGAGCAGTAGATGGAAATGAGTATCGAGGCGACTGCCTTTGATACGAACTGCTTCCAGCATCGTCATATCACCTTGTTCCTGCATCACCTTATATGTCGTAACACGATATATATGCTGAGGTTTGAAAATGCACAAAGAGTTCATCGGAGATCGCTCAGGCCGATCAGCCAGAATGACAGGCGGGCCCTTCTGACATTACAATCTCGTATTTGATAGCATCCGTGCCGGACACAACGGAGGGCGGTGGGGATTAGTCCTCAGTTCATTCAACCAGCTGCGTGCCGGCGGGCATTGTCACGGTAACCGGCCCTGGCAACGAGGCCGAAGGGCGACCAGAGTGGTGGGATGACGTCGCCACCCGATCCGCACTACCGCCATCGCTTCCCAGCCGAGATCATCAGCCACGCCGTCTGGCTGTACCACGTTTTCAGCCTCAGTCTGCGCGATGTCGAGCTGATCCTGGCGGAACGCGGTGTCGCCGTCTCCTACGAGACGGTGCGACGGCGGTGCCAGAAGTTCGCTGCAAGTTTTGCCGACCGCCTGCGACGCCGTCGATCACGACCCGGCGACAAGTGGCACATGGACGAGGTCTTCATCCGCATCCAGGGCGTGCAGCACTATCTCTGGCGCGCTGTCGATCAGGATGGCGTTGTGCTCGACATCCTCGTCCAGGCTCGACGCGATGCCCAGGCGGCGACACGGTTCTTCAATCGGCTGCTGAAGGGTCTGCAATATGAGCCGAGGGTGATTGTGACCGACAAGCTGCGGAGCTACGGCGTCGCTCATCGTCGACTGCTTCCTGGCGTCGAGCACCGACAGAGCCGATATCTGAGTAATCGGGCCGAGAACTCGCATCGACCGACGCGACGACGAGAGCGGCAGATGCAACGGTTCAAATCGTCTCGGCAGGCCCAGGACTTCCTCTCCGCCCACTCCTTCATATACGGCCACTTCCGTCCCCGCCGCCATCAACAGGCAGCCTGTGCCTATCGCGAAACCCGGTCCGAGGCCTTCAATGTCTGGCACGAGGAAACCTGCGCCCGGGCCGCGGCATAATCGACGCTGCACAACAACCCACACCCGCATACCGTCCGCGCCAAGTTAACGTGACAATGCCCAAGCGATTAATGCGCTGCGGGGGCACGCCGCCGAGTTTGGCATTGTGGCCTCTCAAGGCTGTACGAACGTCACAGCCTTACTTGCCGTTCTGTCAGCCGACGAAGCGGTTCAGCAATTGCCAAAGCGATGTTCGAGCAAATGAGTCAGCATGTTGCTGACCTCGACGTGAAGATCAACGCACTGGAAAAGCAACTGCTCGAACAGCACAAAGCCAATCCGGTCAGCAAGCTTCTCACGGCCATTCCTGGGGTCGGGCCAATCACCGCTATCACCATGGCCTTGACTGTGAACCCAGCGAACTTTGAGACTGCGCGGCATTTTGCGGCATGGCTTGGACTAACACCGCGAGAGCATTCCACCGGCGGCAAGCACCGACTGGGGAAAATCAGCAAGACTGGCAATGAGCGGCTACGGCAGCTGCTTGTAGTCGGAACGATGGCAGTGACCCGCTATGCCAAGCCAGGCAGTAATCGGCTAGTGCTTGGCTGTTGCAATTGCTGGAGCGCCGGCCGCGGAAGGTCGCGGCAATCGCTCTGGCCAACAAGATGGCCCGGATCATCTGGGCCATAATGGGGCGTGGTGAAGCGTATCGGCGTCAGCCGGTCGTCGCCTAAGCCTCGCGCCCCGGTGCCGAGGGTTTAAGAGCATAGCATGAGATGATGATCGATCGAACCGACGAACGACAAATCCGCCCAGTTCCAAGTTACTCTGTACTGTTGCCGTGTTTGGATATTGTTCGCGGAACCCATCTGGGCCAGCGGCCGTGTTGCCGCGTAGATAGGCCGAACGCATGACCGCTTTCGTACCGCCATCATCCCTTGCAAATGCCACTTGAACTCAGCGGGCCGTCCACGCATGGAATTGGAAACCCCTGAACCAACCCCAGGTAATCCGCTCGGCGTAGCCATCACAACATACGTGGGGCCGCGCAACGCTCTGATGTCCGTTTTCAAGGGGTTTGAGCGCAGTTTTCCATCCCCGGTGTACGGCGGTTCTAGAGCACGCTAGCCTGAGGTTGACTCCCTTGTGAAGTGGCAACGGGGCGAAAGTTCGATTTAAGGTGCTGACTGGATTGGAGGCCAGCATCGATGGGTCGTCCCTATTCGCTTGATCTACGCGAGCGCGTTGTCGCTGCCATGGTAGCTGGCATGAGCGGGCAGAGAGCGGCGCAGCACTTCAGCATCGGTGAGTCCTCGGCGCTGCGCTGGGCCAGGCGGGCGCGCGAAAGCGGTAACCCGAAGGCGAAGCCTATGGGGGGCATGCGGCCGTTCGTGCTGGAGGCGCACCGCCACTGGATCATCACCCGGTTGACCGAGAAACCTGATCTCACGCTACGCGCACTGGCGGCGGAATTGAGAGCACGTGGCGCCAAGGGCAGCGCGTTTGCGGTCTGGAGTATCGTCGCCGATGCCGGGCTCAGCTTTAAAAAAACGAGCTCGGATCGGCGCCCCGCCTATGGCGGTAGAAACGGGTCGCGCTATCCTGAACGAGAGGGGAGCGGCCGAAGGGTTTTTGGTGGATTTGACCCCGTAAAAAAACGTGGCCCATGGGCTGTTGCGGACTTGCGAGTGGTGACGCCCATTGGCGATCCCGATTAGGAAATTGATCATTCTCCGTGGCCCAGCCCCTGTCTGGTTTTTGTCTCAGGAGGGTATCTGGCATGAGTCAAACGAAGCGGTCCCGCAAGTCGCGGGATTTCTCCACCGTCAATCCGGCCGCGGCGGCGATCGATATCGGCGCCACGATCCATGTCGCAGCCGTTGGTCCCAACCGCGACAAGGAGCCGGTTCGCACATTTCGCACTTTTACCGATGATCTTTACCGGCTGGCCGATTGGTTCGCGGGGTGTGGGATCAGGACCGTGGTCATGGAGTCAACCGGCGTTTACTGGATTCCGGTGTTTGAGATCCTGCAACAGCGCGGCTTCGAGGTGATGGTGGTCAACGCTCGAGACGCCAAGCATGTGCCCGGGCGGAAGACCGATGTAAGCGATGCGCAATGGCTGCAACGTCTGCACGAATACGGCTTGTTGCGTGCCAGCTTCCGGCCTCAGGCGGAAATAGCCGGGTTGCGTGCCTATCTGCGGCAGCGAGAACGGCTGCTGGACTATGCGGCGGCGCATATCCAACACATGCAAAAGGCAATGATGCAGATGAACCTACAACTGCATCATGTCGTCACCGATGTTACCGGCTTGACCGGCATGTCCATCATTCGCGCGATCGTGGCGGGCGAGCGCGACCCGAACGTCCTGGCCACCCACCGTGACCGGCGGTGCCATGCCTCTGTCGAGACGGTGTGCCAGGCGCTGGTTGGCAACTACCGGGAGGAGCACGTCTTCGCTTTGACCCAGGCGCTCGAACTGTACGATGTCTATCAGACCAAGGTGACCGCTTGCGACGAACAGATCGAGGCAATCTTGAAGCGGTTGAAGAAGAACGCTGCGCCGCCCGCCAGCAAGCTGCTTCCCGTCAGGCAGCGGACACGCCAGCCCAATGCCCCCGCGTTCGATGCCCGCGCCGCCCTGCACGCCATTCTCGGGGTGGACCTGACCCAGATCACCGGTCTCGGGCCGACCCTCGCGTTAAAGCTGGTGGGAGAGTGCGGTACCAATCTGGCGGCCTGGCCCAGCGCAAAGCACTTCACGTCATGGCTGGCACTTGCGCCGCACAACAAAATCTCCGGCGGAAAGGTGCTGTCGTCAAAGACGCGGCGCACCAGCAACCGGGCTGCGTCCTTGTTGCGGCTCGCCGCCGGCACGGTCGGCCGAACCGACACCGCCCTGGGTGCGTTCTACCGCCGTCTGTCGGCGCGCATCGGGAAAGCGAAGGCGATCACCGCCACTGCACGCAAAATCGCCGTCCTGTTCTACAACACGCTTCGGCACGGGATGTCCTATACCGATCCCGGGGCAACATACTACGAAGAACGCTACCGGCAGCGGGTCCTGCACAATCTGCAACGACGGGCAAAGTTACTCGGATTTGCCCTGACCGCTGTGCCACCTGACCCCATCCAAGCGGATGTTTCTTAGGAAAGCCTGCACGCCAGCGAGCAAGACCGACCCGATGTGGCGCGCCGGCGTCAGCAGTGGAAACAACACCAGGACAAGGTTGATCCAAAGCGTCTGGTCTTTATCGACGAGACCTGGGTGAAGACCAACATGACCCGTACCCATGGGCGCTGTCCCCGCGGGCAACGCCTGATCGCCAAAGTGCCATATGGGCACTGGAAAACATTGACCTTCGTCGCCGCCTTGCGCTGCGACGGCATCGTTGCACCGTGCGTGCTGAGACAACCGGTCAACGCCATCAGTTTCCTCGCCTGGGTCACGCAGTTCCTGGTGCCAACGCTGCGACGAGGCGATGTCGTCGTCATGGACAACCTCAGCAGCCACAAGCGTCAGGCGATCCGTGCCGCCATCCGTGCCGCGGGTGCCCTATTGCTGTTCCTGCCCGCATACAGTCCCGATCTAAACCCAATTGAACAGGTGTTCGCCAAGATCAAAGCCCTGCTGCGTAAAGCCGATGCTCGCAGGATCGAAGATATCGATGCTGCTCTCGGCGCGCTGCTCGATCAGTTCGAACCAAGCGAATGTGCCCGCTATCTCAGCGCGGCAGGCTACCGGTCAACCTCAGGCTAGCGTGCTCTAGTCGTTTATTAAGTCGTGCAAGGCAGGAGACGGCCTATGGACGTCGGTCGACATGCTCTGATGCGCGGGTTGGTTACCGCCTGTCCGATTTTCGTCCGGGGCTGGTCCCTGTCTTACGACGGGCATCAGCACGAAGCTGGCCTCCAAGCGTTGCTCGGGAGTTCGCCACTGTGGGCCCGTCCCCAGCCCTCCACGACAGCCGGTTTTGCGGCGATAATCCTCAACCGCCATGGCGCGGGTACGCACCAGGTCCCGCACCGCCTCATGCGTCTCATCGGGAGCCCAGACCGCGGTTAGTTCACCGGCTCTCAGCAGACGCGCGAGGGACTGCGCATCCCGCCGATTGGTCTTCACCCGATCGCCCGACCGTCGCGGGATCAGCGACGGTGCAACGACAATACATTCATGGCCGAGAGCCAAGATCTGCCGATACAGCCCGTAGCCGGTCGGGCCGGTTTCATAGCAGAAGTGCAGTTTGCCGTGTTTCGCAGCCAGCTTCCTGATCAACCGCGTCATATCCTCTGGCGGGGCATCGAACTCGCCCATGTATCTAATCTCGTCATTACGGCCCGCCTCCGCGATCGCCACCGCGTTGCGCAGCTTCGCGACATCGATTCCAACAAACTTCCTTCGGCGCCGTCATGAACCGTCCCCCTGTGATGAGGACCAATTCCTACCCGCCACACACCGATGTTTCTCTGTTCGGCTGAATGGGCCGTTTCTCTGCCCCGCCCAATTTTCCGCCAGGCGTTGCGCGCAGCCGGTGTCAGGCATAGCCGCAGGCCATCGCCCAGCGGCGCGTAGCGTGCTTGACGACGGTGAGCACAACGCCACGCTGGAAAGGTCTGGGATCGAAGGGTTTACCGGTTCGGTCCTCACGCAAACGGACATGCGGTCTTACGAGCCACGACACGTTCTCGCGTTTGTTCCGTCTGCTCGACCCGGCGGCGTTCGCCACCTGCTTTGCCGGTTTCCTGGAGGGTCTGGGCCAGGACGGAACCGGGGTTATCGCGATCGATGGCAAGACAATGCGCCGCTCGTTCGACCGTGCGGTGGAGAAGTCCGCGCTGCATGTGGTGACTGCCTTCGCCGCGGACACGCGGATGACGATCGGTCAGGTCGCGGCGGGTGATAAGGGAAGCGAAATCGCCGCCGCGCGTTCGTTGTTCGGTCTGATCGATCTGGCCGGCGCGCTGGTAACCGGCGATGCGTTGCACTGCCAGGGCGAGACTGCGCGTCTGATCAAAGATCGAGGCGGCGACTGGCTGTTCACGTTGAAGGCGAACCGTCCGGTGCAACATGCCGAAGTCCGGGCGTGGTTCGCCGATCCGGACAGCAAGCCGCACGGCGAGCACACGACCACTGATGCTGATACGCGCGGATCGAGGTCCGCCGCCATGCTGTCAGCCATGATGTGAGCTGGATTATGTCGGACCGGCGTCATCCGGACGAGGCGCCGATGCCGGGTCTTGCCACGCTCGGCATGGTGGAATCAACCGTCCCGGGGCGGTAAGGCTTCGACCGAGCGCCGTTTTTACCTGTCCTCCGCTTCGCTGGACGCGGCGGCATTCGCAGCCGCGGTGCGCGCGCACTGGAGGATCGAAAACTGCCTGCACTGGGTTCTGGACGTGGGCTTCGACGAAGACCGCGCTCGAAACCGCAAGGATCATGGGCCGGAGAACCTCACAATACTGCGCAAACTGGCGTTCAACGTCCTGCGACAAACTGGCGTTCAACGTCCTGCGGACGGCCCGACCAGACATCTCGATCCGGCACAAACGAAAGCGCTCCGGATGGTCCGATGAGTTCGCGCGATCTATGCTGGGTCAAATGCGATAGCCCTGCTACTAAATGGTTGACCCATTGACCGCTACGTTTCCGTCATGCTGACGGGTGGGACACGGGAGGCACGAGTCGGAGAGCCAATCTTTTCGTCACCTGGCATATGAGGAACATGCGCAATAAAACCGGCCTCCCACTCCCACTTTACGTCTTCGCCATGCTGGGAATTCTCGTGGGAGTATGCGGGATTCTCCGCACGTTCATCGTGGGGTAATACCTGTTGCGAAAGTTCGTGCTTAACCGATCTGACGGGGCCTGAAGCGCGGCTTCCCTGACCGCGGAGCGGTGCAATTCATAGGACTCCTTTATGGCGAAGGAGCCGACCGGTGCCCCCGGTTTTTCGCCGCTCGTCTGCGTCGCATCGAACAGGCGTGCGGCATTGAGTACCAGACCCGCCCCGGACTAGTGGCGCGTCGTCAATTGCACCCGGCTTACTGAGTCCGATTTGCAACATATAAGGGTCGATCGGCTTGCATTCTGCGAAAGCGGATTCCGGCGCGACGCATTGTTCAACTCCTAGACGGTCAGCTTTGGGAGCTGACCGATGCGCCGCTATGCCCTCCGAGACGACCAATGAGACTGTGTCCGAGACCTCCTGCCAGGGAGCCCAGGATGGGCGGGTGTCACGGCGACAGACAACCGAATGTTTGTCGAAGCCGTGCTGTACCGCTACCGTGCCGGTATCCCTTCGCGGGACCTGCCTGAGCGCTTTGGCGACTGGAAAAACGTCCATCGCCGATTCAGCCGCTGGGCAAAAACCGGTGTGTGGGAGAGAGTCTTTCGGCATCTCGCAGCAATAATTTCGAGTTCTACCGCGGCGTCACGGACACGCGAAGCTCGCTCCACGCGTTGCAAAATTGCGGAGATCGCCCACGGCCGCCCCTAATCGATCACGTGCATTATTTGGGAGGCGAGGGCGGAGCAGTCCCGCGCGCGCCATTCAAAAAGCGGCTTCTCTCCCACAACTGCCGCAGCTTCAATTGTGTACGCTTCAGGACAGTAACCGACGCAGCAACCAGTCATCGAGCAATCGATCGGCTTGACCTTTGGCGAAGCTGCCGACAGCTTCAAAGTAAAATTCGGATCATATTTTTCCGTCGCCCTCAAGAGCGCTGGCACGGCCCTTACGGTAAAGCAGCTTTTGCGCAGTCATGCCAAGTTCTCTCCTATCGCGGCATCGCCCGCGCTTCGGGCTGCGCGCAAATTAGCGACCAAATCGTAGTCGGTCTGACGGCTGATCGTGACAACCGCTGCGACGACCACGAAGCTTGCTACGTCGCCGGCCGTCGTGGACAACGCGCTTGCGACCAACACGAAGATGACCAGTGGGTTACCGAACCGGGCAAGAAACAGCAGCCAGAGCGGCGAGCGCTTCTACGAGGCCTGTGCGGCTGAGCGGAACAGAAAATGGCATAAGGCTATTCAAAAGTCCCATGCGGAAGTAGGGTTCTGAGTGGCCTGAGTCCGCCGTCCAAATGGTTCTGTTGCAGCTTTGCGGCGCCGACCTCACCGGGTAGACGCCGTGTGGATGACTAAACGTCGAAAAGCTGCCCAGGTACGGCAGGATCAGACCTTCAAAGGGCGGCAATTCAACGCCGAGGAGAAGCGGATCCGGCCGCACCTGCGCACCAGCAACGACTCCTGGTGAGTCGATGAGACCTACGTAAAGGTCAAGGGCCGCTGGATGTATCTGTATCGAGCCGTCGACAGCCGCGGCCAGACGATCGACTTTCGGCTGTAGGACAAGCGCGACGCTGATGCGGCGAAACGGTTCTTCCGCAAGACGTTGGCGCAGCCCCACACCGTGAACCCGCGCACCATCACCGTGGACAAGAATGCGGCCTATCCGAAGGCTGGTATCCCTCCGCCGAAGGCCGCCTGGGTCTGAGCCTCTCTCCACCTTAAGTTGGTAGTTAGAGCGCGCTAGCCTGAGGTTGACTCCCTTGTGAAGTGGCAACGGGGCGAAAGTTCGATTCAAGGTGCTGACTGGATTGGAGGCCAGCATCGATGGGTCGTCCCTATTCGCTTGATCTACGCGAGCGCGTTGTCGCTGCCATGGTAGCTGGCATGAGCGGGCAGAGAGCGGCGCAGCACTTCAGCATCGGTGAGTCCTCGGCGCTGCGCTGGGCCAGGCGGGCGCGCGAAAGCGGTAACCCGAAGGCGAAGCCTATGGGGGGCATGCGCCCGTTCGTGCTGGAGGCGCACCGCCACTGGATCATCACCCGGTTAACCGAGAAACCTGATCTCACGCTACGCGCGCTGGCGGCGGAATTGAGAGCACGTGGCGCCAAGGGCAGCGCGTTTGCGGTCTGGAGTATCGTCGCCGATGCCGGGCTCAGCTTTAAAAAAACGAGCTCGGATCGGCGCCCCGCCTATGGCGGTAGAAACGGGTCGCGCTATCCTGAACGAGAGGGGAGCGGCCGAAGGGTTTTTGGTGGATTTGACCCCGTAAAAAAACGTGGCCCATGGGCTGTTGCGGACTTGCGAGTGGTGACGCCCATTGGCGATCCCGATTAGGAAATTGATCATTCTCCGTGGCCCAGCCCCTGTCTGGTTTTTGTCTCAGGAGGGTATCTGGCATGAGTCAAACGAAGCGGTCCCGCAAGTCGCGGGATTTCTCCACCGTCAATCCGGCCGCGGCGGCGATCGATATCGGCGCCACGATCCATGTCGCAGCCGTTGGTCCCAACCGCGACAAGGAGCCGGTTCGCACATTTCGCACTTTTACCGATGATCTTTACCGGCTGGCCGATTGGTTCGCGGGGTGTGGGATCAGGACCGTGGTCATGGAGTCAACCGGCGTTTACTGGATTCCGGTGTTTGAGATCCTGCAACAGCGCGGCTTCGAGGTGATGGTGGTCAACGCTCGAGACGCCAAGCATGTGCCCGGGCGGAAGACCGATGTAAGCGATGCGCAATGGCTGCAACGTCTGCACGAATACGGCTTGTTGCGTGCCAGCTTCCGGCCTCAGGCGGAAATAGCCGGGTTGCGTGCCTATCTGCGGCAGCGAGAACGGCTGCTGGACTATGCGGCGGCGCATATCCAACACATGCAAAAGGCAATGATGCAGATGAACCTACAACTGCATCATGTCGTCACCGATGTTACCGGCTTGACCGGCATGTCCATCATTCGCGCGATCGTGGCGGGCGAGCGCGACCCGAACGTCCTGGCCACCCACCGTGACCGGCGGTGCCATGCCTCTGTCGAGACGGTGTGCCAGGCGCTGGTTGGCAACTACCGGGAGGAGCACGTCTTCGCTTTGACCCAGGCGCTCGAACTGTACGATGTCTATCAGACCAAGGTGACCGCTTGCGACGAACAGATCGAGGCAATCTTGAAGCGGTTGAAGAAGAACGCTGCGCCGCCCGCCAGCAAGCTGCTTCCCGTCAGGCAGCGGACACGCCAGCCCAATGCCCCCGCGTTCGATGCCCGCGCCGCCCTGCACGCCATTCTCGGGGTGGACCTGACCCAGATCACCGGTCTCGGGCCGACCCTCGCGTTAAAGCTGGTGGGAGAGTGCGGTACCAATCTGGCGGCCTGGCCCAGCGCAAAGCACTTCACGTCATGGCTGGCACTTGCGCCGCACAACAAAATCTCCGGCGGAAAGGTGCTGTCGTCAAAGACGCGGCGCACCAGCAACCGGGCTGCGTCCTTGTTGCGGCTCGCCGCCGGCACGGTCGGCCGAACCGACACCGCCCTGGGTGCGTTCTACCGCCGTCTGTCGGCGCGCATCGGGAAAGCGAAGGCGATCACCGCCACTGCACGCAAAATCGCCGTCCTGTTCTACAACACGCTTCGGCACGGGATGTCCTATACCGATCCCGGGGCAACATACTACGAAGAACGCTACCGGCAGCGGGTCCTGCACAATCTGCAACGACGGGCAAAGTTACTCGGATTTGCCCTGACCGCTGTGCCACCTGACCCCATCCAAGCGGATGTTTCTTAGGAAAGCCTGCACGCCAGCGAGCAAGACCGACCCGATGTGGCGCGCCGGCGTCAGCAGTGGAAACAACACCAGGACAAGGTTGATCCAAAGCGTCTGGTCTTTATCGACGAGACCTGGGTGAAGACCAACATGACCCGTACCCATGGGCGCTGTCCCCGCGGGCAACGCCTGATCGCCAAAGTGCCATATGGGCACTGGAAAACATTGACCTTCGTCGCCGCCTTGCGCTGCGACGGCATCGTTGCACCGTGCGTGCTGAGACAACCGGTCAACGCCATCAGTTTCCTCGCCTGGGTCACGCAGTTCCTGGTGCCAACGCTGCGACGAGGCGATGTCGTCGTCATGGACAACCTCAGCAGCCACAAGCGTCAGGCGATCCGTGCCGCCATCCGTGCCGCGGGTGCCCTATTGCTGTTCCTGCCCGCATACAGTCCCGATCTAAACCCAATTGAACAGGTGTTCGCCAAGATCAAAGCCCTGCTGCGTAAAGCCGATGCTCGCAGGATCGAAGATATCGATGCTGCTCTCGGCGCGCTGCTCGATCAGTTCGAACCAAGCGAATGTGCCCGCTATCTCAGCGCGGCAGGCTACCGGTCAACCTCAGGCTAGCGTGCTCTAGGGGGCTACGTCGCGTCTGTGGAATTTTGGCTAGGCGGGTGGCCGAAAAATTTTCACCCGCTTGCTCCAGCTTTAAAATCGATTTGCGGCCCGCCTCGCTGCACACACATGATGATACTATTGTTTCCAGCCAGGAGGCGGCGGCATGGTTCAGCCAACCCCGGTCTTGATTCTGTTCATCGTCGCCGTCGCGATCATGTCTTGCTGTGTTCTGTGGTCGCTGCTCCGCGACCCCAAGCCGGCCGGCAAGCTGCATTACGACATAGACGGCAAGGAATGGGTGAGTTTCAACCTTCAAACTCCGGCGGGTGGAAGTGGCGGCGGCGGCGGTGACGGCGGCGGGGGAGGTGGCTGTAGTGGCGGTGACGGCGGGGGAGGCTGTGGCGGCCACTAATCCCCCTCGCACGAGCCTTAAAATCGATCCCCGGCCGCTGCGCGGCATCCCCCAGAACGGCCAGGATGGCGTTCACCGCTTTGGCGGTCGCCTGCCGTCGCTCCATGGGGTCCATGATGTCGAGGGCCTTCCTGAACTGCACCGCCCGCTTGTCGTGGCCGTTGGCGGTCAGATAGGGCCAAGGCCTCCTGCGTTTCCCGGTCCTCGCGCATGTCCTCGTCGCGGCAACGCTTCACGGCGGCAATCAACACATCCACGGCCGTGCGGGTGCCCTAGTCTGTGGAGGTTTCCGAGGCCCAGACGCCGAAATAGGCCACGCCGCGATAGGGTTTGGAAAAGTCCTGGGTCATTCCGCCGCCTCGGCCTCGATGGCGGGGAAGAGGACAAGCTGGACGGACCAGCCGGGCGGTGCGCCATGATTCAATATGCGGTTATGCGTTTCGTTCAGCCAGGCGCGGGCTGGGGTCCGGTGACAGATTTTGCAGGTGAAGCGGTCCAGCATGGCCGCCAGACGTTGCTTGCCGCCCCCGTCACCCTGGCGCTTAAGGATCAGGCGGACCGGCATCATGGTCGCGCCGTGCTGGGCGCAATGCAGCTCCAGCCAAAAGGGTCAAGGGCGGCGATATTGACTGAAGGACTGACCCTGCTGCCCGGTCGCCTAGCCTGCTACAGATTTTCGATATATCGCCCGCGTCCCAGCCCATGAGAACATAAATAGAACATTTCAGAGCGGATTGGCAAGAAAGTTGAAGCTGGCGCAGGCTGGATCGGAGGTGGCCATGCACTGTGAGAGTTGCGAAACCCAGATCCATCACACGTTTGACGGGATACCTTATTGCCCCAATCCTGACTGCCGCCTGGTAAAAGGGGCGCATGATTGGGAGGTCATCCCGATCATCTTCCAGATGGATAGGAACCGGCGAATCTGTCAGGCGATTGGCCTGGCGCCGCCCACGCATCCGGATGAGGATGCTTACCGCACCCTCCCTCTATTCTGCTGGAAATGCCGTTCGGTTTTGACCGATATCCGCAAGCCAAGGATTTATTGTTCGAACCTGACATGCGACGTGACCGACGCCACCAATATGCCGGAAGCATCCAGGAGCGACCGGGTGCGGGATTCCGGGCGGGTCCTGGCCCGCGCTCTGCGCCGCAATCGCTATTAGCGGCAGGGGCTATCAGCCATGTATCACGGGTTCACAGAGGCAGACGGCAGCGAATACGCTACCAACTGCAAGACTGTTTCCAAGGCGATCACCAACTACGTCCGCTACCGGCTGGCCGAGATGGTGGAGAAAGACCCCTACATGACCGGCGCAGCGTTCGAGGCAGCCCGCGATGAGCTGCTGACTTACGCCAGGTCGCGGGATTGGAAGCGGCCTCCCGAACGGCTGCACATATTCCGGGAAAGGCTGTGAGGTCGGAAACCGGCAGCGCCTGAACGGTGCTGGCCGGCGCGTCATCGTCGGCGGCTACACCAGCAGCAGAGGGATGCCTGTTTGATTACGATACCATAACATTAGCGAATGCACAGACGCACAACACCACGTCGGCCCCCTCCTGGTCCGCCCGCTACAATAGGGGACCGGTGCAAGTCATTCCGGCCCGGCTGGCGGCGGTTTCAATTCCTCGGACGCTACCCCGTTGAAGGCGCCGCACCCGAAGGGTCCACGATCTTAAGCTGCTATCGCGTTCCGTGATCGCTCAGAAGGGACCCCTTTTCGAGAGCCGGCCTAAAAATGTCATAGATGGCGTCATTTTCCGGCTGAATTTCAGTGAGGGTTTTGAGAGGCGACATCAGCGGGATGGATGTAGGCTTGAGACAGCTGCAGTCAGCAGATCCTGCCTAGACTGGCTCTCAGGGCAAGGACCTGTTGCGAAATCGGACTGCACGCTCGACAAGATCGACCATGTGGGCGGCGGCATGCGTCGTCAGTGGGTGGTGCGTGGCACCCGGTCTCGGAGAGATGTAGCGTGCCATCTCACCGGCTTGTTCGAGCTGCTGGTCCGACGCCGTGGCCAGCAGTGAAATCACCAGGTTCTCCAACGCGATGATGCGGATGTGCAGCGCCCCTACCTCGGCAGCATCGTTGCTGGGCATCGGAATCTGATTTTCGGCCGTCACCGTTTCCGCTTGCGGGCCATCGGGTCCGACACCTCCCTCATTGTCCTCATCTGGGCAGTGTCCTGGTTTGGACATGCGGGGGGCCTCCTTTGAACGGCATTTGGGTCATCTTCCCGCAAGAGCGCTACGGGGCGTGGTGGAATTCCAGGTAGAAGCGCACTGGTCCGACTGGCTCCACATGGTGCGGGACCTGCGGTTGGATCACGCCGGGCTGGCCTGGCTCCAGAATGCTCTCCGAGGCGGGGGCTTCGATGCAGTAGCGCAGCTTGCCTTCAAGGACATGGATCAGCGCCCAAGCGCCCCCCTTTGTCTCGTGCGCGCTCAAAAGGGCGGACGGCACCGTGTCCTGCGTAAACTCCGGTGTCCGCCGGGTCACCACATACTCTGCTGGAATTGACATATCCGCCTCCATCACTGGTACCCGACGTTCATTACGTAGTCTCTCAGGAGAGCCTCGTCACTCTCGACCTCGCCCAGCAAGGCTTGCAGGGCATCCCGCGCATAGATGATCCCGACCGGCTGCCCGATCTGATCGACGACCGGGATACGCTGCAGTCCCCGGATCTTCATCATCGACCAGATGTCCTGCAACGGGTCGCCAGTCTGGCAGGAGGCTACGTCCCGCGTCATGATCGTGTCCACGCTGGCCGTGCAGCCGTTTCCGACGCAGCGCGTGAGCTGCCCGACGATGTCGGTTTTCGTGAGCACGCCCACCATCCTGCCATCCTGGCCGCACACGACGACGAGGTCTGTGTGCGGCTTGGCCATGAGCGCGGCCGCGTCTTTCACGGGGGCCGACCCGCTGATAGTCACCAGGCGCTCGCGCGCCCTGGGCATTATCCGTTCGGCAAACATTGCTGCCCTCCTTGTTTGCCGCCGGGCAAGCACCGCCCCGCGCGGCCGTGCATCAGATCGGCATGCGGTAGCCGTAGAATTCGTGGTCCTCGTTGTAGCCGCCTTGCCCGGCGCCGAGATCGGCAAAGTCGTGCACGAACTCGATCGCTGCAATCCACTTGACCATCTTGAATCCCAGTTCGTTCTCGCACCGGAGACGCAATGGCGCGCCATGCAGGACGCTCACGGGCTGGCCGTTCATCTCGTAGGCCAGGATGGTCAGGTCATGGCGCATGTTGTGCATCTTGTGCACGTCGTAGTAGCGGCCTCCGTCGCCCCCATCGGCCAGCGAATAGAACACAGCATAGCGCGCCTCGGCGGTCGGCTTCACCAGGTCGAGGATATGGCGCATCGGCACGCCGCCCCACTTGGCGACGCCAGACCACCCCTGGATGCAGAAATGGGTCGTGATCTGCTCCTGCTTCGGCATATCCCGCAGGTCCGCAAGCGAGAAGTCCTGTGCGTTCTCCACCAGTCCATCGACCCGGAGCCGATAGTGCTCGAACTGGCCGGCGACCAGGGCGTCGAACTCCGCCGAATGCGGCATGGTCCCGTTCGGCCAGAAATATGGCGAAATGTCCTTCTCCGAAAGCTGGGAGCGCGGGTCCCACCACTCGGCAAGCCCCTTGATCCAGCCGACCATGAACTTGCCCGTGTGCTGCACGAGGCGTGCGTGCCGGATGGTTATCGGCGAGGCCACGGCCCAGGCACCCGCAACCACCACCATCGCAAGGAGGAACGGCAGCAACCCGGGCCACGAGCTGCTCTCCACCCCGGCGAACATGTGGTTGGTGTTGGCCCGCAGGCTGGTCACGAACACCATGATCCCGTGCGCCAGGATGAACAGCACGAACCAGGCGAACGAGATGAAGTGGATGGACCGTGCCACCTGCCGGTTCAGCACGCGCCCGGTCCAGCCGAGCCGGTTGGAGATTGCCGGACTTTGCAGCAGGCCCGTGGCGATGGACACAGGTGCCGCCAGGAACACTGTAATGAAATAGCTGAGTTGCTGTAGGGCGTTGTACCGGGTCCAGCTGTGGTCCACGGGGAAATTCAGCGACGCATACTGGATGGCGGTCGAAAGCGCGTTCGGGAACACTTCCCACGTGACAGGGACCAGACGAAGCCACTGGCCGGTCGAGAAGATTAGCGCGTAGAAGGCGACCCCGTTCAGCGTCCACAGCAGATTGACCGAGAAGTGCCACCAGCGGGCCAGTCCGATGGAGTGGCGCAGGCCCGGGATGCCCAGCCACTTCGGCAGCGTGACGGAGTCGTCCTTGGCGGTCCATATCCGCCCGGTCGGGACCGGACGCTGGAAGCGGAACCAGTCGGTGCCCGGCGTGCAGTCCCGTTTCCAATAGAGCCGCGGGTGGTCGGCCAGTATCTGGATACCGGCGCGGATGATGAACATCATGAAGAACATGTTCAGAAAATGTTGCGCGCGGAGCCACCACGGGAAGCCGGAATCCACGGACGGCGCGGCCTGCGCGATGCCGGAGTATTCCTTGATGAAGCCCTGGACGCTTGGCAGCTCCCGCAGGCTCTGAGCGACAGCGATGAAAAGGATGAGCACCGCTGCGCCGATCGGCAGCGCCCACAAAGTGCTCACCCAACGCCGGCCGATACGAATGCGGGGAACAATGCCCTCCTGCGGCGGGAGCCAATGGCTCAGCAGGATGCGATCGTCCGCAGCGCTGAGCTTTGCTGCCAAAGGATCATGAGGCGGGGTTACGCTGACGGGAGAGGCCATGGACATTGTCCTTTCTGGCGCGGCGTGCACACCGCGTCCTGTTTTGAGCCACGCCCGACCACAATAATTCTGCGGAGGTTTTGGTCCACGCCTTGCGGCGCAATCGGCATTAGCCTTGGAGCATAGCCTTATGCTGTCCTGCTGCATCTCCCCCTGCCAGCGTTGAAGGGTAATACCCACAGCCGCGTCCGCCTACACGTATGTCAGTTGCTCCCTGCAACAAGAAACAGGACCTTACGGACGTTTCCGACTGGCGACGGACGGCTATCACCGAACTTTCACATTGCGCGTTATCGCATCTCATAATCGCTCAAAAGGGACCAGTTTCGAGCAGCTCAAGACCAGCAGACAAGGCGGAACTTAGCATATGCCAATTAGGCGGTTTCGGGGGGACGTCCGGCAATGACTTCCGTGCAGGATATCCTATCAACAAAGCTCTTACCAAGGATTTTGGAAAGAGAATAGAGCCAAGTAGCCCAACATAATAAACAAAAACGAATAGGCCAGCATTCCTGAACAATTTGCCAATTGGAAGCCCAATTAGAAGAAAAGGCACCGGCGTCGAACGTTGATAGTCACGATGTGCGGGGCGAACACGCACGGCGGCAAAGCGCGCGGCCAGCTTGGTATTGGTGCCTTCGCGCCAGGTCACGCGCCGCCAGGCCCTTTTGGGAAGCTCGAGCGCCAATTGCTTGGCCGAGATTGGCTGATGCGCACCATCGCGCCGGATGGCGGAGGGTGGCCGGCCGCGTCCGCTCCACGGCTTGGCCGGCAGAGGTCGCACGCCGGGCGGCCACAGGCTGGTGGAGGACTGGATGCCGACGGCGTAAGCCAGGCCAATCTCGGTGATGCCGTCGCGGAAATCCGTATCGTTGCCATAGCCCGCGTCGGCCAGCACGACGTTGGCTCCAATACCAGCCGAATAGGCGGCACGAAGCTGGTTGAGCGCGATCTGCGGCTTGGTCTGGAAGCCGATATCGTCGGGCACGCCTGCTGCGGCGCGCCTGTCCGGGTCGTCGATCCACTCATGCGGCAGATACAGCCAGTAGGCGATCGGCAGGCTGGCATGATTGTTGGCAGCCGACAGGCTCACCGCCACTTGTTAATTGTCCTGTTTGCCGAGTTGACCGCAGTACTGCCGCGCAACGCCGACCGAGTGCCTGCCTCTTTTCGGTATGCCCGTGTCATCAACGATCAGGGCCCGGATCGGGCCGCGCTACTCGATGACGGGCAGGACACGGTCGAGCACTGCGGCGAACACGGCCTCGTCGGATCAACCGGCTGTCGCCACGAAGTGGTGCAGCGACTGATGGGCAGCCCGCACCCGCCCGGGCTGAACGCGCGCGGCCACCTGCTCGACGTTCTTGCGATTGCCCGGAAGCAGCAGTTCTGCACAATACGATTGGAACGGTGCAACGCGATCGGCATGGCCAAGAACCGACGTTATCGCCTCGACAGAAGAACCAAATCGTGATGCGCGACCACGCAATCTGGATTCGAGACCCACAAACTGTTCCGCGACAGCTCTGATGGCCGGTCAGCGACAGGAGCGGATGGCCGGTTGAACTGGCCAAGACTCGGGCTCGCCCGGGCATAGGCAGTTCAACCGGCGACGTGGGCAGGTGTCGTCCTCGTCTGTGGGCCGCGGCGTGTGCGGGCAAAGTTGGTTCTCGATAACCAAGACGAGAACCGAAGTGCCCGGACGACACGTCACACGTCAGCAGATGAGATTGTTCATGAAGTTCCGTCCCGACCATTTCCAGCACATCGCCGCGGCCAAAGCCGGGTTCAGCGAGCGAACCGCCCGCCGCATTGAGACGAATCGGCATTTGACGCCGCCGCCAGACGCCGTTCGCACGCGCCAGGGCCCCGATCCATTTGACGGATTATGGGACAGCGAGATCCGCCCGCTGATCGAGACGCATCCCGGCTTGCGGCCGGTCGCAGTGCTCGAAGAGATGCAACGCCGTCACCCCGATCATGACTGGGATCGGCTGCGCCGTAGCCTGGAACGCCGGGTTCGTGCCTGGCGTGCGCAACACGGTGCCGATCGCGAGGTGATCTTCCGTCAGGATCACATCCCCGGACAGCAGGCGCTGTCGGATTTTACCGACATGGCCGATGCCGGCGTCAGCATTGCCGGCCAGACGCTGGAGCATCGGCTGTATCACTTCGTGCTGGCCTATTCGGCCTGGGAGCATGCCGAACCGGTGCTCGGCGGGGAGAGTTTCACCGCGCTGGCGGTTGGCCTGCAGAACGCGCTGTTCTCGCTTGGCGGCGTGCCGCTCGAGCATCGTTCCGACAGCCTCTCGGCGGCGTTCCGCAATCTCGATGACGATGCCCAAGTCGACCAGACGCGCCGCTACGAGGCGCTGTGTGCCCATTACGGCATGACACCAACTCGCAATAACAACGGGGTGGCGCACGAGAATGGCGCCATCGAGAGCCAGCACGGCCATCTCAAGCGCACGGTCATTCAGGCGCTGTTGCTGCGTGGCAGCGTCGATTTCGAGAGCCTCGACGCCTATCGCAGCTGGATCGCCAACCTGATCGGACGGCGCAACGCGCGCCGCGCCAAGATGGTGCAACTGGAATGCGCCGCGCTGCAGCCGCTGCCCGGGGGACGAACAACCGATTACGACGAGGCCACGGTGTTTGTCACCTCAAGCAGCGGCTTCGTGCTGCGCAAGGTGTTCTACACCGTGCCGTCGCGGTTGATCGGCTTTCGCATGCAGGCGCGGATCTATGATGATCGTCTGGACTGCTTCGTCGGCCAGGCCCTGACACTGACCTTACGCCGCGGTCGCTGCCAGGCCGATGGGCGGCATGGTCACGTCGTCGACTACCGCCACGTCATTCACAGCCTGCGCCGCAAACCCATGGCGTTGCTCAACCTGGTCTATCGGGACGCGCTATTCCCGCGTGCGGCCTATCGTCTGGCCTGGGAAAAGCTGTTGGCGGACGGCGATCCACGGCGTGCCTGCAAATCAATGGTGGCACTGCTGGCGCTGGCGCATGATCGTGCCTGCGAGGCTGAACTTGCCGCGGCGCTCACCGAACAGATGGCGGGCCCGGGACAGGCGAAGATCGACGTTGCCGCACTGCAGGCGCGGTTCGCACCGGCGCCGGCACAGATGCCCGATGTCGTCGTCACCCTGCCGCCGGTCGCCAGCTACGATCTGCTTCTGCCGTCGCTGGGAGAAGCGGCATGAACGACAGCACCAGCGACACGATCAAAGTCGACACTGCGCGGCTGCCGTTGCTGCTGCGCGAACTGCGGCTGCCGACGATTGCCGCAATGTGGCAGGGCTTCACCGAGCGGGCCGATCGTGAAGGTTGGCCGGCGGCACGGTTGCTCGCTACCCTTACCGAGCTGGAGCTTGCCGAACGTGATCAGCGACGCATCCAGCGACATCTGCTCGAAGCCCGCCTGCCACCCGGCAAAACGCTCGACAGTTTCGATTTTACCGCGGTGCCGATGCTGAGCCGTGCCCACGTGGCGGCGCTCGCCACTGGCGACGGATGGATCGACCGCGGTGGCACGATCCTGTTGTTCGGCCCGAGTGGGTTGGGAAAGTCGCACCTCAGCGCCGCCTTCGGCCACGCGCTCATCGCGAACGGCTACCGGGTGTTGTTCACCCGAACCACCGATCTCGTGCAGCGCCTGCAACAGGCCCGGCAGGCGCTGTCGCTGGAGAGCGCCATCGAGAAGCTCGACAAGTACCATGTGCTCATCCTCGAGGACCTCTGCTATGTGCGAAAGGATCAGGCGGAAACCTCGGTCCTGTTCGAGTTGATCGCCGCTCGTTACGAAAGACGCAGCCTGATCGTCACGGCAAATCATCCATTCGGCGAATGGACGAGTGTCTTCCCGGACGCCGCTATGACGCTCGCGGCTGTCGACCGCCTCGTGCACCACTCGACGATCTTTGAAATGAACGTCGAAAGCTATCGGCGCAGAGTTGCCGCGGCCCGCGCACCGCGTAAACCGAGAGGCCTCAGCGACAGCAAGAGCGACAGCGACAGCGACAGTAAGCGCGACAACGACAGCGAGAAGCCGTGAACCGCACCCTGGAAACCTTTGCCTGACTGTACAGCGATCGCCCGAGGCGCGACGGACGTGGTTTCTTCACAATAGATGAAATACTAGTCTTTAACTATAGTTGATGTGCCGGTGGAGTTGTGTGTAACGCGCTTGCGTTGTGCACAAATCCACGGGTTCTTCGGTCGAATAGTCGCCGCGGTAGACCATGACAGATGGCCAGATGACAACCCGCGTCGACTTCGCCTCGAGTGTCTGACCATCCCGCCCGCACTGGCCGTCCCAATCGGCAACCCACCACCCGCCCTTCCGGCGTCAGAAAATGCCACAACGACGACATCTCTGCTTGCCGCTTGGTGTCAGCCAGGCCATCTTCCTCGCGCGCAGCGACCGGCCATCCGGCTGTCGCTGACCGGCCACCTCTCGTGTCGCGCTACACCCTTTCGCCGCGGCAAGGACCTGACGTGCATCTACACTGATGAGCGGCCCGACCTGTCTCGCGAGCTGCCGAACTGGATGTTCGACGCGGGCTATTGTTCAGGCATGAAGTTGGGGCCGCCCGAGATCAGCGTCCACGGGCTTAACGAGCTTGCTGCACTCCTGGCGACATTGCGCAAGACTCGCAGGAAAGACGCATCGTCTCACTCTTCGAAAAAGGCGGAGAAGGGCGATGCGAAAGAGAAAAAGTCAAATACAAAACCAGCTCTCGCTGGAGATAAATACAGTAAAACGCAGACCACCCGTAGAAGCCTCGATGGAAGGTCTGGTGGAAGCACTGGCCGACCTGCTGCTGGAAGCGCTGGGTGCGGTCGGATCAGCGACGAAGGGAGGCGTGGATGAGCACCAGGATCACGCCTGACCACCTCGGCCGCACCGCGATCGTCTACGTTCGTCAATCGACGATGGCTCAAGTCATGGGCAATCTCGAAAGCCAGCGCCGACAGTATGATCTGGCTGGAGCGGCGGAGAAAATCGGCTTCCGCTCAGTGACCGTCATTGACGATGATCTTGGCCGCTCCGGGTCAGGCAACATGGAGCGTCCGGGGTTCGAGCGGCTCGTCGCAATGGTTTGTTCCGGCGACGTCGGTGCGGTTTATTGTATCGAGGCCTCGCGCCTGGCGCGCAACGGTCGAGACTGGCATCACCTGATCGACCTTTGCGCGCTTGCCGGAACGCTGGTCATTGATCCGGACGGCGCCTACGATCCGCGCCTCGTCAACGACCGTTTGCTGCTTGGGCTCAAGGGGACGATGTCGGAATATGAGCTGAGCTTGATGCGACAACGCGGCATCGCCGCGCGCGACTCCAAGGCCAGGCGTGGCGAATATCAGTTCATGTTGCCGCCCGGATACTGCTGGAGCGAGACCGGCAAGATTGAGACTGATCCGGATCAACATGTCGCCGACACGATCCGTCTCGTGTTCACTAATTCCGGGAGTTGGGCAGCGCGCGCCAAGTGTTTCTGTGGCTGCGGTCCGCCGGGATCAGGATGCCGGTTGTCCTGCGCAACGTCGACGTCTGCAAGCTCATCTGGAAGGCACCTGCTTATCACAGCGTGATGCAGATCCTGCACAATCCGCTCTATGCTGGAGCCTACGCCTTCGGCAGGCACGCGCAACGAACGCAGATCACCGACGGGCGTGCTCGCAAGATCAACGGGCTGGCCAAACCAAGGGAAGAATGGAGCGTCCTGCTGCGCGACAACCATGCCGGGTATATCAGTTGGCAGGAGTACGACGACAATCAGAAGCTGTTGCTCGAAAATGCCCACATGAAGAAGAACTGCGCGCGCAAATCAGCACGCGGGGGTCGCGCCCTGCTCACCGGCCTGATGCGGTGTGGACGCTGCGGTCGGATGATGCGCGTCTTCTATGGCTCGGCGAAGGGCAACGCCCATCGCTACCAGTGCCGTGGCGATGATGCCCATGTCGGTGCCGGGCTGTGCATCGGCATCGGCGGGGTTCGGACCGACCGCGCGGTTGCGTATCAGATCCTAGAGGCGGTCTCCAATCATGCCGTGGAAGCGGCCATCCTGGCTTCGAGCCAGGTCGAGCGATCAACCAACGACATCATCGCCGCGGTTGAACGAGATCTGGAAGCGGCAGGATACGAGGTGTCTATCGCCGCACGACGCTACGAATTGGTGGATCCAGCCAAGCGTCATGTGGCGCGCGAACTCGAAGCGCGTTGGAACGCCGCCCTGGAACGTGTGGCGGAACTGGAGCAACGGATTAAGGATCTGCGCATCACTGCGGCGACCCGACCCAAGATCGACCGGGCCATGCTCATGCAACTCGCCCATGATCTGCCTGCCGCCTGGAATGCGCCCTCGACCGATACGCGAACCAAGCAGCGCCTGATCCATATCTTGGTTCGCGAGATCGTCTGTGACCTTGATGAGGCCGCCAACGACGCAGTGCTGCTGATTCACTGGACGGGCGGCCGTCACACGGAAGTTCGCGTTCCTCGAGTCAAGACTGGCCGCTATCCCAGCGACATGGCGCCATCTGCCGTTGATGCCCTGCGTAAACTGGCTGGACACTGGCCGGATCGTCAGCTTGCTGTGTCACTCAACCGAATGCGCTGCAAAACCGGTGATGGCGAGACATGGACGACGGTCCGTGTCCGAGAAATGCGCGAGCGTCTTGGCATCGCCGAATATGACCCTGCTGATACTGATCAGACCATGATCAGCTTGATGAAGGCGGCTGAGCGTCTTGGCATCTGCGTAGGGTCGGCAAAAAGTCTGGCGCTAAAAGGGATCTTACCAGCGACGCAGATTATGCCGGGCTCGCCGTGGCTCGTTCCGGTCGAGGCGCTCGCCTCCGAAGCAGTCCAGATAGGAGTGCAGCGCGTAGTCAACCGCCGCCCAAAGTTTTACGAAGATTATCAATACGATAAAGTCGTCCGACTGCCCGGACTTTGATCAGAGGTGCACTATGAAACGAGCTGTGGAGGGCTGATCAAGATCCTTTGGTTTGATGGGCAAGGCATGTGCCTGTTCAGCAAGCGACTGGAGAAGGGCCATTTTCTCTGGCCGACAACCACGGCCGGGCGGGTCTCGCTAACCCCCGCCCAGGTCTCGATGTTACTGGAGGGGATCGACTGGCGCATGCCGCTGCGGTCCGGCGACCGGAACTGGCAGGTTGATGGCGCTGCTCACGCAGGATTCAATTGGTGCGGCACGGGGCGGCGATTCACCGTTTGCCGGTGTCCATCGATCCCCCTAAGCTGCCCGAGGATCCAGCAACGTTGCAGCACCTGCTGCTCGAAGCGCAGGCTGAGATCACGCGGTTGCAGATGTTGATTGCCGGTTTGCTCCGATACCGCTTCGGCCGTCGCTCCGAACAGCTCAGCGACGAAGCGTTGGACCAAGGGATCGAGGACCTCGAGCAGTCCCTGGCCGAGCAGACGGCCAAGATCGAAGCCGCTCAGCCCGTTGCTCGCGCCACACCACCGAAGCGTAACCGCGGAGCATTGCCGGTTGATCTGCCACGGGTCGAACGCGTGCTCGATGTCGCCAACAAGACTTGCCCGTGTTGTGGCGGCCCGTTGCATGCGATCGGCGAGGACCGTGCCGAGATGCTGGACCACGTACCCGCCCAGTTCCGCATACAGGTCATCCGCCGTCCACGTTACGGCTGCCGGGTTTGCGAGCAAGCGGTCGTGCAGGCACCCGCGCCCGAACGGCCAATCGACGGCGGCATGGCCACCGAGGCGCTGCTGGCGCATGTGCTGGTCAGCAAATATGCCGACCACCTGCCGTTGTATCGCCAGGCGCAGATCTTCGCCCGTCAGGGCATGACGCTGGACCGTTCCACATTATGCAACTGGGTGGGCCGTGCCTGCTGGTGGTTGGAGCCGCTGCATGTGCTGATCCTAAGGACGGTGCTGTCGTCGCCGAAGATCGTTGCCGACGATACCACCATGCCGGTGCTGGACCCGGGCCGTGGACGCACCAAGACCGGGCGGCTGTGGTGCTATGCCACGGACAATCGGCCTTGGTCCGGACCCGGCCATCCCGCCGCGGCCTATGTCTACAGCGAGGATCGCAAGGGCGAGCATCCGGTCACTCATCTGAAGGGCTTCCACGGCCTGCTCCAGGTGGACGGCTATGCCGGGTTCGGCCAAGTGCGACAAGTCGGCACAGGAGATCGTTCTGATCATCCACTGGAAGGGCGGACGGCACTCCGAACTGCGCCTGCGTAAGCCGCGCACGGGCGAACACAGCTGCTCCACCTCCAATGACGCCCTGGCGGTCATTCGCAGCATGGCGAGCCGCTGGTCTGATCAGGACATCGCTGCCACGCTCAACCGGATGGCTCTGCCGACTGGGCAAGGCAAAACCTGGACAGCGCACCGGGTCGGTTCGATCCGCCGTGTCCGCGACATTCATGCCTACAAATCCGCCGAGAAGGACGGGGTCTGGCTGACCATGCGCGAGGCAGCTCAGCGATGCGGAGTTACCAGCCACAGGATACGCAAGTTGATCCAGGCTGGGATCCGATGTCGACGATGATCTCGTTGACGAGGGCGCGCACCAGTTGCTGGCGGCAGCGCATGGTGACACGGGGATTCTTCCACGCGGCCTCGAGATCCTCGGCGATAGCGTTGAGGTCAGGCATCGCCAACGTCGGAGCGCTGGTCGTCGTCACGTCAAGACGCGCCTCGCAGTCGCGGACGCGGCGTAGGGCCGTCTCCCAGTTCTTCTCAAGGGTGGCGGCAATCAGCCGGTTGTCGGGATCGCAAGCGGCGTAGCGACGCTCGGCAAGCGATGCCTCATAGCGCGCCTGCTGGAGTTCGAGCTCAACAATGCGGTGATGTTCGGCTTGGCGCTCCATCTTCCTCTGTTCCGCCAGTTGCGCTGCCTCGATCGCCATGGGCTCGACGGCACGAATGAGCTCGCGAGCGAACGCCGCATCGACGTGAAGGCCGCCGAACATCATACACCGAGGCACGCCGATCGCGGTGCTGCCGCGATCGCATCGATAGACAGGGCTGTTGGAACGTCCGGTGTAAGCGACGGCGACCCGACGGCCGCAGCGGCGGCAAACCAAAAGGCCGCCGAGCAAGGCGCGGCCGCCGCGGCCGGACTTCGCACCATCCTTGCGACCATACGCGTTGGTGGCGAGCTGAGCCTGATTGCGTTCAAATTCCTCCCAGTCGATGTAGCCCTTGTGATGATCCTTCAGCAGGATCTCGCAGTCCCGAAGAGGACGGTAGTGCCCGTAGGTCTTACGCGCCCTGCCATCAACGATCTGGGTTCGATTACCGCTTTTGCCGTAGGCGTAAGCACCGGCATAGAATGGGTTCTTCAGCACCGAGATGACATTGCGGTAGCGGATTGGCGTCCAGTCGAATGTCGTCATCCTCTTGCCGTCTGACGGACGCGGAAAGTGGACTTGTTCAGCTTTGAGCGCCAAATGCACCTGCCGGGCGCTGCCAAGTTCGCGGAAGCGCTGAAAGATCCCGCGGGTGACCTCCTGGACGCGGTAATCCGGATCGAGGCCGAGACCAACCTCCCGATGCCAGACAAAGCCAATCGGCACGGAAATCCTGAGCTCACCTCTGCGAGCCTTGGACCGCGCGGCGTCCAGCATGCGGGAGCGCAAGACGCCAAGCTCGAATTCGCTGATGCTGCCCTTCATTCCTAACAGCAGGCGGTCGTTTGGACGGCAGGGGTTATAGACGCCATCGAGATCGATAACGCGGGCATCGACAAGGCCGCACAGCTCAAGCAAATGATGCCAGTCTCGGCCATTGCGGGCGAGGCGGGAGGCGTCGAAGCAAAGCACGGCGCCGACCGCCCCGGTGCAGAGCCCGGCGACGAGCTTCTCGAAGCCCGGGCGTGCTACGGTGCCGCTGGCAGAACGGCCGAGATCGTCATCGATGACCTCGACATTGCGAAATCCGTGACGACGCGCTTCGTCAACAAGGTCGTACTGGCGGCGCTGGCTCTCGAGATGGACCTGCACCTGCGTCTGTGTGGACTGACGCACATACACGACTGCCTTACGGCCCAGGACTGTTGGCGGCAGGGGATCAGCGTTCGTCATCGCCGATCTCCTCGGACTGCGCGCCGGCGGCTTCCATCAGCAGGCGAGCTAGGCGCCGGATCGCAGTGTTGCGCTCGGCGGGCATTATCCCGTCCAACACGGGACGGTCCAGAGATATCGCGAGCTGACGGAGTGGCTTGGTCGAAACAGTCGGAGGCAGCAGCGATCGCATGATGGATCTCCTCGGTGGGCGGGAGTTCATCGGAGCATGATCGTCGGAGTCCGAGGGCCTTCAGCAGCCGATCAAGGTTGGCCAGGCCAGCGACGTCGGTCGTCGGAGCGCCGAGAGACATCGTCGCGCAAATGGCAGGATCGAGCATCCAGGCCGCCACAACGATCGCCACACCTGGTTCAGCCTCAACAACAACGACCTCTCGTCCAGATCGTCGCTCGGCGTAAAGCTGCCGGACCTTGCGGCCGTGCAGCGCGTGCCAGCGGTAATGGACCTCCACTTCTTGGCTGATATGGGCAGAATGGCCCCTCGATTGCCCTCGGGCGGAAAAACGCCTTGTTCGCCGGTTCGGACAGCGGCGGAAATCACTGGTCGATCGTCGCAACGCTGATTCAGACAGCCAAGCTCAACGATGTCGAGCCTCTCGCGTGGTTGGCCGATGTGCTCAAGCGCATGGTGTCCGGACAAACCAAACACCAACAGCTCGACCAGCTGCTGCCGTGGAACTGGAAACTTCTGAACGGGCCTCAGACAATCAGTTCGGCTTAGCCATCACAACCCACGTGGGGTCGCCGCAACGCTTACGGGAGCGCCGTTTGTCAAAATGAATCTCCGCGAGCCACATCACGTCGAGGCCGTATTCCTCCGCGGCGTCGACGATATCGAACCCTGCGGCGACGCATTCGGCTTGGGTGCGGCCGGGCAGCATCGGAAACTCGTGATGGATACCTAGTTCCATTTAGACGGGGCCTTCCTCAAACAGGCTCTATCCGCATTTACCGAATACCAGCGGTGTCGGGCGGCACGCGGCGCGGTACTACGAAAATGGATCATAAGAGGTCGGCGACAGTATCCCAGTACCCTTTGATCGCAGACCGCCCGACCTTTCGCCGCTTTTACGTAATGCGTTTGAACGTCCAGTCTGTCGATGTGGGGTTAACCGACCAACCGCGGGAGAGGTGGCCGAGCCGGGTGCAGTGTTACCCCTCCCTCTCCTATCTCAACTCTGGCCTCTGGATAGGCTGCAGTGGCAGCGGACATGGCCTCTACGAAACTCGGCTTGAAATGCTTGATCGCTTTGAAACCGGCGCCGAACTGCGCATCGGAAAGATGGGACTTGCAGCTTTCGTCGGAGACAACATCGAGCTTATACAGCGGAAGGGCAACGGTTCGGACCCACGGCGCCTCCTCACACGTCACAGGTTAAAACTCGTTTTGGAAGACTGTTTTCACCTTTGTCGTGCTGATCGCCACATCGCCCGCGTCGCGACCGTAGGCGATCGGAACGCGGACGATGTGATAAGGCGCGTAGGTGTGTCGTTAGAGGAAGTAGCGTGATCGCGTTGGCCGGGATGCAAATGGACTGGACGGCGAGTGAATGAAGAACGAGACCGCGTAAGCGATGGCGGCAATCCCCAGCAAAGACAAGAATGGCTGCTGCTTCACGATGCCCCCAGCGTATTCACTGGCACGCACACTGGAAGCGTAGACCTGTTCTCCAGCTTTGCCACCTGCGGCGCGCACGCTCTGCGTCGCATCCTGTACGTAGTCGCCGGCATTGCCGATAAAGGAGCCGGCCTTGTCGGCAACAGTCTCGGCGGCGTCAGACACGGCTTCTTTGGCCGCCCCGTATCGATCTTGGAGCTGTCCAGCCGCTTGATCGACTTTTCCTTGTGCGTGCATGCCTGTGTCGCCTGTCAGGCCGCCGGCGGCTTCCTTAAGCTTGCCGCCAACATCACGCGCCGTGCCCCGCAGTTCATCCTCATTCATGGCTATGTCCTGTTCGTTCGAAGTTGCACGTACTACCTTAGCCCGCATCACCTCAGGGAAATCGGGCCCCTGCCACGACCGCGCGGCGTGGCGCGGCCATAGCGCCGCCGGCGGCGCCGGCGGCGGCACCAATGAGAAAACCAAAGAAGGCCCAGAATGATGCACGCGAGGTCACTGCTGCGCTGGCATCCGTCGCGGTTTTCGCTTTCTGCACAGCTTGATTTTTCAAATTGACAATTCGTGCTTGCGCATCTTCAACGCGCTTTTGGGCGTCCTGGGGGCTGATATGCGCCTGTGCGGCGACAATCTCCGTGATGCGCTGCTTGGCGGCGTCGCTCTTGTCGCCGCCAGCAATAAGGTCTGGCAACGCCTGCCCGACTGCCTTCGTAGCGTCTGCGCGATTCATGGAAGCTGGATCAGACGGCGTGGGAGACTGGAGAACTTCCTCCGCCTGCTGCTGAAGAACATTTGGATTGATCCCGGTCACCTGCTCAAGCTGCGGCAACGCAGAAGCCACGCCGGTGCCGGCGGATGATACAGCGGAGCCCGCTGCCGACATTGTCCCGCCGATAACTGAGAAGGCGCCCCCAACCAGCCCGCCTACAGCGGACGTCACCAGGTAGACAGTCATAACAAGCGCCAGGCCCCAGATTACTAGCCCATGCAACGCGCCGTCAAAGCGGGTACCAGCGCCAGCCAGACGCGCTGCGGCGAAGCTGCCGGCTGCAAGAGCGATAATAGAGCTCACTAGCCACCAAAGACCGGCGCCGGCGCCGAAACTGCTTGCGTCTGGGGTCGTGCCGGCATTTGGCTTAACAAAGCCGAGGCCAACACCGGCTCCCAGAACGCTAAGAACGAGTTCGATCGCGATAACAAGCACGACCCCCGCGAAAATAGCCGACCACGATACGCGTGGACGTGTGGCCATGAAGTCACCCGCCATCCCGGCCGGAGTGGCGGGTGACCGCTCATAGGAAGCTGACATTGTGCGTCCTTATTAGGGTACTGAATAAACGCTGGACCGCCATCACAGCGGTCACAGTGTATTCCAAGTGAAAACCTGCGATACTTAGTCTTTTGTAGCGTCGCGTAAGGCATCCTTGCCCTTGCCGGCCGCGCTCTGCGCTTTGCCGAGCGCTTTTTCAGCAGAACCTTCGGCTTGCGTTTTGGTATCACCCGTGACCTTACCGATAGCTTCTTTCACGGACCCCTTGATCTGCTTGGCTGCGCCTGCAACGTGATCTTCATCCATGATCTTACTCCCTGACTTGAACTGCGTTTGCCGGCAAAAGAGCCGACGAGCGACAACATGGGTGTTGAAAGGCATGGCAAACAGAAGCGTTTGTACTATGTGGCTTGGTATAAACGTCTAAATCTTGGGGTGTTTATCGCGCGCCCTTTTCCTCGTTGGTCGCGTTTCGCCGGTAAACCCACGTTCGCGCGCCCAGACGATGACGCTGCTGCGCCGGTGAACGCCGATCTTACTGTAAATTCCAGCCACCTGGTTGCGCACCGTATAGCGGGAGAGGCCGAGCTCGCTGGCAATTTCCGCGTCATCCAATCCTTGACATAGAAGGCTCAAAACGTCGTGTTCTCGAGGCGTCATATCCGGCAAACTTACCGGCGGCGTATTGGAGCCTTGGGGTTGACGTAGCGCCGCCAGCTTCTCAATGACGGTGCGGCTAAACCACGATGCGTCCTGCATCACGATCTCGATCGCCGTAATCAATTCCGCTTCGGTTTTTTTGCGCGCCGTAACGTCCTGGAGTACGGTCAGCACGCAGTCCTGGTCTTGGATGGAGATCGTGTCTGCCGAGACCAAGCACTCGATGACCTCGCCGGCCTTGGACCGCACGGATATATCTGCGTTGCGGATGCCACTGGGGGTGGGCAAAGATCGCTCAAACAGGCTTCCGGCGGCCGAGGCCCAAAGCAAAAGCTCCGCAGGGCGGCGACCGATAACCTCCTCGGGCAGATAACCGGTCACGGCCGTAAACGCGTCGTTTACATCGAGGATCCGAAATTCCTTGAGCTCACTGAGAATCGTGGGCACTGGCGCGAGCTTGAAGGACTTCGAAAAGCGTTCCTCGCTCTGCCGCAACGCGTTTTCCACCTTCTTCCGCGGCTCGAGATCCATAAACGTGAAGAGCATGCAGGGCTCGTCGCCGATCTCGATCGGCTGGCCCGCTACCACAACCGCCTTCCGGTTCCCGTCGTTGAGGCTTAGCAAGGCCTCGGTCTGCGTAATTGTGCGGCCTTCGTTAAGGCATTGGATGGCGGCCTCCTTGTTCTCCGCTCCTTCCAATACGTCGAGCTCATAGACAGACCGGCCGATGACCTCCTCGCGACCGTAGCCGGTCATTTCGCGAAACCCCTGATTGACCTTGACGAAGCGGAGGTCCGCCAGACGGCATATGACAGCAGGGGCTGGATTGGCGTTGAATGTGCGTTCAAATCGCTCTTCGGCGTTGAAACGCTCTGTCTCATCGTTTAAAACAAGCACGAGGCAGTCCGGCTCTCCCTGCGGATTGCTCAAGACCAGACTACGCAGCCTGTGCGTCCATTGGGCTTCTTCGCCGCAGCGGCTTACCTCGACGATGACCTCGGTGAATGCTTCTCCGGCCAGAACACGATCCATTGGGTAATCACCCTCGGGCACTTTGTGCCGGTTGCGGTATCGAAGGTCGAACCGCTGGCGATATTCATCGACCGTCGCACCGAGCTGCTCACGTGCGCTGACACCATGCATCCTGAGGGCCGTATCGTTTGCCCAGGCAATGGTCTGGTCCGGGTCGATGATGATGACGCCCTCCGTAAGACCCGCGATGATCTGTTGAAGCTGGGTCCGGTCCGCGCGCCGGTAGGGAATGCTCTCGGTCATGGCCAAGCCTATGCCCAAGAACTCGGTCCCGCACTACCAGCATGATCCAGAAACGCCGCGTCGAAGGCATTGCGTTTATTGTCAGTGTGTATCGACAATCGAAAAAGCGAGATCGCAACGCGAACGAGAATCATCAAGGGGAATTTCGCTCAAGCAAGTGAGGCTAGTTCCCGGATATGACGGAAAACCTCGTCGTGCTGGTAAGGTTTCGGCAAAAAGCGACTTCTGCTGGGAAATGCCTTGGGGCCGGGGTGCGGCCGGGCGGAGGTCACCAAGAGGCCGATCCACGGCCAGTGCGTCGAGGTGTGGTGAGCGAGCGCCATGCCGTCCATTGCGCCCGGCATTTGAATATCGGTGAACAGTACATGAACGCTGGGTGCGTGGCTTTCCAGCATAGTCACGGCGGCCGCAGCGTGCTCGACCTCCATAACCGCGAAACCTTCGTCCTGCAGCGCTTCCACGATGACCGTTCGGATCAACTCTTCATCTTCCGCGACGAGAACGAAAACTGGTTTCGGCATTTCGCACCTCTTTAGCAAACCCCTATAAATCGTCCACGAGGGCAGGGTTTCGCGGCAACCGGCTTTGTGAACGGCCGGTAGGACGGTCAACCGCGCCGTGCGACTGCGGTACGGTTTCCGCTTCCCGCGACCAGCAATGAATCAAGCTACCGAGCAACATCGTGCTGTCGTCGTTGCCGCCCTACGCTCCCGAACTGAATTCAATGGAGAACGTCGGGGACCACCTGCGAGCCAACAAACTCTCCGCATGCGTGTGGGACAGCTACGACGACATTTTGCCAGCTTCCGCAGACGCATGGAACTGGTTCGTTGACGACTCACGCCGGATCCAATCCATCGGCGCAAGAACCTGGGCAACGGTCAATGTCCAGCGCGTTTGGTCTGAAACGGTCCGCGCTCGCAGGGCCTCAGGCAACCTTCGTTAGCCTATGATCCGGGTCCAAGTTTCCTGTCCGGTAACGCCCGCCTGCACGGACCGCGCGCCGGCGTAGAGCCGGCTCAGCCTTCCGTTCAGAACTGCTTCAGCAGCCTGTCGATATAATCCAGTTCCTGTCGCGGCCGTTCCTGGTCCGCGCCGCGCTGCCGCAGTTCTTCCTGGATCGCCTGGGTGCGCTGACGTTCGCGTTCCTCGGGCACGGCCACATCGGCGTTGTCCGTGGAATTCCCCTGATTGTGCCGCCCGAGCGGATCGCGCCCGCCGGGATCGCTCCGCTCGACGCTTCCGGGGATCGGGCCATTGCCACGGCCGTCGCCGCGCTGGCCATCCGGCATCATCATACCCATCATGCCCTCGGACCCGTCCTCGCCGTCCTCGCCCGCTTCCCCCTGATTCGGCTGCTGGCCCATCTTGGCCATTGCCTGGCCCATCTCCTTATTGCCCTTCTGCAGTGCTGCGATCGCCTGCTGCTGGGACTGACCGGCGGCTTGATCCTGGCCCTGGTTCAACTGGGCGGCTGAATCCCGCATCGCCTGGTCCGCCTCGCCCAGTCCGGGGGACGCTTCGCCGCTCAGGTCGGTGAATTGCTGCATCAGTTCGCCCAGTGCGCGTCGCAGCGCCTGCTGCACCCGCGCGTCCGCCTGGCGCTGCGCATCCGGGTCCGCCGGAGTGGACATGCTTGGGCCGTTGCCGCGCTGCTGGGCGCTGTCCAGCAGCTTACCCTCCCGCGTGATCAGGTCCTGGACCACGCTTTGCTGCCGCTTGCCCTGTTGGCGCTTGCTGTTGGCCTGCTTGCTGTCGCCCTTGGCTGTCCGCGCATTGCGCAACTGGTCCAGCATGCGCTCCAGTTGCGCCATCTGCTGCTGGGCATCAGACATGCGGCCTTCCTTGGCCGCCTGCTCCGCCTGCTGCGCCAGCTTCTGCATGTCCCGGTCGGACAACTGCATCGTCTTCGGGTCGAACGGCATCAGCGTATTGTTGCGTTGTGCCTCCTGCACCAGCGCCTGCATGTGGCGCTGGATCGCCTGCTGCAGTTCTTCCAGCTTCTTCGACAGCTCCTGCCGGTTTCGATTGCTTGGGTCCTGCTGCGCCTTGTCCAGCGCATCACGGGCAGCCTGCCTGGCCTCTTCGAGCGAACGGGCGCTTTGCTCCGTCTGGCCCTCCTCCATGTGCAGGGCAAGTTCCCACAGCATGTCCTGCGATTCCGGCACCGCGGTGGCGGTCGGATTGCGAACCAGATCGTAATAGGTGCCACTCAACGCCGCGAATGCCCCGAAATCGCCGGCGAACAGTTCCGGCCGTTGCATCAGCCCGTCGAGCGCCTCCAGTGCATCGCTGCGGTCATCGGGGTGGATGCTCAGCGATTTGCGGGCCGCGATCAGCAGCTGTGCCACCGGGGTGTGGAACGGCCGCTCCGCCAGCTCGAAGGTGGCCTCGGTGCTGGTGCCGGTCTGGCCGGCCGCGTCGTGACCCACCAGACGGCCAACAACCGGCAGGCCGGCCCAGGGATGCGCGGTCAGATCGGGCTGGCTCAACCCCTTGGCCGATTTGGGGGAACCGCCTGGCAACGGAATGGTCACGACCAGCGGTGGGGCATCGCGCCGGTCACGCAATCGCAATTCGGCCTGCAGGCTGGCCACGCCGTAGTCGTCGGCAACCTGCCACGGCAGCCTGGTCTGCTGGCTGGAGGCGACGCGGCCGGGGGTGTCGCCCCAGCTTATGCTTGGAGGCTGATCCGCCACCACTGTCAGCATCCAGGCCGCCAGGTTGCCGCCACTGCGTTTCACCGTCAGCAGGCCGCCGCGCACAAGGTCCCGCTCGATCTGAAAGCTGTTGCTTGCCAGGGCGGTGAAGGAATCCGACCGCTCGTTCAACGCCAGAACCGGTGCGACCGATCCGCCGGACACGTCAACCGTAAGGTGCGACCCGGCGGGAACCGAAACGCTGCCGCCTTCGGGTTTCAGGAAAATCGGCGCGACCCGGGTGTAGGCCGGCGGCGTGATCCAGGCTTGCAGTTCAGTCGCCGGCGCTCCCAGCGCGACCGGCATTGAAGGCGTGACGGCTGCGTGGAGCCGGGTCCATGCATCGGTGTTGGCGATGCCCAGGCAGGCCACGACCACCAGCAGCACGGCATAGCGCAGGGCACGAGGATCACGACGCGCAAGGCCGGGCTGTGGAGGACCGACCTTCAGGCGGTTGATCTGCGTGCGGGCGCGCGCCGCATGGACCTGCCAAAGCGCCAGCGCTGCAGCGTCCTCCGTCGCGGGACGGTCCGACAGCACCGACAGCGGCCGATGGATCAGCCCCGATCGCGCCTCCAGCCGGCGATCGGCGGCTGCGTCGTCGGGAAGGCGGATGCGCCACAGGGTGCGGACCAGCAGTCCAGCCACGATCGCCAGGACCAGGGCGAGCAGCCCAAGGTGCAGCCATCCCGGCAGCAATGGCGGGACGTTGAGCAAAGCAAGGGCGACGAAGATCCCCACCACAGTGAGTGGCAGCCACAGCGCCGGCCAAAGCGTTTCGATCAGGATCGCCGCCCGAGCCAGGGAGCGGCGTCCGGCAAGGCGGCGTAACGGGGTCGCCGGGTCGGTCATGAAGGAAGCCGCTCCTGTTCCGGACCTGCTGAATGGGCGATCATGCGCGATCGGTTCTAACAGGAAAATAGGCTGCCAGGGGCAATTTTCACTGCCGGAGCGTGCGGCGATGGGCGGCTTTCAGGCAGGCGTATAGATCACAAGCTTCAGCGCCGGGTCTTCACTGGCCTGGAAGGCTGCATATTCCAGGCGCAGCAGGCCGCGTTCGGGATGGTTCAGCAGCTTGTAGCCGGCCGCGGGACCGCGGACGTCGTGTGCTTCCCACCACGCCGGGAACTCGGGGCATCCCTCGCGCAGGCGGGCCAGCAGTTCGAGAAATGCCGGATCGCCAGCCCAAAGGTCGTGGGTTGCCCGGAACTGGGCCACCATGCGTTTGGCCTCTCCCGCCCACGTCGCGCCGAACAGGGTTCGCGCATACGGCTCGGTCAGAACACACAGAAGAACGTTGCGGTTGTCCGCCTGCAGGCGGCTGAAGGCGAAGATCTCGTCCGCGGCGTCGTTCCAGGCGAGGATGTCCCAGCGGCGGCCGGTGACATAGGCTGGCCGGTCGAGACCCTGGATCAGGCGGCGGATGGCCTCGGGCACGGCTTCGGGGGCGAACGCGCGCCGACCGGCGTCGCGCGTCAGGGCCCGCAAATGCGCATGTTCGGCTTTGTTGAGCCGCAGAGCGCGCGCCAACGCGTCGACGGTGGTGGCCGATGGGCTGACGCTTCGGCCCTGTTCGAGCCGAATATACCAGTCCACGCCGATACCGGCGCGTTCTGCCACCTCCTCCCGGCGCAGGCCGGGTGTACGCCGTCGCCGGGTGCCGGGAAGGCCGACATCGCGCGGGGTCAGCCGCTGCCGGCGCGAGCGGAGGAAATCGCCGAGTTCGCTTTGGTGCGGGTCCGCCACGCAGGGATCCTCCCTTGGCTGGGTTTGCTCAATCCTAGGATAATACCAGGTCTGAACAGGCGCTGGAACCATGGCCACAATGGCAGCTTCAACAAAAGGCCATGACCCATGAAAGCTGCTGTTCTGAATAGCTTCGGATCGCCACTGTCCGTCGAAACGGTGCCCGATCCTGTCCTTGGCACCGGCGAGGTGATCGTCGATGTCGCTGCTTCCAGCGTCTTGTCCTACACGGATGAAGTACTCAGCGGCGCGCGGAAGTATCAACTCGCGCTGCCTGCGATTCCTGGTCCGGGCGCGATTGGCCGGGTGCGTGCCTTCGGCCCGGACGCGACGCAACTCGCGGTCGGCGACTGGGTGTTCTGCGACCCGACGGTGCGGTCGCGGGACAACGTCCTGTCGCCTGACATCACGCTGCAGGGCTGGAGCGCCCGCGGCGAAGGCGGTCTGCGGCTGCAACAGCATTTCCACCACGGCGCCTGGGCCGAACGGATCAGGGTGCCGACCGAAAACGCGATCCGCATTGGTCCAATCGATGCCGAGGACGCGCCGTCGTGGTGCGCGCTGAACACGCTGCTGGTGCCTTATGGCGGCTTCCTGGCGGCCAGGTTGCAGCCCGGTGAGACCGTGCTGGTCAGCGGCGCCACGGGCAACTTCGGCAGTGCGGCGGTTGCCGTTGCCCTGGCGCTGGGCGCGGCCTGGGTCATCGCGGTCGGGCGCAACGTGGCGGTGCTGCAGGATCTGGCGCGGCGGTTCGGCCCGCGCTTGCGTCCCGTCACGCTGACCGGTGAAGAGGCGACCGATCGGGAACGTATGCAGCAGGCGGCGCCAGGGCCGATCGATTGCGTGCTGGACATCCTGCCGCCCTCGGTCGGCACGACAACGGTCAGGGCTGCGGTAATGACGGTGCGGCCGTATGGGCGCGTGGTGCTGATGGGCGGCGTCGGCATGCTGGGAGGGGCGGGGCTGGAGCTGCCCTATCCGTGGATCATGCGCAATTGCATCACCATCCATGGCGTCTGGATGTGTCCGCCGGACGCGACTGCCCGCCTGGCCGCGCTGGTCCGGTACGGTCTGCTGCGGCTCGACCATTTCGCGGTCTCCAGCTTCGACCTGGAGCACGCCAACGAGGCCGTCGCACATGCCGCCGCTAACAGTGGGCCGTTCAAGATGACGGTGCTGCGGCCCTAAGCGGCGGGCGCGATGGTTGTGGCCCGGACGGGTTGGAAGGGGGTGTGGCGCGGGCAAATTCGACATTCGGACGATGATCCGCATGCAGGTCTTTGCAGGCGGGGTGGACCTATGACCAACTAGTTGGCTGTCGGATGAGTGGGGCAGGCGTCCGGACAGCCGCGATGGACGCCAGCCTCGATACGCGGCGGGGGGAAACAGTGCCGGCTCGCGGGCCGGCCGTATCGGGGGATCGGACATGGACTATCCCTATGATGTCGGCGCTCACACGCGGACGGTGACCACCACGTCGCCGGAGGCGCAACGCTGGTTTGACCGTGGGCTCAACTGGTGCTTCGGCTATCATCATGAGGAGGCGATGGTCTGCTTCGAGAAGGCGATCGCAGCCGACCCCGGCTGTGCCATGGCGCACTGGGGCGTCGCTTATGCCGCCTCGCCGCCGATGGCCGATTTCTTCGAGAGCTATGTCGGTGTCCGCCAGCATGTGCTGATCCGCTTCGGCAAGTGGCGGGAGATCGTGGCGCAGGACTTGCCGGCGGACCGGGCGCTTTACTGCAACACCGTGGCGATGATGCATTACGCCAAGGGTGTCGCCTATGCCGCGCTGGGAGATGTTCCGGCGGCGGAGGCTGAACAGGCGCTGTTTCGTGCGGCGGCGAAATGTGTGCCGAAGTCCCCCTACATGCACAATGTTTCGTGCCTGGAAACGCTGGCTATTGCCGAGGCGATGCTGGAAGGAGAAATCGCCTATCGCCGCGGGGAATACGACGCCGCCTTCAACAGTCTCCGCCACGCCATCGCCCTGGAGGATGACCTGCCCTACGATGAACCGTGGGGCTGGATGCAGCCGGTCCGCCATGCCCTCGGTGCCCTGCTGCTGGAACAGGATCGCGCCGCGGAAGCCGAATTGGTCTATCGCGAAGACCTCGGCCTGGGCGGCACGTTGCCCCGAGCACAGATCCACCCGGACAATCTGTGGGCGATGCTCGGGCTGCTCGACTGCCTCGAGCGGCGTGGTGAGACGGTCGAGGCGCCGCTGATCCGCCAGCGCGTGGAACTGGCCGCCGCCCGTGCGGATATTCCGGTATCGGTGTCCTGCTTCTGTGCCCGCGGCAAGGCCGCCTGAACGGCTGCGGGTGGAGCCTTGCGGGCAGGGCGGGATTGCGAGCAGGCTGCCAGGGTCAATCCTGCCGGGGAGTTCGGACCTGCCGGGCGTTGGGGCATATGTTACGAGGGGGGAAATCATGACGTGCATTGTCGTACTTGAAGCGACGGCGAAGAAAGGCAAGGGGGTGCAGTTGGTCGAGACCTTCCGCACGATACTACCCGACACGCGCAGCAAGGAAGGCTGCCAAAGCGTGGAAGTCACGGTCAATCTCGACGACCCTGACAACCTGGTCCTGGTCGAGCGATGGGCGAGCCGCAAGTCTTACGAGAGTTACCTCGCTTGGCGACAGGAGCGTGGGGACCTCGACAACTTGATGACGCTGCTGGCGGGGCCTCCGTCGATCCGCTATTTCGACCTGACGAACGCATAGGTTCGTCGGAACCAGCGCGCCGGTCCATTCGATCCGGTCCCGGTCGCGCTGTCACCGGTCGCGCGTCACCGGTCACGCTGTTAGTGGAAGACCCGCCCTGAATCGATCACGATCGTCTGGCCGGTCATGGTCTCGGTGCGGCACATGGTCACGACCATATCGGCGCAGTCATCCTTGTCGGCAGCCTTCTTCAGCAGTGAGCCGGCCGCGTTGCGTTCGATCATCTCCGGCCGCAGGTTTGCGGTGGCGCGGGTGCCTTCCAAAAGGCCCGGCGCGACGCAGTTGACGAGTGTCTCGGGCGCCAGTGCGACCGCCATGCAGCGCGTCAGGTGGATCAGGCCCGCCTTTGACACGGCGTAGGCGATCGAAGACCCGGTCGGCGACAGCCCGGCGATGGAGGCGATATTGACGATGCGCCCCGCCCCTTGCGTCTTCATCACCGGCGCCACCGCCTTGGTCAGCCGCATCGGTCCGGTCAGGTTCACCGCGATGATCTTGTCCCATTCCTGCTGCGTCAGGTTATCGAGGTCATTGAACGCGATCGACTTGTTGTAGGCGGCATCGTTGATCAGGATGTCCAGTCGGCCGAACCGCTTCGTTACATCGCCGATCAGAGTCTCCACGGCGGTTGCATCGGTGATGTCACAGGCGAAGGCGGCGGCATTGACTTGGTAGCGTGATGCAATGTCACGCGCGACCGCCTCGGCCTGCTCGCGGCTCTGGGCATACATCACCGCGATATGGGCGCCTTCCTTTGCCAGAGCGTGGCAGATCCGCTGCCCCAACCCGCCGTTCCCGCCGGTCACAAGTGCGACCGCGCCTTTGAGCTCCATGTCATGTCTCCCTGCTCACGGGCATCAGTGTGCTGCGTGCGATCTGAAACTGGCAAGCGGCGGACTGTGACAAGGCCCGCTTATGGCGGCTGCTCACGGTTGACCCGGATGCTGGCGAACAACTGTCTGTCCGGCTAAGGCAAATCAATCGAAGCTAAGGGGGGACAACCATGAAACTCGGGATCCTGCAGTTCTTCGGCTGGCGTGACCGGTCCGTGTCGCTCAATTCGGTTTATGAGACCGCACTGGACCGTTTCGCCATCATGGACAAGACCGGCTACGATGCGGTCTGGCTGGCGGAACATCACTTCTCTTCGTTCTCGGTCTGCCCGTCGGTGCACATGATGGGCACCATGGCTGCGGCCCGCACCACGAAGCTGCGGATCGGCACCGCCGTTTCGCTGGCCCCGTTCTACAACCCGCTGCGCCTGGCCGAGGAGGTGGCGCTGCTGGACGTGCTGTCCGGCGGGCGGGTCAACTGGGGGGCAGGCCGCGGCTTTGAGCGCAGCGAGTTCGCCGCGTTCAACATCCCCGGCGAGCAGAGTGCCGCCCGGTTCCACGAAACGGTTGATATCGTCCTGAAGGCTTGGACCAACCAGCGTATCACCCATCATGGCCGGTTCTTTGACTACGACGATGTCGAAGTGTTGCCCAAGCCGGTGCAGACGCCGCACCCGCCGGTCTGGATGGCGGCCTCTTCGATCCCTGCGATCGAATGGGCAGCCGCACAGGGCCACTCGATCCTGATGGACCCGCATTCCTCGCGAACCGACCTGATCACCAAGCGTCGGCACTACGCGACCAGGCTGGCCGATGCGGGCTACAGCGATGCGGGCCGCACCATCCCGATGTCGCGCCTGATCGCGGTCGATGACACCGACGAAAAGGCCAGGGCCGTGGCCAGGCGGGTCGCGGAATGGACCATCGCGTCCTATATCGGCCCCAGGCACAGCGACAACATTCGCCAGGGACCGGTGCGGGACTTTGGTGGCAAGGACCCGGTGGATTTCTATCTCGAGGATGTCATGATCCATGGCAGCGCGGAGCGTGTGGTCGATCAGATCCAATCGCTTGCCGGGGAAATCGGCATGACCTACCTGATGGCTGCACCAATGAGCGGCCGCTCGTTTCGGCTGCTGACGGACAAGGTGTTGCCACGGGTGGTGATATAGCGCTGTCGCTGATTGATATGGGCTCAGGGCGGGCGTGGCGGCTACGCGCAAATCAATGAGACGCCAGCCGGCGGTATGAGGGCTCCGTAATCCATCTTCCGATCCGGTATCTCCGCCCCGGGATTGATGTGAACCGCTCCGCGCGCACGGCAGCGGCCGGATGCGATTTTGCCGACCGCATCCCGGGCATCTTTCCAGCCCGACCTGAGTATGATAATCATTCGCGACTGCAGGAGTTCATTCATGCTGATACCGTTCTTGATCATGCTGCGCGAAGGGATCGAGGCAGCCCTGATCGTCGGCATTGTCGCGTCGTATCTGAGCCAGACCGGGCGGTCCCGCCTGCTGCCGATGGTCTGGGCGGGTGTGGTGCTGGCCAGCGTGCTTTGCCTGGCACTCGGCGTCACGCTGGATCTTGCCAGCGCTGAATTTCCACAGGCGCAACAGGAATTGTTCGAAGCCGTGGTGGGGATGATCGCCGTGGTGATCCTCACCTCGATGGTGTTCTGGATGCGCAAGGCCGCTCGCTCGATCAAGGCCAAGTTGCACGATTCCATCGATGCGGCGCTGCCGCCCGGCGGCTCCGGCTTGGCACTGGTGGGCATGGTGTTCCTCGCGGTTGGGCGCGAGGGACTTGAATCGGTGTTTTTCCTGCTCGCGACGTTTAAGCAGGATGTCGGTCCGGCCGTCCCCACCGGCGCCGTCCTGGGTCTGCTTGGTGCTGTCGCGTTGGGATACGGGGTCTATCGCGGGGGCCTGCGGCTGAACCTGCGGCTGTTTTTCCGTTGGACCGGTGTGTTCATCGTTTTTGTGGCCGCCGGATTGCTGGCCTCCGCGGTGCGGTCTCTCCACGAGGCGGGGCTGTGGGACGGATTGCAGAAGACCGCTTTCGACCTCAGCGCCGTGCTGCCGAACGACAGCATCGCCGGCACCCTGCTGTCCGGGCTGTTTGGTTACACCGATACGCCAACGGTCGGCGAGGTGATTGCCTATCTGGGCTATCTGGTCCCCACACTGACACTATTTTCATTGGCCCCGCGACAGCGCCTCGCTTTGCGCCGGGCTTGAACACACCTGGCATTGAAGGTCCGTATGACCCGACATCTCGTATATCTGCTGGCAACGGCATCCATGCTCTGCGGCCCCATCGCCAAGGCGGCCGAACCGGCTGCCGCTGCGGTCACCGTTACGGTGACGGACAAGGGCTGTGATCCCGCTGCGCTGACCGTACCCGCCGGCAAAACCGTGTTCAGCGTCAAGAACGGAAGCCGTCGGGCGCTCGAATGGGAAATCCTCAAGGGCGTCACGGTGGTGGCCGAACGGGAGAACATCGTGCCTGGCTTCACCCAGCCAGTGACGGCAACGTTGGCACCCGGCGAATACCTGATGACGTGTGGCCTTCTGAGCAATCCGAAGGGCACGCTCACCGTCACCGCCGGCGCCCATCAAGCCGCTGCCGTCCCGGCAGAGCTGGCCGGCCCAATCGCTGCCTATCGCACCTATGTGCTGAGCGAGACTGACGCGCTTGTCACTGCTACGGCTGCGTTCGCGGCGGCTGTGAAGGCCGGCAACCTGACCGAGGCGCAGCGCCTGTACGCGCCGGCCCGGGTGCATTATGAACGTATCGAACCAATCGCCGAGCTGTTCAACGATCTCGACGCGTCCATCGACGCCCGCGCCGATGATTTCGAACAGAAGGAGCAGGACACCACCTGGACCGGCTTCCACCACATCGAATACGTGCTGTTTGACCGGAAAACGACAGATGGATTGGCGCCGGCCGCCGATCGGCTCGCCGCTGATACGGTGGAATTGCGCCACCGGCTGGATGGGCTTGAACTGCCGGCCAAGAATGTTGTGGGCGGCGCGGCGGATCTGATCGAGGAAGTCGCCTCGAAGAAGATCAGCGGCGAGGAAGACCGCTACAGCCACACCGATCTGTGGGATTTTCAGGCCAATATCGACGGCGCGCAGCAGATATTTGTCCTGTTGAAGCCGCTGCTCATGCCGCGGGATCCGAAACTGGTGGCTCGCGTGGACGACAACTTCGTCAAGGTCGACGCAACATTGGCCAAGTATAAGGCTGGAAACGGGTTCCAGTCGTACGAGAAGCTCTCCGGTGCCGACAAGAACACGCTGAAGCGCTCCATCACCGCGTTGGCCGAGGATTTGTCCAAGCTTCGTGGCACACTGGGGGTCAACTGACCATGCGCAAGCTTGCCGGTACCGGAAGGCGCGGTCTGTTGATCGGGCTGGGCGCGGCAGGGGGGGCGATGACCGCACGTGCGGCGTCACTTCCTGATCAGCGCGACCAGTTGCCCGATGAGTCGGCGGACGGTACGCAGGATCGATTTCCCTTCTACGGCGTGCATCAGGCAGGGGTGATAACGCCACAGCCGGCCGCTGCGCTGGTCGCCAGCTTCGACGTGCTGGCGGAGAACCGCTCGGAGCTGGACCAGATGTTCCGGCTTCTGACCGAGCGTTGCGCTTTTTTGATGCGGGGTGGGGCGGTGCCGACCGTTGACCCGAAACTGCCGCCGCTCGATTCCGGCGTGCTCGGCCCCCTCGTGTTCCCCGATGCGCTGACCATTACGGTTGCGGTTGGCAGCACTCTGTTCGACGACCGCTATGGCCTGGGGTCGATGCGCCCGCGTGAGCTGGTGGCGATGACGCGCTTTCCCAATGATGCGCTGGATGCGGATTTCTGCCACGGCGACCTGTGTCTGCAGTTCAACGCCAATACGGCCGAGACAACGATCCACGCCCTGCGCGACCTCGTGAAGACGATGCCGGATTTTATCGCGTTGCGCTGGAAGATGGAGGGGTTCCTGCCGCCGCATGTGTTGAAGCGGCAGCGGCGGGATACGGTGCGCAACCTGATGGGTTTCAAGGACGGCACAGAAAACCTGGACACGACCGATACCGCGTTGATGGACCGCCAGGTCTGGATACCGGCGACCTCCGCCGAACCGGCCTGGACGGCGGGCGGCAGCTACCAGGTGGTGCGCCTGATCCGTATGTTGGTCGAACACTGGGATCGCACGCCGCTGCAGGAGCAGCAGACCATCTTCGGTCGCGACAAGCTGGAGGGCGCGCCACTCGGTCAGGCGCATGAGCACGATACGCCCAACTACGCAGCCGATCCGGACGGCAAATCCATTCCGCTGACCGCGCATATCCGTCTGGCCAATCCGCGCACCAAGGCGACGCAGTCCAGTCTGATTCTGCGCCGCGCATACAACTACTCGCGTGGACTGACCAGGGCCGGGCAGCTCGATATGGGATTGTTGTTCACCTGCTTTCAGGCCGGCCTCGATCGCGGATTCCTCAGTGTTCAGGAACGGCTGAACGGCGAGACACTTGAGGAATACATCAAGCCATTCGGCGGCGGCTACTTCTTCGTGTTGCCGGGCGTGAAGGATGACAATGGCTATCTTGGGCAAGCGTTACTGCAGACTGCGTAGGTAACAGGGTCAGAGCGTTTGTCGGGCGGGCTGGCGGCGCAGGGGCAAGCTTCAGCCGACACTCATCCAGCCACGTTCAGCGATGCGATGTCCGTCCGGGAGCGGCAAAGTATCGTTTTTTCGGCATCACGATGCAGCCTCACGGCATGGAGCGCGCTCTGCCACCGGGAACCATCCTGAGACGTGGCGCCTTCGCCGAAGCAATCAATCAGCGGTGGCAGGATCTCTGCATTATCCAAACCACGCTTGAGTGATCTTGCTGTTGCAATGCAAGACCGGATTGCAGGTCGAGCGCGCGCTCAATGCTTTGAGCCAACGTTCCCCGGTGCGGCCACCGATGGATCGCGTCGCCATCCGCAAAATTTGGTGTTTCCCGCAATCCGGGTATAGGATTTCGCCAACAAGCGCCTTGAGCCGAAAAAAAGACAACCAGCAGGAGGACCATCATGCAGTACAGGCGAATATCGGCCGATTGCCATCTCGACATGCCCTGGATGCCGCCGGAATTGTTTGTCTCCGAGGCGTCCAACGAACTTCGCGATCGCATGCCGTATGTGACCGACGGTCCGGATGGGCCGCAATGGGTCACCAAAAGCGGCGCCAATTTCGGGCTGTTGAACGGTGTCGGACCGGGCGGGGCGAAGCTGGTGCCCGGCCAGAACAAGCGCGTCGACATCATGGCCGCGACAGGAATGTTCGAGGATGGCCAGAAAGGCATCCAGCGCCCCAGCGATCCGCATCTGCGGGTCAAGGAAATGGACCGTGACGGCGTCGACGCCGAAGTGATCTTCGGCATCCTCGGCTCTGCATCGAAGATGCAGGACAGCGAGGCGGCGATGGAAATGTTCAGGATCTATAACGACTGGCTGAAGGATTTCTGCAGCCACTACCCGGACCGGCATATCGGGCTGGCGTGTCTGCCGTACGGCAACGTCGACTGGGCCGTGGCCGAGGTCTATCGCACCGCCAAGATGGGGCTGCGCGGGCTGGAACTGTCATGCTCCTGGGATATGGAGCCGATGTGGCATCCGAGTTGGGAGCCGCTTTGGCAGGCGGTCAGCGATGTCCAGTTGCCGCTGCATTTCCACACGTTCCCGACGACCCCGCCGCGGGCGCGGGAGATGGCGTCGGGACAGGTCCGGCGGGCGGCGATGTTCACCGGGGTGTCGGCATTCCAGATGGGGCTGATCCATATCCTGGCGGCAATGATGGGTGCAGGCGTGTTTGAGCGGTATCCACGGCTGCGGGTGTCGTTCGGGGAGAGTGGGATCGGGTGGATTCCATACGCGCTGGATCGGATGGATTTCGAGTTCGAGGACCGGTTCCGCGACCTGATGAAGTTGAAGCCGTCGGAGTACTGGCAGCGCCAGTGCAAGGCGACGTTCCAGTACGACCCGATCGGGCCGAAGCTGCTGAACACCAACAACCTGATGACCGAAGATACGCTGATGTGGGGGTCGGATTATCCGCACACGGATGGGATCTGGCCCGAATCCGACAAATACATCGAACAGCAGTTCCGCGGCCTGACAGCCGACCAGGTGCATAAGATCACCTGCGAAAACGCTGCGAAGTTCTATAATCTGATCAACTGACTGCGGAACAGTCCAGGTGCCAACATCAAGTGTTGGCGCCTGGCGTTTCTCTTGATCGCCGATGCAGCGTCCTCTCACCCCTATTGGGCAGGACTTGCTCGATCGGCATTGATCCGTGATGGCACCAAGGTGTTTCGCCGGATCAAGCCGCCACGTGCAGACCCTGCGCGACGGCAAACGGTGCTTCGGTCTTTGCGCGCAGTTCCTCCAGCGTTACCCCCGGTGCGATGTCGACCAGCGTCAGGCCATTGTCGTGGCCCTTGGATGCGATCGAGAACACGCCAAGGTCGGTGATCACCAGATCGACCACGCCGGCACCGGTCAGCGGCAGGTTGCAGCGCTTCAGCAGCTTCGGCTTGCCACCGGCGGTGTGCTCCATCAGCACCACGACCCGCTTCACGCCCGCCACGAGGTCCATGGCGCCGCCCATGCCTTTGACCATCTTGCCCGGGATCATCCAGTTCGCCAGGTCGCCGTTCTCCGCAACCTGCAGCGCGCCCAGGATGGAGATATTGATGTGCCCGCCGCGCACCATCGCGAAGCTCGCGGCGCTGTCGAAGAAGCTTGTCGTCGGCAGTTCGGTCACCGTCTGCTTGCCGGCATTGATCAGGTCGGGATCTTCATCGCCTTCAAACGGAAAGGCGCCCATCCCGAGCATTCCGTTCTCCGAATGCAACTGGATCGACATGCCCTCAGGAATATGGTTTGCCACCAGGGTAGGAATGCCAATCCCCAAATTTACGTAAAATCCATCTTCAAGTTCCTGTGCCGCCCGAGCGGCCATCTGATCGCGGGTCCAGGGCATGGGCGGGGCTCCTTCAGGCGGCGCGCTTGCGCACGGTGCGTTGTTCAATTCGTTTGTCGACCGTATCCAGTTTGACGATCCGGTTGACGAAAATGCCGGCGGTGATGATATGGTCCGGATCGATCTGGCCAGGCTCCACCAGGTGCTCGACCTGCGCCACCACCATTTCGGCGGCGGTCGCCATGATCGGATTAAAGTTCCGGGCGGTCTTCCTATACACCAGATTACCTTCGGTATCGGCCTTCCAGGCGTGGATCACCGACAGGTCGGCGCGCAAGCCGAGCTCCTGCACATACAACCGTCCGTCAAATTCCTGCTGCACCTTGCCTTCGGCGATCTGCGTCCCAGCACCGGTCGCAGTGAAAAATGCCGGAATGCCGGCCCCGCCCGCTCGGATACGCTCCGCCAGCGTGCCCTGCGGGTTGAACTCGATCTCCAGCTCGCCGGCCAGGTATTGCTTGGCGAAGGTGGCGTTCTCACCCACGTAGGAACTGATCATCTTCCGCACCTGCCGGGTCTGCAGCAGGATCCCAAGCCCGGCATCATCAATGCCCGCGTTGTTGGAGATGATGGTGAGGTTCTTCACGCCGCTGTCGCGGATCGCCTCGATCAGGGTGCTAGGAATGCCGCACAGGCCGAACCCGCCGGACATAATCGTCATGCCGTCGTGCAGCAGTCCGGCCAGGGCCGTCTTCGCATCCCGGAAAACCTTGTTGACCGCCATACACGCCCCCGACTGTCGTATCGGCGCATCTAGCCGCAGCGGGTGCCCGTCAGCAAGCACCCCATAAGAACGTGAGCTCGTGCTTGTTGTGGAACAGGTGAACCACCCGTCCGCCGGGAATGGCCGCAAAGGAGTCCGCCGAGTCATGGTCGGTCGGCCCCTGGAACTTGATCGTGCAGACGATCTGCCGCGCGGCTTTCGCTTCGATCCAGCGCCGCACCAACGCCAGCAGGCGATCGGGATAGGCGATCACGTCGCTGAACAACCAGTCCACCGGTTCCGGCGCCATGGCGAAGGCACTGTCCTGCCGTTGCGTCACCCCGGGCATGGCGGCAATCCGTGGGTCGAGCGGCGCCTTGTCCACCGCGGTTACCGTGGCGCCGAGGGAGGCCACGACCCAGGTCCAGCCGCCGGGTGATGCACCGAGGTCGAGGCAACGCTGACCTGGCACCGGCCATCGTCCGAATCGTACCAGTGCCTCCCACAGTTTCAGATATGCGCGGCTTGGTGGCCCGATATGGTCCTCGACGAACAGGCATTCGCCATTGACGAAGGGGCTGGACTTGACCGGGCTGGCAATCAGCCGGTCGGGCCCCAGCAACGTCCATGCGCCCAGATGCGATACCGGGGCGCTGGCCGGGAACACCAGTGGCGCGGCCTTGACCGGTGGCATGCGAGCCTCGATCAACGCCATGCGGCGATGGTGGCCGGCGCTGTAGGCGCCCCAGTTGCGCTGAAGGGCGCGCAAGGCGTCGGCGGCGGATTTGACGCTGGGGGTTTCGACGACGCGGGGATCGGTCCAGGTGTCGAGCGCCCAGGCGGCGTGGATTGGCGGGTCGGGGGACAGCGCGAGGCGGCCGTGCCACTCGCTGATGGCGACGTCGCGGCGGGCCAGTTCCTCGATAAGGGGTTGCTCGAAGCTTTCCGCGGCAAGATAGGCGGTGCGGATCATCCGGGGCGCAGGGCGGAGGCGGCGAGCATCAGCCAGCCGACCATCAGCAGAATGCCGCCAGTGGGGGCGAGGATGCCCCAGGACATGCCAGCCAGGCCCAAGCTGTAGACGGAACCGCAGAACAGGATGAGCCCGACGGTGAACGCGGCGCCGGCGGCGTGGGCGAGGCGGCCACCCCGCGGCGCCCAGAGCGCCGTCGCCAGGAGGGCCAGGGCGTGCCACCCCTGCATCTGCACGCCGCTGTTCACGATCCGCAACGCGGTCGGATCCTGGATGCCGTGGGCGGCGTAGGCTGCCATGGCGACGGCCGTTGCGCCTGCCAGAGAGGCGATGATGATCCAGAGCCGTTGCATGCGGGGGCTTGTAGCGGAGCGATACCGGCCTCGCTACTCCTCGACCGGGTTCGCGGAAACAGGGATCACGCCGGACGGTGACTTGCGCCGGCTGAAATGACATGTTTCCCGTTGTCCCGAGCCCCTATACGATTGCCCAATCATGCCCCGTGGTGACCTGTTTCCTGAGATTGGCCCCTACGAGACCGGCTACCTGCCGTTGTCCGGCGGGCACGTGATGTATTGGGAGCAAGCCGGCAACCCGAACGGCCGGCCGGTGCTGTTCCTGCATGGCGGTCCTGGCGCCGGTGCCGGGGCTGTTCACCGGCGCTTCTTCGACCCGCATTTCTGGCGCATCATCATCTTCGACCAGCGCGGGGCAGGGCGGTCGCGCCCGCTCGGCAGCCTGGAAAACAACACCACGCCCGACCTGGTGGCCGACATTGAGATCCTGCGCCGCCATCTTGCGGTCGACCGCTTCCTGCTGTTCGGCGGTTCCTGGGGATCCACCCTGGCCCTTGCCTATGCGCAGGCCCATCCAAACCGTGTCGCGGGGGCGGTGCTGCGCGGCGTTTTCCTGGGCCGCGAGCAGGAGGTCGCGTGGTTTCTGCACGGGATGCAATCGGTATTTCCGGATGCCCATGCCGCGTTTGCCGGCTTCCTGCCGGCGGCCGAACGCGCCGATCTGCTGGGATCGTATTTGCGCCGCCTGACCAGCGCCGATCCGTCGGTCCATCTGCCGGCCGCGCGTTCCTGGTCGGTTTATGAGGGCACCTGCAGCACCTTGCTGCCGAGCCCGGAGACGGTGAACGGATTTTCGCAGGATCGGACCTCGCTGGGGCTAGCCCGGATCGAGGCGCATTACTTCGCGCACGGCCTGTTCCTGCCGCCGGGCGGCCTGCTTTCGCACATGGACCCGATCAGCCACATCCCCGCCGAGATCGTGCAGGGCCGCTACGACATGATCTGCCCCGCGGTCACCGCGTTCGATCTTGCCGCGGCTTGGCGCAACGCGCGTATGACGGTTGTTCCCGATGCCGGCCATTCGGCGCTGGAGCCTGGCATCCGGCGCGCCCTCGTCGCCGCGGTCGAGCGGTTCCGAGGCACACGGTAGGATCCGGCCGCCCACCTTGCGGGGGCGGCGGCCGGTTCAGTTCAGGCTGTCAGGGCCCACTGCAGGTGCGCCTGGCCCTCGGTCGATTGCGCGATTGCCCCCATGACGTCGGAGCGCGTCGCGCCCGACTGCAGCGCGCCGACCCAGGCGGACGCGCTGGCCGGATCCGCCGCACGCCCAAGTCCGTTCACGTACAGGCTGTCGACATATTGCTGATCAGTCTGCTGGCCGTGCAGGGTCTGGAACTCCTGCGTCATCGAGATGTCCTTGGCCACGTCCTGCAGGGTTCCCCCGCCGCCGACGAACGAGGTCAGGGCGGCCAGCGAAGGTGTATCGGCGTCCCGCCCGAAAGCCAGCTGGTAATCCTCGCGGATGACCGCCGAGTTCGGATTGTAGGCGAACACCCCGCTTGAGGTGACGCCGGCCCAATGCTGCTTGGATTCGTCGGAATCGGCTATCAGTGACGCCACCTGGGCGCGTGACATGCCCGCATTCATTGCGGTCGTCCACGATCCGACAGCACCGGCCTCCGGTGCCCGGCCAAGAAAGCCTTGATACATCGTGGTGACAAAGGATGCGTCATCGCCAGCCGGGTGCGCCGCCTGGAATTGGGGGTTGTTCAGGAACGCCTGCGCCACCACCGTTTTTCCGTAGGTGCCTACGGCTGCATCCAGCCCTGAAAGACCGGTCAGGTCGGGCGCCCGGCCCAGCAGCCCTTCATACAGGCGGGTCACGAACGCCTCATTGGTGTCCGGCCCAACGCTGAGCACCCCATCCACCACCTTGATGGCTTCGGTCCCCGACACGAAGCGCATGGCGCTTTGGTTGCCCTGCAGCAGGTCCGACAGCTCGGAAGAACTGAGCGTGGTCGTGCTGATCCCGTTCACCGGCGGCGGAAAATTCGGCACGATGCCCGTGTTGGTCGGTGTGACCACCACCTCGCCATACCCCGGCATCGTCGATGGCGTCACCGACAGGCCTACCGTCCCGTTGCTGATGAATGGAATCGAAACGACAGTGGCGCCGCTTGCATCCGTTACGACCAGACGATGGTTGTCCGGATCGAAGCTGACGCCGGCGGCATTCACGCCCTTGAAGAACAGGGTCGCCGAAGTATTGCGGTTCAGCAGGTCGAGGGTTCCGGTGAAGCCGGCCGGCACATCGTAGATCACCGTCCCCGTCTGCCCTTGGCTTACCGCCACATTCACGGTCTGCCCGGTGACGGCGTTGATTTCCACGGCCGATTGCCCGTCGACCTCAATGAAGCCGGTGCCGGCAATGGTCGAGCTGTTCAGCACGACCGGCCCAAGGTTGAAATTACCGCCGTCGGCCTGAATCTCGCCGTTGTTGGTAATGGTCGGAATATTGAAGGTCCCGCCGCCGCCAATGACCGCGCCGGGGCCCGTGATTGTCAGGAACGGTGCGTTGACCACACCGCCGGTGCCGCCGACCAAGCCGCCGCCCGCGTTGGTCGACGCGACCGTGATCCCGCCGACCGAGGTCAGCGTGCCGCCGCCACCGCCGCCGATATCACTGCTGCCGCCCACGATTACGTGGCCGCTGTTGATGCCCGGAATGCCGGAATTGCCGACGCCCAGCGTGTTGACAGTAATGGACGATCCGCCGCTGATGATTGAATCGGCAGCGCTGACGTCGGAGTTGACTGCGACGTCATCGGCAGGGCTGTTGGGGAACGTGGTTGCCGGAACGCCACCGACCGTCCAGTTGGCCGGCGTGGTCCAGTTGTTAAAGCCGTTTATGTCTTGACCGCCGGTCCAAACGAAAGAAGCCATGGATTGCTGTTTCCCGAGCTGTTTGTTGAGTGACCGCCCGATTACGGTGAAATTAATCCTTTGTGCAGCCCGGGTTTGGCCAATCGACGGACACCATCGGGTGAATGTCCCAGAAGCCGGTGGCGCGTGACAAAAACACAATTATAACGAACCGTTTACCCATAAAATGTGCGTAATCTGGTCGAACGGGATGGGCTTGTTGCCGGACCGGCCCTAGGAGCCTGTCCGAGAATTGCCATTTCCGTCGATCCTTGCGCTGGCGTTGTTTCTTGGCAGGCGGAGGCAAGGTGTTTGGATCCGCCGGCAGCACCGCTCATGGCCGAGCGGTGTGGAGCTTCAGCAGATTGTGCACGGTGCAGACCATCGCCCACTCGCCTCTGACCTGTTCGAGACCGCGGAGGAGGAACTGTCGGAAGCCTCTGGCTGCTTTTTCCTGTCCGAAGACCGGCTCGACCACCTGTTTGCGTAATCGGTATCGGCTGCGTCGTCCGGCCTTTCGTATCTTGTCAGCCATCGCCTGCATTAACGGCGTGCGCTTCAGCACACGCCGGGCGGTGGGATCGGTGCTGCCGTGGCGGACCCGGCCCGGGCAAAGATAGGCATTGATTTTGCGATCCTGCATGGCGGCAATGTTGGCCTCGCTGGCAAAGCCCGTATCGCCGGAAACCGCCCGCGGCGTGCGGCCGAGATTGGTTCGGGTTTGATCGATCAACGGCACCAGCGCGGAGAAGTCAGCCGGATTGGTGCTGAGGCGGTGAGCCGTAATGACCTGATGCGCGGCATCGACGGCGATCTGGCCGTTATAACCCGCGATGAAGCCTCCCTGGCTCGGCATGATCCGGCTGTCGCCATCGGTGAAGTTGCGCTGCGCTTTGTCCGGCGGTGTGTCTGAGGGCGTTGTCTTGCGCGCACCCCGCTGCTGCATACCTGAGGAGGGGCCAGGGCCATCCGGATCGAGATCAGCCGGATCGCCGGCCGCTTCGGCCTCCAGTTGTGCCTTGGCCTGGCGAATGCGTTCAAGCCGGCGCTGCTTGTTCGCCACCCACTCCGGCATCTCGTCGCCCCGGCGTTCACGGCCGTGTTGGGCGTCCTCCGTCTGGTCAGCCGCTTCGGCCTCGTCCAGCCAGGCCTTCACTTCAGCGGCCAGCTTCGGTTCCTGCGTCACCATCCGCTGGTAGCTCATCGCTTTGTGTCGACTGGCGTTGGCCCGCAGTTTGGTGCCGTCCACCGCCACATGGCCGAGCTTCACAAGGCCTGCCCGTTGACACAGCCGCAGCACCTGCACGAACAGATCCGACAGGGCCGGAAGATGGCGCTTGCGAAAGTCGCTGATGGTGCGGAAATCCGGCCGGTTCAGACCCGTCACCGCCATGAAATCCATGCGTTCCTCGCAGGCGCGGGCGAGCTGGCGGCTGGAATATACACCGCGGCTGTAGCCATACAGCAGCAACGCCACCAGCATACCGGGGTGGTACGGGGGCTGCCCGCGCTCTTCGCTGTAGGCCAGCAGGATCGCCGACAGATCCAATCCCTCACGCACCGTATCGCGCACAAAATGCGCCAGATGATCGGGGGGAACGAAATCATGCACCGAACGCGGAAGAAGCCAGCTCTGGTCTACATCCCATGAACGAAAGGTCTTGCTCATAGGCAGCATAGAATCGAAGTTTTACCGCTTCGGCTAGCAAATTCTCGGACAGGCTCCTAGTGCGCGGTTGCGAACTGGCGGTTCGGTATCACCTGCTGTCGGGCCAGCTATCTAGCCGGGCCAATGTCGGCTAGATGGAACGATCGACCCACCCAAGGAAACCGCCCATGAGTGCTGCGTTGGACCTGACCGTTCGGACCTTTGACCCAGCTGCGGACCCGGTCGCGCAAGCCCATGCGATCGCCCCTCTCCTGGCTGCCGAGGCGCCTCAGATCGAGGCGCGCGGTCAGTTGACCCCGTCCGTGCTGGATGCCCTGCACGTCAGTGGATTGTACCGCACCCTGCTGCCGCGTGCGCTGAACGGTTATGGCGTCGGCATCGACACGTTCGTGAAAGTAATGGAAGTGCTGGCCGGCGCCGACGCCTCGACCGCCTGGTGTGTCGGCCAGGCCAGCGGCTGCTCGATGGCCGCCGGCTACGTCGATACCGCGGTCGCACGGGAAATCTGGGGCGACGATCCGCGCGGCGTGCTCGCCTGGGGCTTTCAGCTGGAGGGACGAGCCAGGTCGGTTCCCGGCGGATATCGGGTCACCGGCAAATGGGGGTTTGGCAGCGGCGGTCACCATGCCACCTGGATGGGCGCCCACTGCCATGTCGAGCTGCCGGATGGTTCGTTGCTGAAAGACCAGAACGGTGCGCTGATCGAGCGCACCATGCTTGTCCGTCAGGAAAAGCTGAAATGGTCGAACACGTGGGATGTCGTGGGCCTGCGCGGCACCGGCAGTGACAGCTACACGTTGAGCGATGTCTTCGTTCCTGAAGCCTACACCGTTCGCCGCGACATCGATGCCGAGCGGCGGATCGACGATCCCTTCTTCCGCTTCACGACCACCAATGCCTACGCCTGCGGCTTCGCCGGCGTGTCGATGGGCATAGCCCGGTCCATGCTGGACGCGCTGAAGGACCTGGCGCAGGCCAAGAAGCCTTCCAACACCGCCCGCACCTTGCGCGACAACCCCGTGATGCATCACCTCATCGCGGAGAACGAGGCCAAGCTGCGGTCTGCCCGTGCGTTCGTGCTGGAAGCCATCCATGATGGGCAAACGGCCATCCAGCGAACCGGTGCGCTTGGGACCGAGAACCGCGTGCTGCTGCGGCTGGCGTCAACGACAGCGATCAGGCGCGCCAAGGAAGTTGCTGAATTCGCCTACCACGAAGCGGGCGCGACCGCGATTTTCACCAGCAACCCGTTCGAGCGGAAAATGCGCGACATCCATGCGTCCGCCCAGCAGGTCCAGGGACGCACCGGGCACATCGAGGTTTGCGGGCAGTATTTCCTTGGGCTGAATCCGGCGGGTCGGCATATCTGACCGGGCGCGGCGCTCTGTCCGGCATCGCAATCGAACAGATGGTTTCGGGCTGAAGGTCGTAGAGCAGCGCCGGGATAGGGTGTATGCCAAGTGCAGGCATGTTGTCATGGTGTGTCACTGACGAAATGGTGTGTCACTGACGACATGGTGTGTCACTGACGAAATGGTGTGTCACTGACGAAGAATGTGGCACGTCGCGCGGGCACGATCCGTCCAGTCTCAACACCAGGCGGAACACCCGCCACTGAACTTGTTTGCTCCACCGGCAACATCCCCTAATCTGGCCGCACCAAGGGGGAACCGCATGCGCATCGAGATCATCTGCACCGGCGACGAGGTGCTGACCGGCAAAATTACCAACACCAACTTCTCCTATATGGCGCAAAAGCTGGAAGACGTTGGTCTTTCGGTCCATTCCGAGACCACTGTCGGCGACGACCGGGAATCGCTGATTGCAGCGTTTCAACTGGCCGCCTCACGCGCTGATGCGGTTATCGTCAACGGCGGCCTCGGGCCGACCGTCGACGACCTTTCGCAGGAGATCGCGGCCCAGGCAGCAGGGGTCGAGCTCGTGCTGCATGAGGAATGGCGTGACAAGATGGAATCCTTCTTCACCCGGCGCGGCCGCCAGATGCCCCCCAACAACATCAAGCAGGCCATGTTGCCGGCCACGGCGGAGATGATCGACAACCCGATCGGCACCGCGTGCGGCTTCGCGCTGGACATCGGCAAGGCCCGCTTCTTCTTCACCCCCGGCGTCCCGCGGGAGCTTCGCCGCATGCTGGAAGAACAGGTCATACCGCGGATCCTGGCCCGTTCGGGTGCCCCGGCGTCGATCCACCTCAAGCGCTTCCACTCGTATGGCCTTGGCGAGTCCCATGTCGACCAGATCCTCAAGGGGGTCGAGGCCCTTGATCCCGGTGTGAAGCTTGGCTTCCGCGCGCATTACCCGCAGCTTGAGACCAAGCTGACCGTGCGCGGCACCGACATGGACGACGTTCACCGCAAATTGGCCCCCGTCGTGGCTGAAGTCCGCAAGCGCCTCGGCAACTTCATCATGGCCGAGGACGACCAGACTCTTGAGGGCGTCACCCTGAAGGAACTGGCCGACGCGAACGCGACGCTGACGGTGGTGGAAACGTTCACCGCCGGCCAGATCGCCGCCCGTATCGCCCATCTCCCCGGCGCGGAGAAGGTGTTCCGGCATGGCACCGTCGCCCGTCATCTCGACCGCCTGTTCGAGGTTGAGCTGCCGGCGGAGCTCGACCAGGCGACTACCGAGGCGATTACCCGCGCCGCCCGTGAAACGACCGGCGCCACCCATTGCCTCGCTGTCCTGATCGAGCTCGACGACGGCCCCGACCGGATGGATTTCGGCGGCACCGTCAACATCGGCATTGCCACGGCGGACGGCACGGCGTTTCGCCGCTCGCGCATCCTCGGCGGCCGCGAATGGGTCCGCCTTGGCGCCGTTGAATTGGCTCTCGATTGCCTGCGCCGTTTCCTGCAGGGTCTGCCGGTCAACGAACGCAGCGACTTCGAGAAGACCTGAACTCAGCCTGAACCAGGGACGTCCAATGAAAATCCTGCCTGACGTGGCCCGCCGCACCTGGGCCAATGCTTCGCGCATGCACGTGTCGGGCTACGTCTGATGCGCCGCGAGATCGACTCTCCCTATGCCTGGTACCGCCTGTCGCTGGCCGTCCTGCTGTCGGCGATCGGCGGCGTCGGCATGTGGTCCGTCGTCGTGGCCTTGCCGGCGGTCCAGGCCGAGTTCCACGCCGAACGCGGTGCCGCCTCGATGCCCTTCACCCTGACGATGATCGGCTTCGGCATCGGCGGCGTCATCCTGGGCCGGCTGGCCGATCGCAAGGGCATCATCCTGACGGTCCTGATCGGCGCCGCTGCACTTGGCGCAGGCTTCATCCTGGCCGCCTTTGCCACCGGGCTGCCCAGCTTTGCCGCCGGCTACGTGCTGATCGGGACATTCGGCTCCGCGGCCACCTTCGCGCCCCTGGTGGCCGACATCTCCTTCTGGTTCGAGAAGCGGCGCGGCATCGCGGTGGCGATCTGCGCCTGTGGCAACTACGTCTCCGGCGCTTTCTGGCCTACCGTGGTCGAAGCTGGCATCCGCACCCATGGCTGGCGCACCACCCATGTCGCCATCGGCGTCGCCTGCCTGGTCACCATGCCGCCACTGGCGCTGCTGCTGCGCAGTCGCCCGCCGGGCCGCGCGGCCGGCGCCCCAATGCCGGCAACCTCGCGCCGTGGCATCGACCTGCCCCCACGCACGCTGCAGACCCTGCTGTCCATTGCCGGTCTGGCCTGCTGCGTCGCCATGTCGATGCCCCAGGTCCACATCGTGGCCTACTGCGCTGACCTCGGCTATGGCCCGACTGCCGGTGCCCAGATGCTGTCGCTGATGTTGGCGTGCGGCATCGTCAGCCGCGTCGGGTCCGGCTTTCTCGCCGACCGGTTTGGCGGCCTGGCGACCCTGCTGATCGGCTCCTTCGCCCAGATGACCGCGCTGACGCTGTATCTGATGATGGACGGCCTGACCTCACTCTACGTCATTGCCATGCTGTTCGGGCTGTTCCAGGGCGGCCTGGTCCCGAGCTATGCAATCATCGTGCGGGAGAACTTTCCGGCCAGTGAAGCCGGCACCCGCGTCGGCCTTATCCTGATGATGACCCTGCTTGGCATGGCGCTCGGCGGCTGGCTGTCCGGCGCCATCTTCGACCTGACCGGCTCCTACACGGCGGCGTTTGCCAACGGTGTGGCCTGGAACGTGCTGAATTTCCTGATTGCGGTCTTCCTGCTGTTCCGTTCGCCCATCATCTCACGCCGGTCGGCCACAGCACCACCCGCAGCGTCTGCAGCAGAATGACGAAGTCGAACAGTACGGAGAAATTCTTCACGTAGTACAGGTCGTAACTCAGTTTCGATCGGGCGTCGTTGATCGATGCGCCGTACGGGTAGTTGATCTGCGCCCATCCCGTCAGCCCGGCCTTCACCATATGGCGCTCGTTGTACAGCGGGATCTTCTCGGTCAGCTCTTTCACGAACATCGGCCGCTCCGGGCGAGGGCCGACAAACGACATGTCGCCACTCAGGATATTCAGTAACTGCGGCAGCTCATCGATCCGGGTCCGCCGCAGGAAATTCCCCACCTTGGTGATCCGGTTGTCCTGCTTCGCCGCCCAAACCGCCCCCTGGGCCTCGGCGTCGACTCGCATTGTCCGAAGCTTCATGATCCAGAACACTTGCCTGTCCTTGGTGACCCGTTCTTGCCGATACAGTACAGGTCCCGGCCCTTCGAGCCGGATCGCCAGCATTCCCCCCAGGATCAGCGGCGCGGTCAGCAGCAGCACGACGGAACTGGCCATGAGGTCGAACCCCCGCTTCAGGAAGCGGTCCAGCGCCCCGAAGGTGAACCCGTCGGTGTAGACCAGCCACCCGAGCTCCATTCGCTTGAGATCGATCCGCCGGATTTCCCGCTCGACGAAGCTCAGGTACTGCATCACCGGAAATCCTGCCTGCTTGCACTCCAGCAGCCGCTGCAGGTTCATTCCGCGGCGATCGTCCGGCGCTACGATGATCAGGTCTGCGCCCACTTCGGTGGCTGCTGCGGCCAGGTCGAAGCCATCCGGGCACAGGATGCGGTCAGCTCGTTCTTCCAGCAGACGCGGATCGACCAGTTCGCCTGCATCATGCACGAGTGTGACATCGTCGTGCAGGCTGCCGCCTTCCCGCCCCAGCATGTGCAGCAGGTCCCAGGCCCGCTGCCTCGCACCGATCACCATCAGCCGCCGCCGCAGGACGTGCCGGCGGACCATCACGTCGATGATCAGGCGGGCGAGGAACGCGCAAAGCGTAAAGGCGATCGCGGCTAGGCTGAACAACATGGCCTGGTCACGCCCGCCGGGACGGGCTGCCCAGGGAATCACGATGGGGTGCAGAACGGACACCAGCATGGCAAGCCCTGCCCCCATGCCGACGACCAACGGGACCCGCGTCAGTGAACGCCCGGTCTCGAGAATTGCATCGCGACGATACATTCCCATTGCGAACAGGAGCAGAAGGTCCAGCGCTGGATAGGCGAAGCCGCGCGCGTCCGTCGCGACCTGGAACAGTGACTGCACGTCGGGCTGGATCAGCCACACCAAAATCGGCCAGACGATCAAGACCAGGGATGCATCAAGTTTGAATAGTATCGCCCCGGTTGTGGTCTTTGAGAGCCTTAGCATTCTAATACCGATCATAAATCCGGCCGCTACCGTGTTTCGAGGCCTTCTACAGCAAAAATGTGAAGATTAGTTAATAAATTTGACGCGTCCTTCAGGCGGCCCATGCTGAGCTTCAGGGAGTGCATGGTCGCCTTGGATCGCGCAGACTTTACTAAAAACAAGTAGCGGGTTTGTCGAAAGTCATGTCGTGGTGGCACACCGCGTCGCTTCGTGATTGGACTTCGCGGCCCCTTATCAAATAGCATCATTCCGCCGCGCAATACCGCGTTCAAGTGTTTCCTAGAAAACCTGAAGATAAGGTCGATCTCCGCAATGATGCGTCTTGATGCGACGATGATTGAACGCTATCGCGCGGATGGGTTTCTCGCGTTCGATACCGGGCTTTCTTCCGAGACTATCGCTGCATTACGTAAAACCCTGCGCGGTCTGCATGATGCCGGAACCGGCTTCGACGAAGGCGCCCTGTTCGATGCAATGGGTGTGGACGATGGGTCTGAACCTGCCCGTTTCCCTCAGATTTTGCACCCGAGGTCGTTCGCGCCGGAATTGATCGGCAATAGTTTTTTCCAGATCGCCCGCGGCATGGCCGAACAGCTTCTGGGCGGAACGGTGCGCTTCAAGGCGGACATCTCGCTGATGAAACCCGCCCGGACCGGGGAGGCGACGCCGTGGCATCAGGACGAGGCCTTCCAAGACCCGGCGTTCGACTACGAAGAGGTTAGCTTCTGGCTGGCACTACAACCAGTGAATAGATCCAACGGTTGTATGGCTTACTTCCCGGGTACTCACAACGGACCCATATTGCCGCATGGATTTCCGGGTAACGACCCGCGTATCCACGCGCTTGAATGCATCGACGGTTTTGATCCGCGCGACGCTGTTGAATGTCCGTTACCGGCGGGCGGTTGTGTCATCCATAACGGGCGCACGCTCCACGGCGCCAGCGCCAATCAGTCCGAGGAACCTCGGATGGCCTACGTGCTTATCTTTGACCGGGTGCCCACGCCGGCGCGGATGCCGCGCGAGTTCCCGTGGCGCCAGCAGCATCGGACCGCACGCGCCCAGCGGGAACGGGATTGGCGACGCCACGGCGGCCTGCTTGTCCACCTCTGGCGGCAGCGGAACCGCATACGGCTGACCAGCTTGCGTGTTCTGCTGTTCGATCTGCGCCGAGCCGCGCGTGCAATGCGGCGCTTGGTGCTGGCTGATTAGCCAGTACCCAACGTCGTGGTGAACAATGCTCGACAGCCGCCGCAGATCCTGCGTGGTAACGGACAAACATGTCGCGCCCGGCAGAGGTTGATCGACGTCCTGCGCCACCATGCGGGCATAGCTACGTCCGCACCTCGCGGTTGCTGAACCGAATGCGACCGCAGCGCGTGACATAACCCAGCATAAGACCCTGTCATCGGATGTGCCCGTCAGAGCCACCAGAACGGCCGTGGCGGCGTTTCGGGACGGAGGGTGCGGATAAGCGGGCATCGGCCTGGAGACGATTATCGGGCGGCCTTGCACCTCTTGCTGGCCCGGATAACAATCTGGCTCAACCAACAAAGGGGAAACGTCATGGGCCTTACGCGCAGAGCCGCCCTGGTCGGTGGAATGGTGGCGGGCGGACGCACGCGGCGTGCGCGCGCCGAGGCGTCGGTCATCAAGGTCGGTGTGCTGACTGATCTGTCCGGACCATATCGCGACATCAACGGGCCGAACGGCATAGCTTGCGCCAAGCAGGCGGTGGCCGAATTCATGGCGGCCAATCCCGGCATCAAGGTCGAGGTCGTTGCTGCCGACCATCAGAACAAACCGGACGTCGGTGTCGGCATCCTGCGCGGCTGGTATGACAACGATGGCGTCGACATGGTGACCGATCTCACCAACTCCGCCGTCGCGCTCGCCTGCTCTGCCATTTCAGCGGATAAGGACCGGGTCTGCATGGTGACGGCCGGCGGATCCTCAGCCCTGACCGCCGCGTCATGTAACGCCAACACTGTACATTGGACATACGATAGTTGGAATCTTGCGCACGTGACCGGCGCCGCGGTCACCCAACAAGGCGGCGCCAGCTGGTTCTTCATCACCCCTAATTATGCCTACGGCAAGGCGATTCAGGCGGATGCAACCAAGGCGGTTGAGCAGGCCAACGGCAAGGTGCTTGGCACTGCCGTGTATCCGTTTCCCGAAACCACGGATTTCTCCGCGATGCTGCTGCAGGCGCAGAGCACCGGCGCCAAGGTTGTAGCGTTTGGCGTCGGCGGGACGGATTTCGTGAACCTGATGAAACAGTCGCATGAGTTTGGCCTGAACAAGACAGTGCAACTCGTCGGCCTTACCGGCTTCATCACCGACATCCTGAGCATGGGGCCGACCATCGCGCAGGGCACCGTGTTGACCGAAAATTTTTACTGGGACCTGAATGAGCGGACCCGCAACTGGGCACGGCGCGTGCGGCCGCTGCTGTCGCAAGGGGCGGTGCCCAACTCGATGCAGGCCGGTAATTATGCGGCGACACTTCATTTCCTCAAGACGGTAAAGGCGCTCGGACCGGACAAGGCAAAGGGCAGGGGCCGGGCGACCGTGGCGGCGATGAAGCAGATGCCAACGGACGACGATTGCTTCGGCAACGGCCAGATACGGGTGGACGGACGGAAGATACATCCAAGCTTCCTGTTCCGTGTGAAACAGGCCGATGCCATCCGCGAGCCCGGCGCCATCTTCGAGCTCATCGCGACCACGCCGGCCGCGGAGGCCTTTCGGCCACTCTCTGAAGGCGGGTGCAAGCTTGTGCAGGGGTAACAACACTTACGGGGCGACAGGCAGCCTGCACGGCTGTTGGACGGCGCAGCAAGGTGGCACGTGGGCTGAGCCGGTGTCGTGCATGCTGGTTGCCGGCAGCTTGCTTCAGGCCGCGTGAAGTCGATGGTCTGAACGCGTCCTATGCTCTGCTATCAGGCGCTATCGCAATCTGGGCATGGCGCATGGGCGCGGCAATCTGGGCATAGAACCTGGCATCGTGAAGAACCGACCGGATTGCTCCGTCGATCCTCACAAGTGCCAATCTAGGTCAGCGCTCGGTGACGCTAGCCCTGCAGGCTTATCCCAGCCGGCCGTGGCAGTGCTTGTATTTCTTGCCCGACCCACAGGGGCACAGCGCGTTTCGCGGCGTGCCGGCCCAGGTGGTCTCGTCATGCGGATCGACCTCCGGAGTCCGGTTCGGAGCCACCGTCACCACGCTCGGCGCCATCGGCGGTTCCGCCAAGGCCAGCTCACCCGACAGCGCCGATACCGGTTCGGCATGGCTCTCTGTCATCTGCATCATCGGTGGCGGCTCCGTCGACTGCTCCGGCGCCAGTTCCACCCGGGCAAGCAGGCTGGTCACCCGCTCCTTCAGCTCGACAAGCATTGCGTTGAACAGCGCGAAGGCCTCGGACTTGTATTCATTCAGCGGGTCGCGCTGACCGTAGGCACGTAGTCCGATCCCCTGGCGCAGATGGTCCAAAGCATACAGATGCTCCTTCCACACCGCGTCCAAGGTCTGGATCAGCAGGCTGCGCTCGATGAAGCGCATCAGCTCCGGACCCATGTTGGCCGCCTTCGCGGCCATCATCTCATCCACCGCCTTCTCGATCCGCTCCCGCAGGTGGGTCTCGTCGATCCCCTCCTCGCGGCCCCATTCTTCAACCGGCAGCGTCATACCGAACACCCGCTGCACATCGGCACCGAGCTCTGCCAGCTCCCAATGTTCCGAGAATGCCTTCTCGGGCACGCGCGCCGACACCATCGCCACCAGCACGTCATTGCGCATGTCGGCAACCGTCTCCGCCACGTCGGTCAGCTTCATGAATTCCTTGCGCTGGGCGTAAAGCTCCTTGCGCTGCGCATTCATGACGTCGTCATACTTGAGCACGTTCTTGCGCGTATCGAAGTTGCGCGCCTCGACCTTTTTCTGCGCCTTTTCCAGCGCCTTGTTGATCCAGGGATGAACGATGGCCTCGCCGTCCTTCAGGCCCAGCCGCTGCAGCATGCCGCCCATCCGGTCCGACCCGAAGATCCGCATCAGGTCGTCTTCCAGCGACAGGAAGAAGCGGGACCGGCCCGGATCGCCCTGCCGTCCTGAGCGGCCGCGCAACTGGTTGTCGATGCGCCGGCTCTCATGCCGCTCCGTGCCGATCACAAACAATCCGCCGGCTTCCTGCACCTTCCGGTGCGCCTCGGCCACGTCCGCGCGCACCGTCGCCTCAAGTTCGGCCCGTGCCGCTTCGTCGTGAACCGTCGACAGCGCCTTGCGCAGCCGCACGTCGAGGTTGCCGCCCAGTTTGATGTCGGTGCCGCGGCCGGCCATGTTGGTGGCGATCACGACCGCGCCAGGCGCACCGGCCTGCGACACGATCTCAGCTTCCTGTTCATGGAACCGCGCATTCAGCACCGAGTGCGGCACCTTCTTCTTTTTCAGCAGCTCGCTGATCGTCTCGCTCTTCTCGATCGATGTCGTGCCCACCAGCACCGGCTGGCCCTTGGCCCGCGCCTCGTCGATCAGTACGGCCACGGCTTCGTACTTTTCCATGGCGGTGCGGTAGACCTCGTCGTCCTCGTCCTTGCGGGTCACCGGCACGTTGGTCGGGATCTCGACCACATCAAGCTTATAGATCTCGGCGAATTCGTCGGCTTCGGTCAGTGCCGTTCCGGTCATCCCCGCCAGCTTGGGATAAAGGCGAAAGTAGTTTTGGAAGGTGATGGACGCCAACGTCTGGTTTTCGGCCTGAACGGTGACGTGTTCCTTGGCTTCCAGCGCCTGGTGCAGCCCCTCGGAATAGCGCCGGCCCTGCATCATCCGGCCGGTGAACTCGTCGATGATGATCACCTGGTCGTCGCGCACGATGTAGTCCACGTCGCGGGCGAACAGCGTGTGGGCGCGCACCGATTGCTGGACATGATGCACCACCGACACGTTGAAGATGTCGTAGAGGTTGCCTTCGGTCAGCACCCCCGACTGTTTCAGCATGTCCTCGACCTGCTCGCTGCCCGGCTCCGTCAGCGAGACCGTCTTGAATTTCTCGTCCTTGTCATAGGTCGACGGGTCTTTCACCAGTTCCTTCACCACCTCATCCACGCGGCGGTAAAGATCCGAACTGTCTTCCGCGGGGCCTGAGATGATCAGCGGGGTGCGAGCCTCGTCAATCAGAATGGAATCCACTTCGTCTACGATACCGAAGAAAAACTCGCGCTGGACCATGTCTTCCAGCCGATACTTCATGTTGTCGCGCAGGTAGTCGAAGCCGAACTCGTTGTTGGTGCCATAGGTGATGTCGGCACCATACTGGACGCGCTTGGTTTCCTCATCCTGGCCGTGCACGACCACACCGTAGGTCATGCCCAGGAAGTTGTAGATCTGCCCCATCCAGTCCGCATCGCGCCGTGCCAGATAGTCATTGACGGTCACCACATGCACACCCTTACCGGCGAGGGCATTCAGGTAGACCGGCAGGGTGGCGACCAGCGTCTTGCCCTCGCCGGTCTTCATTTCAGAGATTTTGCCGTCGTGCAGCACCATGCCGCCGACCATCTGCACATCGAAATGCCGCTGCCCGAGCACCCGCTTGCCTGCCTCGCGAACCGTGGCGAATGCCTCTGGAAGCAGGTCGTCGAGACTGGCCCCGTCAGCCAGCCGTGCCCGGAATTCCACGGTCTTTGCCGCCAAGGCTTCGTCCGACAGCGTCTGCATGGCTGGTTCCAGGGCATTAATCGCAGGAACCCGCCGCTGATACCCCTTCAGGGAACGGTCGTTGGCAGAACCAAATATGGCGCGGGCGATCGAGGCGAGCATACGGACCTTCCATGAGCCTGCCCCTGTGGAGGCGGGGACGACAAGTCCGGGAAGCCCCAGACGCGCGGTATTCAGGGACGCGCGGCATTCTAGGACGCGCGGCATTCAGATAGGACCCCACTGCGGCAGGGTCAACGATTGAGGAAGCCGACATTGAGGAAGCTGGGCGAGCGAGACGGGTAGCAACCGTTTCCGACGATCCTCGCAGCGACCATACAGCCCGCTGTGGCTGTCAGGCCAGGGTGTCCGACGATCGACCAATCACCAGGGCGCGACGGCTACGGCCCGCTGCAGATATCCTGGCTGATAACCCGGCGACTGGTGGAGCCGAGGGGAATCGAACCCCTGACCTCCTGAATGCCATTCAGGCGCTCTCCCAACTGAGCTACGGCCCCGACCGGTGAGGGAGGGGGTATAGCTACCTCGTCTCCCGGGATCAAGGGCGAGGGTGCGGATTTTTGAGGGGTTTTTCGACCTTGGCGGCGCTGGTCATTTGTAGGCGCCATACGATGCCACAGGCTGCCCAGCGTGCGCCTCCACACCGCCCCGACCCGGGCCTGATCTTGCGGAAGAACCCACCCGACAATCCGCGTTCGCTACGGCGGCACGGCTTGCCGGAACCGGCGCGTGGCGGTCACTGTTCGATAACGGGCACGGCAGTGCGCCGGAACGACCAGTACAGCGGCTGGCGTCCGGCTTGGATGGCCTTGGCTTCGTATCGTGTGGGCGGCCAGCCGTCAGGACGGGCTGTGGCGGGTTCAGGCGCGGTGAACAGCGTTTGCGCCGCCATCACGTCCCCAACCCAGGCCTGATAGGTCGGATCGTCACTGGCAACCCGCCATTCGGCATCCGGCTTCAGCACGCGGGCCAGCAGCGGCAGCATTGCCGGATGGACAAAGCGGCGCTTGGCATGGCGGGCCTTCGGCCATGGGTCGGGAAACAGCAGGAACAGCCGGTCCAGGCAGGCATCAGGTAACCGCCGCAGCAGGATGCGCGCGTCGTCGGTCCAGAGAAAGAGGTTGCGCGGCAGCGGTGCCGTGGCCTCCGGGGTGCCTTCCGGCACCAGGGCGGAAAGCAGCGAGCAGATGCCGTTCTCGAACACCTCGCAGGCGATCAGGTTCGCCTCGGGATGGCTCCGGATTTGAGCGAGGGCGTGTTCACCCCCGCCGAACCCGACCTCAAGCCAAAGCGGGCCCGAGCAAATACGGCCTGAGTAAATATCGCCTGGACAAATAGAGCCTGGGCAAATGGGGTCGGGTAAGGCAAGGCGGGGCAGCGTGAGTTCGAGCAGGCGTTCCTGGCGGGGCCGCAGCTTGTGGCCACGCGCCCGGCCATAGAGACGATCCGGAGGGGATTTGACGGAAGGGATCAGCGTATCCTCCCGAAGTGCGCGCCATGGTGGCCAACTGGCCACCACGACGGGGCTGGTGCCCTTCAGCGGCCGAAAGCTGCCTTCAGGGCCGGCACCAGGTCGGTCTTTTCCCACGTAAACGTGCCCTTCGCCTCGTCCGGCTCGCGGCCAAAATGCCCATAGGCGGAGGTCGGGACGTAGATCGGCCGGTTCAGATGAAGATGCTCACGAATACCGCGCGGCGACAGGTTCATCACATCGCGCAGGGTCTTCTCAAGCCGCGTTTCGTCGATGTCCTTGCCGGTGCCTTGCAGGTCGACATAGACCGACAGCGGGCGGGACACGCCGATGGCGTAGCTGATCTGCAGGGTGCAGCGATCGGCCAGCCCGGCAGCGACCACGTTCTTGGCCAGATAGCGGCAGGCATAGGCAGCGGAACGGTCCACCTTCGTGGGGTCCTTGCCGCTGAACGCGCCGCCGCCATGCGGGGAAGCGCCGCCATAGGTATCGACGATGATTTTCCGCCCGGTCAGGCCGCAGTCGCCGTCCGGACCGCCGATAACGAAGTTGCCTGTCGGATTAACGTGGAATTCGTTCTCGGCGCACATCCATCCCTTCGGCAGCAGGTTTTCGACCAGTGGCCACAGCATCCGCTTGATCTCGGCCTGCTCCAGGCCCTCTTCGTGCTGGGTCGAGACAACGACCGAGGTCGCGCCGACCGGCTTGCCATCAACATACCGCAGCGTGACCTGGCTCTTAGCGTCAGGCAACAGGCCCTTGACAGTGCGGTCGCCGGCTTTACGCAAATCGCGGATGGTGCGCAGGATTTCGTGCGAGTAGTACAGCGGCGCCGGCATCAGCGTCTCGGTCTCGCGGCAGGCGTAGCCGAACATGATGCCCTGGTCGCCGGCGCCCTCGTCCTTGTTGCCCGCGCTGTCGACACCCTGGGCAATGTCGGAGGACTGCGAGTGCAGATGCACCGCCACGTCGGCGTTTGCCCAGTGGAACCCGTCCTGCTCATAGCCAATGTCGCGGATGGCCATGCGCGTCAGATGGGTGAGCAACTCCGGGGTGACCGTCCCCGGTCCGCGGGTTTCACCGGCAAGAACGACGCGGTTGGTGGTTACAAGTGTCTCGCAGGCCACACGGGCATACGGGTCGGCTGACAGAAAGGCGTCCAGGACGGTATCGCTGATCCGGTCGGCGACCTTGTCAGGATGGCCTTCCGAGACCGATTCAGACGTAAATAGATACTCGCCCGTGTCCCGCATGGGTTATGACTCGCGTTACGATGGGTTCAGCCTGCTTGGCGGAGGCTTCTGGCAGGATGCCAAAGTGGCGGCTGTGTGGCGGAAAGCGCCCGAACGGTCAAGCTTTTCGGGACCGTTATGAATTGTGCTTGTGCCCGGTCCCGCAATCCCAACACGACATCTTCCGCTTGCGTTTCAGCTTAGCTCCATACCGGCATAACCGTTGGCCGCAACCTCGTCGCAGCGGGCCCTGTAAGCAGGGGCGCCGCCCTGATACTGCAGGATGCGACGGACGTTGTGCCCCTCCACGTTCGAGTTGACTCCGGTCGCCCATGAGTCGATCTGGGTATAGAGCATCCCCTCGGCAAGTTGCTCGATGTGGCGTGACCACTCGGCTTCGGAGTCCGGTTTTGCCTCCAGCCGGGTGATGCCCCGGTCGCGGGCGCAGCGCATCAGCTCTGTGACCCAGTCGACGTTCTGCTCGATGCAGCGGGGGATATTGCAGCGGGTGGAAGCGTTGTGTGGCCCGACAATGGTCAGCAGGTTGGGGAACCCTGCCGACATCAGACCCAGGTAAGTCTTCGGGCCGTCCGACCAGTGGTCCTTCAGCGCCGTACCGTCAGGGCCGCGGAAGGTGATCCGGTCGAATGCGCCGGTGATGGCGTCAAAGCCGGTGGCATAGATGATGATGTCGAATTCGTAGTCCGCATCGCTGGTGCGGATGCCGGTCTCAGTAACGCGCTCGATCGGCGTTTCCCGGGTGTCGACCAGGCGGACATGCGGCAGGTTATAGGCTTCGTAATACCCGGTCTCCTGCGGGACGCGGCGGGTTCCGAAACCGTGACATTTCGGGATCAGCATCTCCGCCACCTTGGGGTCATTGACCCGCTGGCGAATCTTGCGGGCAACGAAGGCGCTGAACAGGGCGTTCGCCTCCGGGTCGGTCAGCACGTCGCGGAAATTTGCCATCCAGATGCCGAAGCCCGGCTCACTGTATAGTTTTTCCCAAAATGCCTCGCGCTCTTGTTCGGTCACCTCAAATGTGCTGCGCGGATCAGTGTCATGGATATAGCAGCCTGGCGTGCGGCGCAGCAGTTCAAACATCGCGGGATAGCCCGCCTTGATCGTCTCCTGCTCCGCGTCGGTTATCGCGCGGTTGTGCAGCGGCGTGCACCAGTTGGGGGTGCGCTGGAACACCGTCAGAGCGCCGACCAGCGGGGCAATGGTCTGGATGACCTGCACGCCGGTCGCACCGGTGCCGATGACGGCGACGCGCTTGCCGGTGAAGTCGACCGTGTCGTGCGGCCAGCGATAGGTATGGAAGGACTGGCCACGGAACGTGTCGGTGCCGGGGATGCGGGGCAGGGTGTAGGCAGACAGCGGGCCGATCGCTGTGATCAGGAAGCGCGTAGTGACCTGCTCGCCGCTTTCCAGGGTCACCTGCCAGCAGCGGGTGGTATCATCAAAGGCGGCTTCGGACACGCGGGCGTTGAACTGAATGTCGCGGCGCAGGTCGAACCGGTCGGCGACGTGATTCAGATAGCGAAGCGTCTCCGGCTGGGCCGCAAAATGCTCACTCCAGTTCCAGTCCTGCAGCAACGCGTCGGAGAACGCATAGCCGTAGGTGTAGCTTTCGGAGTCGAAGCGGGCGCCGGGGTAGCGGTTCCAGTACCAAGTGCCGCCGACACCGCTTCCGGTTTCGAAAACGCAGACGGAAAGACCGAGCTGGCGGAGGCGGTAGAGCTGGTAGAGGCCGGCGATGCCGGCACCAATGATGACGGCATCGAACATTTGGGTGGAGCCAGGCCGCTGGGGCGGGTTGGATACATCTATTGATGCCGATGGCATTGGCTGTTCGCCCCTAAGAAGATGGCATGATTTGCGGTGGACGGTAGGTTTCGCGTCCCGGGCCGTCAAGTTGTCTGTATAGGCACGATCAGGCCGTCGTCATGCCCAGTACATCCATCATGGAATAAAGGCCCGGCGGTTGCGAAACCGCCCAAAGAGCCGCTCGGATTGCGCCGGAGGCGAAGGTGCGGCGATCGAACGCGCGGTGCGTCAGGACGATGTGCTCACTGGCCGCGGCGAAGATCAGGCTGTGCTCGCCGACAACCTGGCCGCCGCGCAGCGCGGCAAAGCCGATGGCGCCGGCCTTGCGGGGGCCGGTGTGTCCGTCGCGGCCGGACTCGATCACGTCCTGCAGGGCGACGCCGCGACCCGCCGCGACCGCTCGGCCCATGCCGATGGCGGTGCCGGACGGCGCGTCGACCTTCTGGCGGTGGTGCATTTCCACGATCTCGGCGTCATAGGCGTCGGCAGGCAGCGCGGCCCCCATGCGTTCGGCAAGGGCAAGCACGAGGTTCACACCGGCGGAAAAGTTCGACGCATAAACGATGGGAATGTGCTTGGCCGCCGCTGCGACGGCCGCTTCATCGACTTGCGAAAGGCCGGAAGAGCCCAGGATCCACGCCTTGCCGGAGGCAGCCATGATGGCCGCGGTCGGCTGGGCGGTGCTGGCGTTGGTGAAGTCGACGATGACGTCCGACTTGGCCACGAGTGCCGGAAGGTCGGGGTCGGACCGGCTGGTGCCGCCGGACAGACTGGCATCGGCGATGGCGACTTCCTCGGCGAGAAGCTTGCCCATGCGGCCGGTGATGCCGGCGATGCCGATGGTAATGGTCATAGAGTTCACTCCGGGCGCGTCGGCGGAGTCTGCGTCGGGATCGCGCATGCGTCCAGGGGGACTTGTCGGCCGGCGCTTCGACGTCCGCGATGAGCGTCCAGGCTGATCCCTTGGAGCAACATCAGCCTGACCGGAACTGACCGGGCGACAAGTTTATCAACCCCGGCCACAGGATCGGGTAAACAGATTGCCGGCAGTCAGCGTGAAAGTGCGTTACCTAGCCAAGGGTGCAAAGGTCGGTGCGTTCATGGCGGCGGGTTTGCTTGCGCCCCGCGCGGCACCCCGAGCCTTCTCAACACCTCCGGGGAAGCCGCTTCGGTCGCGGTAGTTGCGTACTGGTGCGTTCGTCCGGCCATGGCGCGTAGTGGTAGCGGCCGCACCGAAAACATCGAGCGCGGCGATGCCCAGGACCATCATCAAGGCCGCACCGACGTTGCCGCGTTTTGGATTGTTCGGCCGCAGCGCGCTCAGCAGGGTGACCACATCAAGCCCATCGCCGGCCACACGGCTCCACAGCCCTTTGTCCCTGTCGACCGACAGCGACAGAACGCCGCTGCCGATTTCACGGATGCCGTAGCTGCGCACGAGGCCCTCATGGCCTTCCATCCCCAGCGTGCGGGTGATCCGCCGGGGTGCCACGAGCTCCATCACGCCAAGGCCGATGCTGAACCAGCCAAGGGCGCGTCCCAGCCGGTCGACGTTGCCCAGTGAGCTTTGGCCGGACTGCAGGATCTTCGGGTCGCCTTGGGGACGCGTAATATTCGACAGATAATTCATCGGAATGGATTTCCTTGCTTGATCAAGGCTTCAGGACGACTTTGATGCAACTGTCCTGCTTGTCGCGGAATACCTTGTACATCTCCGGCCCGTCCTCCAGGCTGGCGGTATGCGTGATCACGAAGGACGGGTCGATCTGACCGGCCTCGATGCGCTTCAACAGATCGTCGGTCCACCGGTTGACGTGGGTCTGGCCCATCCGAAAGGTCAGGCCCTTGTTCATCGCCTGGCCCATGGGGATCTTGTCGACCAGTCCACCATACACGCCGGGTATCGAGATCGTGCCGGCGGGGCGGCAGACGTAGATCATCTCACGCAGTACGTGCGGCCGGTCGCTTTGCCCCATCATCATCTGCTTCATGCGGTCGTAGACCGTATCGGGCTGCGCGAGCGAAACGTGGCTTTCCAGGCCGATGGCGTCGATGCATTTCTCCGGCCCCTTGCCGCTGGTCAGGTCATTCAGCCGCTCGACAACACTCTCGTCGTCGAAGTTGATGGTGATGGCACCGCCGGCCTTGGCCATGTCCAATCGTTCCGGTATGCGGTCGATGGCAACGACTTGCCTCGCGCCGAGCAGGATGGCGCTGCGGATCGCCATCTGCCCGACCGGGCCGCAGCCCCATACCGCGACGGTGTCGGTGGGCTCGATGTCGCATTGGACAGCGGCCTGCCAACCGGTCGGGAAGATGTCGCCGAGGAACAGCACCTGCTCGTCTGTCAGCCCGTCAGGCACCTTGATATGCGTCGTATCGGCGAACGGAACGCGCAGATACTCCGCCTGTCCGCCGGGAAACCCGCCGGTCAGGTGGGTGTAGCCGAACAGTCCGGCCGTAGCATGGCCGAAAACCTTGTCAGCGAGATCCTTCCTGCGGTTACTGCGCTCGCAAACCGAGAAGTTGCCGCGCTTGCACTGGTCGCACGCGCCGCAGATGATGGTGAACGGGACGACGATCCGCTCGCCCTTCTTCAGGTGGCCGTTGACGCCGGAACCCACTTCGACAACCTCGCCCATCATCTCGTGGCCCATGATGTCGCCGGGCAGCATCGCGGGGATGAAGTTGTGAAAGAGGTGCAGATCCGATCCGCAGATCGCGCAACTGGTGACTTTCACGATGGCGTCGCGCGGGTCCTCGATCTGCGGGTCCGAGACGGTGTCGCACCGTATGTCTTCTTTGCCGTGCCAAACGAGTGCTCTCATTCTGTCCTGCCCATTGTGCGAGGGCGGTCGCCCGCCGGGGTGTCCGAAGACCGGAACGCCCAGGGCTGAGAATGTTGCCTCCCCATTGCGGCTTGTCGGAGGTTTGATCGTCGCGAACTCAGGCAGCTGTTTATCGAATGGCCGGATCACCGGCGCGGCGCGTGCCGCGCTGCCCGGTCAGCGCGAATGGGATGGCTGCGCGGCGGGCACGTCGCCGATTTCACTGCGCAGCTTCTGTTCCGGCAGGCCCAGGACAAGGATGAAGGCTATGGTCATCACCACGCCGCTCAGCAGGAAGCAACCGGTCAGGGCAACGCGATAGGCGTTGCTGATGCCGGCCTGGGCGTCCGGCGTCAGTTGCGCCATCGCCTGAATACCGTGCGCCGTCAGCGCTGTCAGGTCGATGCTTCCACCGCCGGCCGACAACGCACCTGCCAGCCGGCTCGACATGATCGTGCCGGACGTGGCGACGCCAAGCGCGCCGCCAAGCGACCTGGTGAAGCTCATGGCGCCGGTCGCAGCGCCAAGTTCACGATGGGAGACCGCGTTCTGCACCGCTGTGGTCAGGTTGGGCATGCCCATGCCCATACCCATGCCGAGCGCGCCCATGGAGACGAGGAAGGCGCTGGGCGGAGCGCCGGTCCAGGCGAATCCGGCCAGGCTGGCAAGGGCGATCGCCTCCAGCCCCAGTCCGGCGAGCAGGAACGGCTTGTTGCGCCCAAGATGCGTAACGATGCGTCCGCCGATGATGGATGTCAGCAGCATCCCAAGCACCTGCGGCAGCAGCATCATGCCGGCGACGGCGGGGTCCATGCCCAGCACCAACTGGAAATACAGCGGCAGGAAAACGGTGGATCCCAGCATCGCGAACGACATCATTCCGCCGACCGCAACACCGCGGGCAAATATCGAGTTGCGGAACAACGGCAGGCGGATCAACGGCTCTTTGGCGCGCAGTTCCTGAAGGATGAACAGGCAGGCGAGCCCTACGGCCAGGAACACAAGGCCGGCGGTCTCGATCGAAATCCACGGGAATTCGGTGCCGCCCCAGGCCAACAGCAGCAATAACGAGGCGGTTGCGCCGGTCAGCAGAAGTGCGCCACCATAGTCGATCGAGCGCATCTGGCCCGAAGGGGGCTTGCGCAGCCCGATTGCGATCATCGCCAGCGCCAGGGCGCCGATCGGCAGATTGACGTAGAACACCCAGCGCCATGACAGCGCGGAGGTGATGATACCACCCAGCAGCGGGCCCGCGACGCTCGAGAGCGCAAACGTGCCGGTGAACAGTCCCTGGTAGCGGGGGCGGTCGCGTGGCGAGACCACATCCCCGATCGCCGCCTGGGCCAGGACCAGAAGGCCGCCGGCTCCCAAACCCTGCAACGCTCTGAATGCGATGATCTGCCCCATCGTCTCGGCCGCGCCGCACAGCATCGACCCGGCAAGAAAGATCGCGATGGCGACGAAGAACAGGGTCCGCCGGCCATAGATGTCGGACAGCTTGCCGTAGAGCGGCGTGGTCGTGGTGGAGGTCAGCATGAACGCTGTCACCACCCACGAAAGGTGTGACATTCCACCAAGATCGCCTGCCATGCGGGGCAAGGCGGTGTTGACGATGTTCTGGTCAAGCGCGGCCAGCACCATCGCCAGCAGCGCACCTGCCATGACCGTCCGCAACTGTGCGGCCGGGGCAGTCGAGATATAGGGAGACGCGGGGGGCTCCGGGGGCGGGGACGCGTGTTTACCGGCGGCAGCTTGTGCGGCCGTCGGGCGGGATAGAATTTTCAATTCACCATCGTTCCGTTAACCGGGATTTTGCTGCACTCAGTGTAAGGGCAGAAGATCAGGGAAGTACTGTCCTAAACGCGCAGCACCCAAGCAGGTTCTGCACCCCTGCCGAGGTGAAGCCCATGATGCCGTAAGCGGCTGCGGCCAGCTGCGCTGAGCCCCGGTTGCGGCGAGAGTGAGGAACCGATCTGAACGACCGCAACCAATTCCCCAATCACTGAAAGACCGTCATCCTGACCGGAACCGGTGTTGACGCGCTCAGCCCGAAAGCGCCCAAGCGGTTCGCCGTAAAAGGGTCAGCCCCGACCCCCTTCAAAGAAGGCGGCAACCTTGGCGAAGAAGCCCTCATGGTCGGGACTGCCCTTGTTGCCCTTGGTGGCCTCCGCTTCGAACGCTTCCAGAAGTTCGCGCTGCTTTGACGACAGGTTCTGGGGCGTTTCGACGGCAACCTGGATAAACATGTCACCGCGCGCGGCGCTGCGCAGGACCGAGAACCCCTTGCCGCGCAGGCGAAACTGATCGCCTGTCTGGGTGCCGGTGGGGATCTTCACCTTGGCCCTGGATCCATCCACCACCGGGACCTCGATCTCATCACCGAGCGCGGCCTGGGTCATGCGCAGGGGCACACGCATCAGGATGTTAGCCTGCTCGCGCTGGAAAAATTCGTGCGGGCGGATCGACACATGAACATAAAGGTCGCCATTCTGCGCGCTCGCCCCGCCGGCCTCGCCCTCGCCGGACAACCGGATCCGGGTCCCGTCCTCGACACCGGCCGGGATCGGCACCGACAGGCTGCGCTCGCGCTGCACCGTGCCGGCGCCCTGGCAGACACGACAGGGGTTTCGCACCACCCGGCCTTGGCCGCCGCACGTCGCACAGGTGCGCTCGATCAGGAAGAAGCCCTGTTGCATCCGGGTCTTGCCGGTGCCCTGGCAGGTTGGACAAGTCTCCGCCGCGCGTCCCTTATCCTGGGAGCCGCTGCCTTCGCAGCTCTCGCATTTGACCCGCGTCGGCACCCGGATGTTGACCTTCGTGCCGCTGAACGCCTCAGCCAGATCGATCTCGACACCCTGACGCAAATCCGCACCGGTGCGGGCGCGCTGGGCACCGCGACGTCCCATCCCGAACATCTGGTCGAAGATGTCGCCCAGGTCGCCGGAAGCTGAGAAGTCAAAGCCACCCATCCCAGGGCCGGCGCCACCGCCCCCTTGCTCAAACGCCGCATGGCCAAACCGGTCATACGCGCCGCGCTTTTGATCGTCCTTCAGGACGTCGTAGGCTTCGTTGACTTCCTTGAACCGCGTCTCAGCCTGTTTGTCGCCTGGGTTGCGGTCCGGATGGAACTGCATGGCGAGCTTGCGATACGCCTTCTTCAGGTCGTCCGCGCTCGCGTTCTTCGCCACGCCCAGCGTAGCGTAATAATCCTGCTTGGCCATCTTAGCCCTTATACCGACGTGCTCCGCCAGAGCACCGCGAAATCCACCACCCGAAAACGGAAATCGCGCCCGCCTTCAACAGAAGTGCGGGCGCGACGCTCCATTCAGTCGTAACCCGTCAATCAGGCCGACTTTTTCTTCTTGTCGTCGACTTCTTCAAATTCGGCGTCGACCACCTTGTCGTCGTGTGGCGCCTGCTGGCCGGCGTCACCATCCGGCGGCGGCTGCTGACCGGCGGCCGCTTCCGCCTTGTACATCGCCTCGCCAATCTTCATCGCCGCCTGGCTGAGCTGGTCGGAAGCCTGCTTGAGCGCCTCCGGATCGGTGCCTTCCAGCGCCGACTTGGCGGCGGCGATGGCAGCTTCGGCCTCACCCCGTTCCTGCGCGCCCACCTTGTCGCCATGGTCCTTCAGGTTTTTCTCGACCTGGTGGACAAGGCTTTCGGTGTGGTTGCGGGCCTCGATCGTCTCGCGCCGCTTCTTGTCGGCTTCGGCATTCGCCTCCGCTTCCTTCACCATGCGCTGGATATCGGCCTCCGACAGCCCGCCGCTGGCCTGGATGCGGATCTGCTGCTCCTTGCCCGTCGCCTTGTCCTTGGCCTGCACGGACACGATGCCGTTGGCGTCGATGTCGAACGTGACCTCGATCTGCGGCACGCCGCGTGGGGCAGGCGGGATACCCTGCAGGTCGAAATTGCCCAGCAGCTTGTTGTCAGCCGCCATCTCGCGTTCGCCCTGGAACACCTTGATGGTCACCGCCTGCTGGTTGTCGTCGGCGGTCGAGAATGTCTGCGACTTCTTGGTCGGGATCGTGGTGTTACGGTCGATCAGCCGGGTGAACACGCCACCCAGGGTCTCGATGCCCAGGGACAGCGGCGTCACGTCCAGCAGCAATACGTCCTTGACGTCGCCCTTCAGGACGCCGCCCTGAACCGCCGCGCCGATGGCCACAACTTCGTCCGGGTTGACGTTGCGGGCGGGATCCTTGCCGAAGAACGACTTCACCGCGTCGATGACCTTTGGCATGCGGGTCATGCCGCCGACCAGGATGACTTCCTGGATCTCGTTGGCGGTCACGCCGGCATCCTTCAAGGCGGCACGGCAGGGTTCCAGCGTGCGGGTGATCAGATCGTCGACCAGGGATTCGAGCTTCGCCCGCGACAGCTTCATCACCAAATGCTTCGGCCCGGTGGCGTCGGCGGTGATGAACGGCAGGTTGACCTCGGTCTCCTTCGACGAAGACAGCTCGATCTTGGCCTTTTCGGCAGCTTCCTTCAGCCGCTGCAGGGCAAGCTTGTCCTTGCGCAGGTCAATGCCCTGCTCCTTGCGGAATTCGTCAGCCAGGTAGTCGATGACCCGCAGGTCGAAATCTTCGCCGCCCAGGAAGGTATCGCCGTTGGTGGACTTCACCTCGAACACGCCGTCGCCGATTTCCAGCACGGAGATGTCGAAGGTGCCGCCGCCAAGGTCATACACAGCGATGGTGCCGGCAGACTTCTTGTCCATGCCGTAGGCCAGCGCGGCCGCGGTCGGCTCGTTGATGATGCGCAGCACATCGAGGCCGGCGATGCGGCCCGCATCCTTTGTCGCCTGACGCTGGCTGTCGTTGAAGTAGGCCGGGACGGTGATGACCGCCTGGGTTACCTGCTCGCCGAGATAGGCCTCAGCAGTTTCCTTCATCTTGCCGAGAATGAACGCGCTGACCTGGCTGGGGGAGTATTTTTCGCCGCGGCTTTCAACCACCGCATCGCCATTGTCGGCGCGGACGATGGCGTAGGGAACCATGCCCTTGTCCTTGGCGACCAGCGGATCGTCATAACGACGACCGATCAGGCGCTTGATCGCGTACAAGGTATTGGTCGGGTTGGTCACCGCCTGGCGCTTGGCTGACTGCCCGACAAGGCGCTCGCCGCTGTCGGTGAAGGCCACCATGCTGGGCGTCGTGCGCGCACCCTCCGCGTTCTCGATCACGCGGACGTCCTTGCCTTCAAGGATAGCAACACAGGAATTGGTGGTACCGAGATCGATACCGATCACCTTACTCATTAGAATATGCTCCTTTCAGCGGACAATGGCGGCCCGAAGCACCGACGCTGTCCCTTTGATGAATACGCAGGATGTATGAGACGGAAGCGGCTGGGACAAGGGTTATAGGCGAATTTTCCGTTCTGTTCTGTCACAATGGCCAAACCTTCGAACTGCCTGGACGCGACGGCTGCAAATGGCGGTCCGGCCGGTCGGTGCTCCGACCCGCATGGCTGCAACCATAGCATCAGGCGCCGCATCTCGGGCTTCAGCGGTCGGCCGGGCCTGCGAGCTCCGCACTCGGCGCCTTGGCGACGACGACCATTGCCGGGCGCAACAGGCGGCCGTTCAGGGTCCAGGCCTTGGACCAGGCCTGGATAACCGTGCCGGGTGGATGGGCGTCGCTTTCCTGCTCCGCCATAGCCTGATGAAGATTGGGGTCGAACGGCTGACCGACCGGATCCTCATGGCGGATGCCATTGCGTTCCAGCGTGCCGACAAAACTGCGTTCAACACCATCAAGACCCTCACGGACCTTGGCGACGATGGCAGGTTGGTCGGGCGAGGCGGGTGGCAGGCTGTCAATGCCGCGCTTCAGGTTCTCCGCCGCTTCGACAACGTCGGTGGCGAATTTCTGCACCGCATATTGGCGCGTGTCGTCGACGTCCTTCTTCGCCCGATTGCGGACATTGGCGTTTTCGGCCTCGGAGCGCATCCACCGCTCCTTCATTTCGGCAAGTTCAGCCTCCAGCGCGGTGATGCGGTCGTTGGCGGCCTGCAGGGCCTGTTCCGGCGTCGGCTCCTCCGGCGGGGGCGCGGCATCGGCCGGGGCCGCGGTCTGTTCGTTCATGGGATCCTGTCGTTCTGTGTTCATGGTTGAAAAGTTGATAGGTCGCAAGGTTGGGGCGGCCATGAGTTAGGCAACAGAACGGTCCAGGACAACCCATTTCGCTCGGTTTGTTTAACCGAGCAATTGGCCGATGATGCGTGCGGTGTAGTCCACCACCGGGATGATCCGGCCGTAGTTGATCCTGGTCGGGCCAATTACGCCGATGGCGCCGACAATCCGGCCGGCGTCGTTGCGGGCCGGAGCCACCACCATCGATACGCCGGAAGTATTGAAAACGCCGCTTTCCGCGCCGATGAAAATCCGCACGCCATCGGATTGTTCCGCCAGTTCAAGCAGGCGCAGCATGGTTTCCTGCGCCTCAAGCCGTTCGAACAGAGTCTGGATGGCGGTCAAACGCTCGATCTGGGTAACGTCGGCCAGCAAACGCGCCTGGCCGCGAACGATCAGGCTGCCGGAGCGGCCTTCACCGGTCCAGGTGGCCAAGCCAGCCGACACCACCAAAGTCGACAGCACGTCAAGTTCGGTTCGGTTGGCAGCCATCTCCTCCGCCACCACACGGCGCAGTTCCGCAAGCGGGCGGCCGGACAGGCGGGCATTGAGGTAGTTGCTGGCCTGCTGGAGGGCAGACGGAGGCAGCCCCGGCGGGGTTTCAATGACCCGGTTTTCCACCTGGCCGTCGCTGTTGACCAGCACGACAAGGGCGCGTCCGGGGCCAAGAGGGACAAACTCTATATGCTTCACAGCGCCCTCGGATTTGGGCGCAAGCACCAGGCCGGCGGCGGCGGACAGGCCGGAAAGCAGCAGACTGGCTTCAGCCAGGGTATCCTCCAGGCTGCGACCGGCGGCAGCAAGGGCGGCGGAAATCGATATCCGCTCGTCTTCCGAAAGCTCGCCGAAATTCAGCAGGCCATCCACGAACAGCCGCAGGCCTTGATCGGTGGGCAGGCGGCCGGCGGAGGTGTGGGGCGCAAACAACAGGCCGGAATCCGTCAGATCGGCCATGACGTTGCGAATGGTCGCCGGCGACAGCGTCATCGGCAGGCGGCGCGCCAGTGTCCGGGATCCGACCGGTTCACCGGTGGCAACGTATTGCTCGACGATTTCCCGCAAGACGGCGGCGGAGCGCGCATCAAGGCCCGGCGGCAGCGGGGGCGGCGCCGCCGGGAAAGGCTGAGTCCGACCCTGGAAGCGCGGGAAGCGGCCGGGTGGCGGGACAGTCATGTTCATTGTCTCTAAACTTAGGCACCGGGCGAAGAGGGGTCAATGGAAATGCCCGGGAACGGCGTGAACAAACCTGCTACACAGGTGCAAGACGCCCATGCCGCGCAACCGCCCTGTCGACGCCGATGGGGGCTATTTCCATCACCGGACCGATCAGCTTGTAGCCGAACCCCCAAACACTCTCGATCGCCTCGGCGAGCCCATACGGCGACAGGCGCTTGCGTAGCCGGCACAGGACGACATCGATCGTCTTGGCCTCCGGGTAGTCGTCAGTGCCATAAAGATGGGTCAGGCAGGCGGCTTTGCTGACGGCGGTTCCTCGCTTGAGGATCAGGAATTCGAGCAACAGGTACTCCTTGGGACCAAGGCGCAGCGGTGCGTCGTCGATGCGCGCTTCGCGGGCCACCAGATTGAGTTCAAGCCGACCGGACCGCAAAAGCGACTGGCTGTGACCGTAGCGTCGGCGCACGACCGCGCGAATGCGGGCCAGCAACTCCTCAATGGGGCATAACTGTGCGATGACATCGTCCGCGCCGAGGTCGAGAGCGCCAACTTTCAACTTGGGATCAGGAGATGTCGTAATCCCGATGATCGGGACACTGGAAACCGCCCGAATCCCCCGAATCAGATCGAGCCCCCGGACGGTGGGCAAATCCAAATCCGCGAGAATAACGTCGAAGTCGTATAATTCAACAAACGATACCGTATCTTCAAGCGTATCGACTTGCTCCCGGTGAATTCCTCGGCGTTCCAAATCTGTTGAATCCTGACTCCGTCGCAATGGCCGATCGCCGATCTGCAACAATAGCATTATCCCGCTCCCTGTCGACTTGCCATTTTATTGTTTCTTATCCGTCGGGTCTATACTGGCCAGTTGGCTTACATTCAGCCGGCCCGCGCGCCATATGGCTACACAACAGCTCTCCTTATCCGGCGGCACGGATGAAACCGCCTGATGGCATCGCGGGAAGGCGGCGCGGCACCCCGGCCAGGTGTTCAGAACACAGCCAGTATTGTGTCATTTGTTCACAACACGACATTCGACACTTGCGATCCGGTGCATGTCCTGCAACGTTGCATTTCCTGTTGGCGGAACGGAATCGGTTCCGGTTGAAACCGGCATCGGTTCACCAGGCGCGACCATGCTCTGGCCGGATCGATCAAAGTAGGCCGTTGAACGGCTTTGAGGTATTGCGGCATGGAAAATGGCCGATCGCGCCGGGTTCTCATCGCAGATGCACAACCGATCTTTCGGCTTGGTCTCATGGCATTGCTGGAATCCGCCTATCCCGACTGGAACCTTGTCGAATCAGAGTCGGTGTCGGCGTACCGGGATCAATTGCGGCAGGGGGCTATCGACCTGCTCATCGTCGACAGCAATCTGCTTGGGCAGGAGTTCGCCCAGTGTGTCCCCATGGGAATCCCCGGGGCCGTGCCAGTAAGCGTCCCCTGGCGCGCGCCCATCGGCGGTGGACTGCATGGCTGGGTGGATATCATTGCGATCACCGAACCGGACGATGCGATCGGCGCACTCGGGTGCCTGGCCGTCGGCGCGCGTGCAACCATCTCAAGAGCAGACCCGACCAGCCGGACTTTGGCATCGATCGACATCATCGTCATGCATGGCGCGTCCGATGACGGGTTGCGTAACAACCTGCGCGCCCCTTTGGCGCAGCGGGCGGAAAACGCTGAAGCCCCTCAGCCGGCTAACCTGACCGCCCGCCAACTCGATGTGTTGCGATTGCTGGCGAAGGGTCAGTCCAACAAGGTGATTGCGCGGGACCTCGGCGTTTCGGTGTCGACCGTGAAAGTGCATCTCAACACGGTGTTCCGGACGCTGGGTGTCCGCAATCGCGTGGAAGCGGTGATCCGCGCGCAAGATAAATGGTATCCCAGGGTTAACTCCTGACCCGGGCAGGTAGCGCAGCGGTCGATCGGCGCCAGTGAACGTGTTGTCGGTGTGCTTATCCTGCTGCCGGCGCCGGGGTCGACAGCCATGTCGAAATCCGAAAGTCGCTGCTCATCGACCGTGGCTAACCCAATGGGCCTGGTCGTCAAACAGTGGCCAGCGTTGAACTTCATTGGAATCCATTCGCCGGATCTGCTCGTAGATCGCGCGCATCCGCTCGCTGTCTGAGACCCGTTCCCACTGGTCGATGCCGGTCGCCTTCTGTGCGGCGGTATATGCCTGACCAAAGATGTCGTTCATTTCACGCGCCCATTTGACGTTACGGCGACAGCATGCGCCACAGGCCGCAAGAAATAGTTACACGATCGTTAAATCATCCGCAAATCGTGGAACAATTTGGTAAAATCCACATTTTTTTACGTCAGTGCTTTGCAAGGAAATTTAACGGTGCTATCGCGGAGCCGGCTTCAGGTGGTGCCGGGTGAGGGATTTGAACCCCCGACCTTCGGTTTACAAAACCGCTGCACTACCACTGTGCTAACCCGGCATCGGACGCTGCGCCGCGCACTACCAGACTTCCGCGCTGATTGCCAGAGCCGGTCACGTCCCCCCATTCCCGAGACATCGCGGCGCTATCTTACAAATTCTCCATATTGGGCATTTTTTGAACGGTGTGACGTTTATGACACGAGTTTAATCGCTCCGCCGGGGGAACGGAAACCTGGTTAAGCCCACATTCAGGGCGTTGCGTGCCACCCACACGGCGCGAACCATTCTGGGAAACAGGAGATGCCTCTTATGAATAAACAGCCCGCCCCTCGGCCGCTGCGCCGAATTGCACTCGGCGCTGCCCTGCTCGCGGGAACCAGCCTCGGGGGTTTTGCCCTTGGCCAAAGCGCGTTCGCCGACAGCCCCGCCCCGGTCAATCCGGCCGGTGCCCAGGTCCAGCCGCAAGCACTGCCGGACTTCTCGAACCTGGTGACCCAGGTAAAACCGGCGGTCGTGTCCGTCACCAACAAGCTGAAGGCAACACCGACAGCGCTGGAAGAAGGCCAGGAAGGCGGGCCGATGCAGCAACTGCCGTTCCCGTTCAACCAGATGATCCCGAATGGTCAGCAGCAGCAGCGCGCCCACCCGGTCGAGGCACGGGGCTCAGGCTTCATTATCAGCGCCGACGGCATCATCGTCACCAACAACCATGTCGTGAAGGGCGCAAAGACACTCAGCGTCACCCTCGATGATGGCACCGTCGTGCCGGCGAAGGTCCTCGGCACCGATCCGCGTACCGACATCGCCGTGCTGAAGGTCAATGCCGGTCACCCGCTGCCCTTCATCCAGCTCGGTAACTCACGCAACGTGAAGCCGGGTGAATGGGTCGTGGCGATGGGTAATCCCTTTGGCCTCAGCAGCACGGTGACGGCTGGTATCGTCTCGGCCGTGAGCCGTGACATCGGGGCTGGCCCCTATGATCAGTTCATCCAGGTCGACGCACCGATCAACCAGGGCAACTCTGGCGGACCGTTGTTCACCCAGGACGGCAAGGTCATCGGCATGAACACCGCGATCCTGTCCCCGACCGGTGGGTCGGTGGGCATCGGCTTCGCCATTCCGTCGGACATGATCCGCACCGTCACCGTGGAGCTGGAGAAGGACGGCAAGGTTGTGCGCGGCTATGTCGGGGTTGAGGCGCAGCAGATCACCCCCAGCACCGCGCTGGCGATGCATCTGAAGGCAAATAGCGGCGCGCTGCTGGCGGGTGTGCAGTCGGACAGCCCGGCGGCCGCGGCGGGCCTGCAGCCCGGCGATGTCATCGAGGCGGTGAACGGCACGAAGATCGCCTCGCCCAAGGAACTTGCGTTGAACGTCGCCAACATCCAGCCGGGCGATGAAGCCCATCTGAGCGTGTTGCGTGACGGTCAGGCCAAGGATGTCAGCGTCAAGGTCGGCACGTTGCCAAACGAGCAGACCGCCAGCAACGACAATACCGGCAACGCCGGCCACAAGGCGCAGATCGGCCTGGCGCTGGCGCCTTTGTCACCGGACATGCGCGACCAGCTTGACGTACCGGATGGCACCAAGGGCGCGGTCGTGCAGGGGGTGCAGCCAGGTTCGCCGGCCGAGGCGGCCGGGCTGCAGGCCGGCGACGTCATCGTCAGCGTCGGCACCCACCCCGTCACCTCGCCGGCAGAAGCCGCTCGGGCAATGCGCACCGCGCTGAACGGCACTGATCACGCGCTGGCGCTGCGGGTGATCCGCAACGGTCAACCGGTGTTCGTCGGTGTCACCGTAGGCGATCAGGATAATGCTGGCTAAGTAAAATCGGGGGCGGGACGTTGTCCTGCCCCCGACCTTTTTGCTCTCGCCCATAATCGATGGGTGAAGCGCACGTCTGAAAAGATATGAAAGCTATCGTGGATGGCCCGCCCCACGCCGGGCGGACCCTATCGCCTTAAGCCACTGGTGCCCTAACTTCGGTCTTGGCTGCCGGGCGGACAATCTTGGCGGCATCAAGCGGCACTTCCACGTCGATTTCCAGCGTGGAGAACGACGAACCGCGGTCCAGCTTGATCTGCACCGCATCGCGATCGACGCTGATATGCCTGGCGATCACCGCCAGGATTTCCTCCTGCAACGTGGCCAGTAGATCAGATTTGCCGATGACGCTGCGCTCATGGGCCAGCAGCACCTGCAGCCGATCCCGCGCGACCGGGGCGGTTGTTTTCTTGCGGAACAGTTCAAACAGGTTCATGCGACCCTCCGCCCGAACAGGCGACCAATGAAGCCCGACCGCTGTATCGGCACCACCACATCGACCGTCTCGCCCTTCAGCCGCCTGGCTGCGTCGAAATAGGCACGCGATGCGGCACTGCCGGGATTGTTCAGCGTAACCGGCGAACCGATGTTGGAAGCCTTCAACACTTCCTCGCTTTCCGGAATGATTCCCAGCAGCGGGATCGAAAGGATCTCCAGTACGTCGTCGACTTTCAGCATCTCGCTGCGTGCGGCGCGGCCGGCGTCGTAGCGCGTCACCAGCAGGTGCTTGTCGATCCGTTCACCCTTCTCGGCGCGCAGCGTCTTGGAGTCCAGCATGCCGATGATGCGATCGGAGTCCCGTACCGAGGAAACCTCTGGATTGGTCACCACCACCGCGACATCGGCATTGCGCATCGCCAGAAGGGCGCCGCGCTCAATCCCGGCCGGGCTGTCGCAGATGATCCAGTCAAACTTCTCGCGCAACTCGCCAATGACTTTGTCGACGCCTTCGATCGTCAGCGCATCCTTGTCGCGCGTCTGCGATGCCGGCAGCAAGGACAGTGTATCGATCCGCTTGTCGCGGATCAGTGCCTGCGCGATCTTGGCATCGCCCTGCACCACATTGATCAGGTCGAACACCACGCGGCGTTCCGCGCCCATCACCAGGTCGAGGTTACGCAGCCCGACATCGAAATCGATAACCACGACGTTTTCACCGCCGCGCGCGAGCGCCGCGCCTAGTGCGGCGGTGGAGGTTGTCTTGCCGACCCCGCCCTTGCCGGACGTCACAACCAGCACCTTGCCCATTTGCGTTCCCCTAATCCAGCACTGAGAGTTTCATCTGTTCGCCATCCAGCCATGCCTGCACCGGCTTGCCGAGAAGCTTGGCCGGCATATTATCTGCAGTCTGATAGACGCCATCGATCGCCAAGAGTTCCGCCTGTAGTTTGCTGCAGAAAATCCGCGACCCGGGATGCCCCGACAGACCAGCAATCGCTCGACCTCGTAACGTTCCATAGATGTGGACTGATCCGCCGGCCATCACTTCGGCGCCCGAGGCCACCGAACCCAGCACGGTGATGTCACCGCGCTCGAACACGATGGACTGGCCGGAGCGTACCGGTTGATCAATCACCAGCGTGTTCACATCGCCGCCGGATGCGGCGGGTTCGATCAACGGGGCCGCCGGCCTGGCGTCGGGCACCGTAAGTTCCCGCCCGGGCTTGCTGGAGGTTGGCAAAGGACGCCCCCAGGCCTCGATACCCGCCCATGACGGATGCGCACCCTCGGTGCCGATGATACGGATGCCGCGTTGTTCCAGAAGCTGCAGGAAGTGCGCGATGTTCGGTTGTTCGCGCGGGATGGAGCCAAGATCGACAACGACTGGCCGCGCATCGAAGAAATTCGGAGATCGTTCCATTTGCGAGTCGAGCGCGCCGAGCCAAGCGTCAAGCGGCACCTCTGGAGCGAGCACCAGGGCCATGATTGAACGGCCCCTCAGGCGGATCAGCGGTTTTGTCTCGGAACTTGTCACGATCCCGACGTATCTGCTGCGGGACGGGTGGTCAACGGGAATCGGCGGGGCGTGCACAAAATAATGTGGATAACTGTCCGTATTGACCGCTAGGGGTTGTGTCTGGTGGGTTTTCGACCCCCAACCCGTGGTGGCGCCGCCGAATACTTCCGGCGGCGCCGCTCCGCTCAGGTAACAGCGTGTGCCAGCAGGCCGGACAGTGTCAGGTTGCTCGTACCGTTGATGCTCGCGATAACCGTTGCCGAACCGTTCGGCGTTGCCGAGACCGACAATGTGGCAGCGCCGGCCGAGTCGCTCACAGTGAGGAATTTCGATAGTGTAGAAGCCAAACCATCCCAACTGGTCGCCGCCAGCGCGGTCTTCAGGTCAAGCGTGGCGCCGTTGTTCAGGATGTTGCTGCTGAAGCTGTTGGTGCCTCCCCCGGCGGCAGGCAGGATATAGGTGTTGCCGCCACCCGAGTCGGTGATGGTGTTGGCGCCGCCTGACAGGTTGACGGTGTCTCCCGATCCGCTGATGAAAAGCATGTGGTTGCCGGACGTTGCCACGATCGAGACCTGGCTTTCCGTCACCGTCGCGCTGGCGGTGTTTGAAGCGATGGTGATTGGGGCGGGGTGTAGGGATGTCGGCGTCGTGGCCGGCAACGGACTGGTGGCGGTGCCCGCGCTGGGCGCCCAGGACGCATCGGGCTTGGTTTCGCCCCACCACAGCTTGCTGGTGTTTTCCTGCCAGATCTTGCCGTTGACGTAGGCCAGCCCGATGACGTTGCGGGTTGTGGCATCGGCCTGGCCGTTGATCGCGACCTGGCCCCCGGCGGTGATCGTCCACTTGTTGCCGCTCGCATCGGTGATCGATCCGGTGCTGCCGTTTACCACCGTATTGTTGGCTGACTGCACCGGCGTGGGCGTGGGCGGGGGTGTCGGGGTCGGCGTGGCCGGCAACGGACTGGTGGCGGTGCCCATATTCGGCGCCCAGGACGCATTGGGCTTGGTTTCACCCCACCACAGCTTGCTGGCGTTTTCCTGCCAGATTGTGCCGTTGACGTAGGCCAGCTCGATGACGTTGCGGGTGGTGGCATCGGCCTGGCCGTTGATCGCGACCTGGCCGCCGGAGGTGATCGTCCACTTGTTGCCGCTGGCATCGGTGATCGATCCGGCGGTGCCGTTCACCACCGTATTGTTGGCTGACTGCACCGGCGTCGGTGTCGGCGTTGGCGTGGTCGGCAACGGACTGGTGGCGGTGCCCATGTTCGGCGCCCAGGACGCATTGGGCTTGGTTTCACCCCACCACAGCTTGCTGGCGTTTTCCTGCCAGATTGTGCCGTTGACGTAGGCCAGCTCGATGACGTTGCGGGTGGTGGCATCGGCCTGGCCGTTGATCGCGACCTGGCCGCCGGCGGTGATCGTCCACTTGTTGCCGCTGGCATCGGTGATCGATCCGGCGGTGCCGTTCACCACTGTGTTGTTGGCTGACTGCACCGGCGTGGGTGTCGGCGTTGGCGTGGTCGGCAACGGACTGGTGGCGGTGCCCATGTTCGGCGCCCAGGACGCATTGGGCTTGGTTTCACCCCACCACAGCTTGCTGGCGTTTTCCTGCCAGATTGTGCCGTTGACGTAGGCCAGCTCGATGACGTTGCGGGTGGTGGCATCAGCCTGGCCGTTGATCGCGACCTGGCCGCCGGCGGTGATCGTCCACTTGTTGCCGCTGGCATCGGTGATCGATCCGGCGGTGCCGTTCACCACCGTATTGTTGGCTGACTGCACCGGCGTGGGCGTTGGCGTCGGCGTTGGTGTCGGGGTGACGATGCCGCCTGTGCTTTGGCTCAACAGCCAGCTCAGCGGTGAGCCGGCACCCGTTTGCGGATAATAGGTGTCCCAGACATCGTGAGCCAGGTTGTTGTCCTGGGTGTACTTCATCACCCCGCCGATCGCCTGCTCGGAGGCATATAAATGCTGGTCCCAGGCCAGTGGAACCTGCGTATCGCCGCCGCCATGAATGGCCCAGAACGGCACGTTTTTCAGGCCGGTCACGACCGACGGATTTGGCTGCGGATAGCCCTGGCCATAGTCGGCGCCCGCCAGCGCCAGGCCCGCGGCGAAGATCTTGCCCTCGGTGCCTGTGTAGGCGTTGAACTTGATGAGCATATCCTCGGTGCCGATGCCGCCCATGCTGTTGCCGGTGACATACGCACGGGTCAGATCGGTCGAATACTGCGCCTGGACCTGCTTCAGCGCCGCAATGGCGTTTAGTTCGCCGGCCGTGTCAGCCGTGCTGACACCACCGAAGTTGATCGTGGTGCCCGACTTGTTGGTGATCTGATCCAACAACGGCGCCACGATGATGGTTGGGTTGGCCGTGCGGAATGCTGCCGTGTTGAACCAAGCATTGATCTGGTTCTGCAGGAACTCCGGTCCCCATGTGCCTGCATCAAGCTGATGCAGATAGAGCACGGTCGAATACTTGATGCTCGGATCAAAATTGGCTGGCAAAAGTACCATATATTGCATGCCGTTGACGGACTGGATGATCCAGTTTCCCGGTGTGGCGGCCTGGGTGGACACCGAAGCTTGCGTGCCGCTCATTATAAAGTCTCCCGAAGATGTGATCTCGACATCACAGCTCTCACGAAGACGTGATAGTCTTCAAACGAAAATCGCGCCCAAGCTTGGAAGAAATCCAAGCCATTGCGGATAATTACATTTCACATTGCCGAACTGATCAGCGCAGGAAAACACGCTTTTTCCATTATTATGCACTATTAGGTCTGATATCGTAATTGATGAACCATATTTTTCGGTAAACTTACCGCATAATGATAATATAATTCCGAAATAGAATATGGTTTGGTATCGAACCGAAAGCCTTGCGCCGCAATTGGAAATTTTTGGTCGCCCCTCCCGCACGTCCTCCTGCAGAGCCATACTTCGGGTGAAGTCATGCAAGCATCACACGATGACCACCTGCCGGCTGCTAAAGCCCCACCGCCCCACGATCAGCCACGGTCGCGGGGTCTTTCACCTTGGGTAGGGCGGTTCATTGCTGGAACTCGTTGATCTCACGCGCCGCTTCGGTGACAAACGCGCCGTCGACCGCGCCAGCGTGACCATTGGGACAGGCGAGATGGTCGGAATTATCGGCCGCTCCGGCGCCGGCAAGTCCACACTGCTCCGGCTGGTCAACCGCCTGATCGATCCATCCGATGGCCGCATCCTGTTTGACGGCACCGACATCACCGCACTCCGTGGCAAGGCGCTGCGGGCCTGGCGCGCCCGTACCGCAATGATCTTCCAGCAGTTCAACCTGGTGAACCGGCTGGATGTGCTCACCAACGTCATGTGTGGGCGGCTGTTTGATATGCCCACAGCCCGCGTGCTGCTGAAATGGTTCACCCCGACCGAACGTGCCCTGGCGGTCAGGGCGCTTGACCGGCTGGGCATGGCGGAGGTGGCGATGAACCGGGCGGACGCGCTGTCCGGCGGTCAGCAGCAGCGTGTCGCCATTGCCAGGGCGCTGATGCAGCAGCCACGCATCCTGCTGGCGGATGAGCCGATCGCCTCGCTCGACCCGCTGAACGCCAGGCTGGTGATGGACGCCTTGGCTGACATCAACCGGCGCGACGGCATCACCGTGCTGATCAACCTGCACACGCTGGATACTGCCCGCACCTATTGCCGGCGCATCATCGGCATGTCCGCCGGTCACATCGTGTTCGACGGTGCGCCGGAAGCGCTGACCGACGCCGTGCTGCGCAATATCTACGGCCAGACAGCGAATGAACCGCTGGACGAGCGGCTGACCTCCACCAGTCTTCCGGCCGCCTCGCTTGCCGCTGCGGCAGGCTAGGGCAACATCACCCGAACTGAAACAAGCAGGGTGGTGACGTTGCTCGCTCACATGATCGAATGGGGCGCACTTGCTGTTTATAGCCAGCCTGAAACCGCTCTAGCACCGACCCGGAGACCGCCGCCATGTTCCGCCGTTTGATCCTGTGCCTGCTCTGCGCCTTGCTGGCGCCGGTTGCGGTTCATGCCCAGCCAGTGAAGGAACTGCGCATCGGCCTGCTCGGCGGTGAAAACACCTCCAGCCGCCTCGCTCGCTACGACGCGTTCCAGCATCTGCTGCAGGAAAAGCTTGGCGTCCGCGTGAAGATGTTCCCCGCCGCCGACTATGCCGGGGTCATGCAGGCAATGGCCGCGGGCCAGCTGGACCTGTCCGAATTCAGCCCCTCGGCATTTGCTGGCGCCTGGCTGGATTGCCATTGCATCGACCCGATCGTGGTGCCGCAGGAAAAGGACGGCACGATCTTCTACATCGCCGTGATGGTGACCAGGGCGGACTCAGGGATCACGTCGCTGGCGCAGATGAAGGGCCACTCGCTGGCCTGGGCCGACCCGAACTCGGCGTCGGGCTACCTGATCCCCAGCGCAACGCTGAAATCCAGCGGCATCGATCTGACGGATGGAGCCTACTTCTCCCATACCGGGTTCGCCGGTGGCCATGAACAGGGCATCATCGCGGTGCTGAACAAGCAGTATGATGCCGCCGTCACCTGGACCTCCGGCCAGGGCGACATCGCCCAAGGTTACAGCCGGGGTGCGCTGCGCGGCATGGTCGACCGCGGCATGCTGAAAATGTCCGACGTCGCGATCATCTGGAAATCCGGCAAGATCCCGAATGGGCCCTGGGGGATGCGGTCCGCGTTGCCTGCCGATCTGAAGACGGCATTCACCGAACTGATGCTGGACCTGCCGAAATCGCACAAGGACATCTACGACCAGGTCGAGCAGGGCACCGGCGTCGGCTACCAGAAGGCGACGCTGGATCTGTACCAGGACATCATCGCATTGCGTGAGGCCGAACACCGGGGCAGCCGTTGAGCGTGATTGATCCGACCCGGGACCAGGCCTATCACATGTTCCAGCAGCGCTTCGGGGCGCTGCGCCGCGCCCGTCAGACGGAATCGCTGCTGACCTTCGCCACTGTCATCCTGCTGTTCGTCGTTGCCGCAACATGGACCGATTTTTCGCCCGAACAGATCCTCGCAGGCATTCCCCGCATCGGCGAGTATTTCGGCAAGCTGTTCTCAATCGAGCCAAATCCGCGCACCGGCCCCATCGCCGTCCTGTCCTGGGCACATCTGTTCGGCGGCGTGAAGCAGCCGCAGGCAATTGCCTACTGGTTCTATCGCATCAACATCTACGCGGCACTGCTGTGGCAGACCATCGAGATGGCGATCCTCGCCACCGCCCTGGGCTTCGGCGCGGCCTTCGCGCTGTCGTTCCCCGCCACCCACACATTCGTCGGCAGCCGCCTCGTTGTCATCGTCACCCGCCGATTGCTGGAAGTGATGCGCGCCATCCCCCAGGTGGTATTGGCGTTCATCCTGGTCTGGCCGTTCGGCATCGGACCACTTGCCGGCATCGTCGCCATCGCCGCCCACACCACCGGTGCCCTCGGCAAACTCTTTGTCGAGCTGAACGAAAATGCTGATCATCGCCCGGTCGAAGGCATCCGCTCCGTAGGCGGCTCCTGGCTGGCCCAGATCCGCTACGGCGTCGTCCCCCAGGTCATGCCCGGTTTCCTCAGCTACGCCCTGCTGCGGTTCGAGATCAACGTGCGCTCCTCGACCATCATCGGCTTCGTCGGCGCCGGCGGCATCGGGCAGGAGCTGAAACGCGTGATCGGCTTCAACATCTATGAGGAGGTCAGCGCGATCTGCATCCTGATCCTGCTCATCGTGGTTATCATTGACCTGACGTCCGAACACATCCGCCATCGCTTCATCGGCGCGCTTGCATGAGCATGGATATCGCAGTGGAACGCGCCCGCCACCCGGCGGTGTTCCGCGGCAAAGGCTGGTTGCGTTGGCTGCTGCTCGCTGGCGTGTTCCTGTACTTGTTCTACCTGATGTGGCTGTTCGATTTCACCCGCATCTTCACCGATTTGCCCAAGGTGTGGGTGATCGTACGGCTGATGCTGGACTGGACCGATATTGCCAACTGGGACCATGCCGAACTTTGGCGCTCGATGCTGGAGACGGTCGCGATGGCCTACCTCGGCACCATGCTCGCCCTCCTCTTCGCCGTTCCGCTCGGTTTTCTCGGCGCCCGCAACGTCATCCCGGCCCGCGTCTTCCGCTTCTGCACCCGCCGGCTGTTCGATGGGCTGCGTGGCCTGGATCAGTTGATCTGGGCGCTGGTTTTCGTCCGCGCCATGGGTCTGGGCCCGATTGCCGGGATCATGGCGATTGCCGTGGCGGAAACCGGCGTTCTGGCCAAACTGTTTGCCGAGGCGGTGGAGAATATCGACCGCCGGCAGGTCGAGGGTATCGTCTCGGTCGGCGCCGGCTTCGTCGCGCGGCTACGCTTCGGCGTGTTGCCGCAGGTGCTGCCGGTGATGATCAGCCAGGCCCTGTACTCGATCGAATCCAATGCCCGAGAGGCAACGATATTGGGCTTGGTCGGGGCAGGGGGCATCGGGTTGCGCCTGTCGGAACGCATCCAGATCAACGCCTGGGACCAGGTGGCCTATATCATCGTGCTGATCCTGATCGCCGTGGCGGCGATCGATACGACGTCGCGGTATCTGCGTCTGCGACTGATCGGCGCGACCCCGCGGTGATGTCGCGCCTTCACCGGCTCTGCCGCCGCCCGTGACATTCTCTCCACGACCGGCTAGCGTTTCCCGAGGACAACCAACTGCAACAGAAGCTGGGCGGGAAAGCATCCACTATGACCGAAAGCCTGTTCTCCGGCCTTAAAGTTATCGACTGCGCGAGCTGGATCGCCGGGCCGGCGGCGGCAACGATTCTGTCCGACTACGGCGCCGACGTGATCAAGATCGAGCCGCCGGGCGCGGGCGATCCGTGGCGCGCGTCGCAGCCCATTCCGGGCAAGAAGGTGGATTACTACTGGCAACTGACGTCACGTAACAAGCGCAGCCTGGCGCTTGATCTGAAACAGCCGGAGGGTCAGGCGGTGCTGCACCGCCTGGTGGCTGGTGCGGATGTTTTCATTACCAACTTCCCGTTGCCGGTGCGCGACCGGCTGCACATGGCGCCGGCCGACTTGATGCCGTTGAATCCACGACTGATCTACGGCTCGTTTACCGCCTATGGGGAACATGGCGCAGAGGCTGCCAAGACCGGCTTCGATTCCACCGCCTACTGGGCACGCACCGGGTTGATGGACATGGTGCGGTCCGACGCCGATACCGTGCCATCGCGGTCGATGCCCGGCATGGGTGACCACCCCAGTGCCACGGGCCTATATGCCGCAATCGTATCGGCGTTGTACCGGCGGGAGAAGACGGGCCAGGGCGGCGTGGTGCGGTCGTCATTGTTGCAGAGCGGCCTGTGGGCCAATGCCTGCGCCGTGCAGACCCGGCTGTTTGGCGAGGACGTGCAGCTACGCCCACACCGTAACGATGCCCCGAATGCACTGGCCAACCACTACCGCTCGGGCGATGGCCGGTGGTTCATCATGGCGCTGTTCAATGAACAGCGGCAGTTGCGTTCGTTCCTGGGGGCGATCGGCCGCGAGGATCTGACCGACGACCCCCGCTTCGCCACACCCGAGGCCCGCAAGCAATACGCGCGCGAGCTCGTGGTCGTTCTGGATGAAGTGTTCGCCGGCCGGGACCTCGCGGAGTGGCGCGTCATCCTTGACGGTGTGGGCGTCACGTTCGGCATCGTTGCGACGGTGAATGAGGCGCTGGAGGATCCCCAGATGCGTCACGCTGGTGCGCTTGTGCCGTTCGCCGACGGCGAGGGCCTCACCGTCGCCTCGCCGTTTCACATCGATGGTGTCGAGAAGGTTCCGGCGCGCCGGGCACCGTCGGTGGGACAGCATAATGAGGTGCTGCTGGTCGAGGCGGGTTATTCGACTGACCAGATCGAGCATCTGCGTGGCCTCGGCGTGGTCGCCTGATTGATCTCCGCTGCGGTTTGGCTGCTGACCCTGGCGGTAGCCGCCGGGTCGGCCCTTGCAATCTGGCACCTGCGTGCGAACGAAAGCGGTGGCAGGCGACCACACCTCGTCGCCGGTCTCGCCCATGGTGCCCTCGGGGCGGCCGGGCTGGGTGCGCTGCTGCTGACCCTGCGCGGACCATCGCGTGGTGTCGCGAATGGGGTGGGTTCATTCGGAAGCATCGCGGTGCTGGCGTTCGCTTGCGCCCTGATCACCGGGATTGGATTATTATTATTGCGCCGGCAACCACTGGTGATGGCGATCCACGCAGCGATCGCCATCACCGGCTATATGGTCGTCCTGGCCTGGGCGGCGTTGGGCTGATTTACCCGACCGCCACCGAGTAGATGTCCTTCACGCCCGTCGGCAGCGGCAACGAATTCCAGGTCTTGCCCCCGTCTTCGGTGCCGTAGACCTCTCCGTCATAACGCGCACCGATATACACCTGGTCGGGATCGGTCTGATGCAGCGCAACCGACATGATGGTGCCATGCACCTGCACCTTGTCGAACCGCTTCCAGGTCGCGCCCTTGTCGGTGCTGCGATAGACCGCGCCGTCCTTGCTGGCCGCCGCCACGCTCAGTGCCGCATACATCGTATTGCCGTCCTGCGGTGATATCCTGATGTCGCGGCCATAGGTGGTCGGCGAGAAGCGGCCCACTTCCATATCCTGCCAGGTGGTGCCCTGGTCCGCACTCTGGAACAGGCCCATCCGCACGGCCAGGATCACCTTGTCCGGATCGGCGGGACTGATCGCAACGGCGTGGCTGTCGAGCATCCCCTCGTTATAGGTGTCGCTGACAATCTTGCTCTTCAGATGCGGCGACTGCGCCAGCCGGATCAGGTCGGTGCTGCAATCCGTCCAGCTTTCGCCGCCATCGGTCGTGCGCATCACGCCGTTGACCTCCAGCCCCGCGTAGATGGTGCCGGACTTGGACGGATGCTGCGCCATCCGCATCACCCGGCAGGCGAACGGCATCACCGCGCGGTCCGGCATCCCGGGATTGGGCAGCTTGCGCCAGGTCTCGCCGGTGTCCTCGCTGCGATACATGCTGATCGGCGAACCGCCGGCATAAATCAGCTTGCGGTTGTTGGCGTCCACCAGGAACGACCAGATCTGGACCCCCTTGTCGGGAAAATTCGTCCGTTGGAAGGACTTGCCGCGATCGGTGCTGCGATACACGCCATCGGCTGTTCCGGCAAAGACCACGTTCGGGTCGGTGGGGTGGATATTGACGGTGTAGGTCTCCTGGCCCGCCAGCACATGCTGCCACTGCCCGGTCTCCCCCGGCCGCGCGAACACCCCCACCAGTCCCTTTTGATCCGAGCGGCCGACATAGCCTGCCACACCGGCGTAGACGCTTGATTTGCTCGCCATGGTTTCACCTCCCGTTGAAGGGCTCAGCCTACGCCGGTTTGCCCGTTCTGGCCAACTGTGCGGGCCTGGAGTAGGCTTTCAGACGGGAAATCCGGGAGAGAATTCATGCCCAACGTGTCAGCGGAAAAACTGATCGAAATCGCCAAGGCCCTGCTGGTTGCGGCCGGTGCGTCGGAGCAGGAGGCCAGTGTCATCGCCCGCTACAACATCGGCGCGAACCTGGTGGGCCACGACAGCCATGGCATCATCCTGATCCCGCAATATATCGAACGTATCAAGGTCGGCCACATCGTTCCACAGGCGCCGTGGGTCATCACCCAGGAGACGCCGACCACGACTGTAATCGATGGGAATTGGGGATTTGGCTACGCGGTCACCGATCGCGCGATGCGCTACACGATCGAGAAGGCGAAGAAACAGAACGTGGCTGCCGCGACGGTGTTCCGTCAGAGCCATATCGGGCGGCTGGCGTCGTATCCGCTGCTCGCCTCGGCCGAGGGCATGATCGCGATGATCACCGCGGATTCCGGCCGCAGCGCCAAGGCCGTCGCACCCTTTGGCGGCGCCAAGGCCAGGTTGGGCACCAACCCGATCTCGTTCGCAATTCCGTCGAACCTGGATGGGCCGTTTGTGTTCGACATGGCGACGTCGGCCGCCGCCGCGGGCAAGATCAACGTCGCAACAGCGCGTGGCGAGCAGGTGCCGACGGGCTGGCTGATCGATGCCGAAGGCAAGCCCTCAACGGACCCGCGGGTGCTGAAGTCTGGCGGTGCCTTGCTGCCGCTGGGCGGGGCCGAGGGCTACAAGGGCACCGGCCTGGCAGCCATCGTTGAGATCATGTCCGGCCTGTTGACCGGCCTGGGCTTCGGCGTGGAACCCACGGGGCGGCACAATGACGGGTGCTTCATCGCCGTGTTCAACGTCGCTGCGTTCCGTGAACTGGCGACCTTCAAGCAGGAGGTGACCGAATTCGCCCAGTATTTGAAGTCGACACCACTGGCCCAGGGCTTTACCGAAGTGTTCTACCCCGGTGAGGTCGAGTACAGGAAAGAACAGGATCGTCGCAAGAACGGCGTGCCGATCGAGGATGCTACCTGGGCGAAGATCAAGGATCTCGCGCATGGCTACGACCTGACCGCGAAGCTTGGTCTCTGATGTGACGTTTATCGGCCAGTCCACGCGCCGGCTTGAAGATCACCGCTTCCTGACCGGCCGTGGCATATTTATCGACGACGTGAACGATGCAGGCCAGGCCTGGGCCTGTGTCGTTCGATCCCCGCACGCCCACGCGCTTATCAATCAAATCGACAGCTCGGGTGCCACCGGCGTTCTCGGTATCTACACGCATGAGGACATTGCTGATCTGGGCCTGATGCCCTGTGGCACCCAGGTGGCCACCGTCGCGCCAATGATCGTGCCGCCGCGTCCGGCGCTGGCCAACGGGCGGGTGCGCTTCGTCGGTGATCCGGTTGCCTTCGTCGTGGCTGAAACCCCCGCCGCCGCGCGCGATGCCGCGGAGCAGGTGGTCGTGGACTACACACCGCTGCCCTGCGTGGTGGATGCTGCTGCCGCACTGCAACCCGGTGCGCCGTCGCTATGGGACACCGGCAATCAATCCTTTCGTTTTCAACGCGGCGATCCAGCCGCGGTGCAGGCCGCCTTCGCCGCCGCCGCCCACATTGTCGAGGTCGATGTCGTCAACAATCGCCTGGTCATCGCGCCAATGGAAACCCGCGGTGCGATCGGGCGATGGGACGGCGGGGTCTTCGACCTGTTCGTGTCGGCAGCCAGCGTGCACGCAATTCGCGACCACCTCGCCGACAGCATCTTCCGCTGCCCGCGTGACACCATCCGCGTCTCCGCCCCCGATGTCGGCGGCGGTTTTGGCATAAAGAACTGCCTTTACCCCGAGTGGGTGATGCTGCTGTGGGCGGCGCGCCGGCTGGGGCGTCCGGTAAAATGGATCGAAGACCGGGCGGAGGATTTTCTGTCCGCGGCGCAGGGGCGGGACAACATCTCGCACGGGCGGCTGGCGCTCGATGCGGATGGGCGGTTTCTGGCGCTTGAGGTCAGCACCATCGCCGGCCTGGGCGCCTACATGTCGGCCGGCGGCCCCGGCAGCTCCACCAACGCGCCGGCCGCGGCGATGGGCGGCGGCTACGTCATCCCCGCCATCTTCATGGACGTGCGCGCCAGCTTCACCAACACGGCGCCGCTGGATGCCTACCGGGGGGCCGGCAAACCTGAGGCGAACTACCTGATTGAGCGCCTGATCGAAGCAGCCGCGAGCCAATGCAGGTTCGATCCGGTTGCGTTGCGCCGCCGCAATCTGATCATGGCGTTTCCCTACCAGAAGGCGCTGGGCACGACGGTCGACTGCGGCCGTTTCGCCTCCAATGTCGATGACGTGCTGGGCCTGTCCGATCACGCCGGCTTCGCCCAGCGGCTTGCCGGATCGCGCGCGAAGGGATTGTTGCGCGGTATCGGCGTCGCCTGCTTCCTCGAAACCGCCCGCGGCGCCCCCAATGAAGGCGCGGAGATCCGTTTCGGCGACGACGGCATCGTGACCTTACTCGTCGGCACCCAGAGCAATGGCCAGGGCCACGAGACATCCTACCCGCAGATCGCCGCCGACCTGCTGGGCCTGCCTCTGGCCCAGTTCCGCTACATGCAGGCTGACACTGCGGAAATTCCGGAGGGCAACGGCCATGGCGGGGCTCGTTCCATGCATATGGGCGGCGCGGCGCTGCACAACGCGGCCCAACAGGTCATCGCGAAGGGCAAGCCGGTCGCCGCGCGCCTGCTGCAGGCCCAGCCCGATGAGGTCAATTTCGCCTCGGGCCGCTACACCGCCGGCAAGAGGGCCGTTGACCTGCTGACCGTTGCACGTGATACCAGTCTGGACACCTATGTCTGGAACCTGCTCGACATCATCACATTCCCCAACGGCTGCCATGTTGCCGAGGTCGAGGTCGATCCGGAAACCGGTGAGCTGACACTGGACCGGTACACCGCCGTCGATGATTACGGCACCCTGATCAATCCCCTGTTGACCGTCGGCCAGGTCCAGGGCGGCGTGGCCCAGGGGATCGGCCAGGCGCTGACCGAACGCACCGTCTACGACCCGAACTCGGGGCAATTGTTGAGCGGGTCCTTCGCCGACTACCAGATCCCCAGGGCCATTGATCTGCCTGACCTCGACATCACGCTGACCGGCGTGCCCACCAAGGCCAATCCGCTGGGCGTCAAAGGTTCGGGCCAGGCCGGAGCGATTGCCGCCCCGCAGACCGTCATTGCTGCCATACTGAACGCTCTCGCGCCGCTTGGCGTGACCCATATCGACATGCCCGCGACGCCCGAACGGGTCTGGCTGGCGATCCAAAAGGCGAAGGTCCACGCATGAGCGCAACGATTTACGAGGCCCCTCGCGCAGCCGCCAAGCCTGGCGAAACCGTGGTCACCAGCACGTGCGGCCATAATTGTGGCGGACGCTGCGTGGTCAATGCCCATGTCCGCGACGGCCGGATCGTTCATATTTCCACCGATGCGCGCCGCTGGAACCCCGGTCATCCGCCGTTGCCCGCCTGCGCCCGCGGCGTTGGCCAGATCGAACGCACCTACCATCCTGACCGGCTGAAATATCCGATGCGCCGCACCGGCCCGCGCGGGTCCGGCCAATACGAACGCATCACCTGGGACGAAGCCCTCGACACCGTTGCCAGCCAGATGCTGCGCATCCGCGAGACCTACGGCAACGCCGCAATCCTCGATGCCTCCCGCACCGGCAGCCAGTCGATGCTGCATGGTCGCGTCGCGGCGCAGCGGTTCCTCCACATGTTCGGTGGCTGCACCGACCTCTGGTCCAACATGTCAGCCGAGGCCGAAGTCTTTTCCGTCCGCATCACCTATGGTGAGAAAGACTACAAATCCGCCGGCCGCGAACCGACGGACTTCGCCAACAGCAAACTGATCCTGATGTGGGGCTGGAGCCCCGGCGATGGCACCTTTGGCACCGGTACGATGCAGTACCTGAAACATGCCAGAAAGAACGGCACCCGCATCGTCTGCGTCGACCCCCGTATCACCAACACCAGCAAGCAACTGGCCGATGAGCACATCTTCATCCGCCCGTCGACCGACGCCGCCGCGCTGATCGCCATGGCCTACGTCATCGTCACCGAAAACCTGCACGACCAGGATTATTGCGACCGATACGTCCTCGGCCTCGACGAAGGCCCGGTTCCGCCCGGCGGGTCCTACAAATCCTATCTGCTGGGCGCAGGCGACGGACAACCGAAAACCCCGGAATGGGCGGCTGAAATCACCGGCATCCCGGCTGAAACGATCCGCCGCCTCGCGATCGAATTCGCATCCGCCAAACCCGCCGCCCTTCAGGCCGGCTACGCCGCCGGTCGCACCGCCTATGGCGAGCAGTTCCACCGCGCCGCCTACGCGCTTTCCGCCATCACCGGCAATGTCGGGATCAGCGGCGGCAATTCCGGCGTCAGCAATGGCGCCACCGGTCGCGCCGGCATCAAAAGCCTGCCCATCGGCAGCAACCCGATCGTGTCGAAGGTCGCGTCTCCATTGCTCGCCGACCTCCTTGCCCGCGGGAAGGCAGGCGGCTATCCGGCCGATATCCGTATGATCTATTCCTCCGGCGGCGACCTGTTCAACCAGTGCCCGAACGCCGGCAAAATCGCCGCCTCGCTCGACAAGGTCGAATTCATCGTTGGCCAGGACCACTTCCTGACCCCGACCGTGCGTTATGCGGACATCGTGCTGCCGGCAACCAGCTTTTGGGAACGCAACGACGTTCACACACCCTGGGCCGGCGCCGGCCATTACGCCATCTACATGCGCCAGGCGATCGAGCCGATGTACGAATGCCGCAACGACATCGACATCTTCGATGACCTGTCCCGCCGCGTCGGCATCAACGGCTACAACGATAAATCCGAAACCCAATGGCTGAAGCACCTCACCGCCGATGCCGTGGACGATTTCGACAGCTTCACTGAACAGGGCGTTGCCCGGTTTCCGGCGCCAAAGGACGCGGTTGCCTTCGCCGCCCAGATCCGCGGCGAGAAGACGTTCAACACCCCGTCGGGAAAGATCGAGCTCTATTCAACAGTTTTGGCTGAAGCCCCCAACCCGTACGGCCTCGGCGTGATCCCGCCGATCCCGACCTGGTTTGCGCCCGACGATGACACCAGGCGTTTCCCGCTCAGCCTGTGCACCCCGAAGTCTCGCGCCCGCACGCATAGTATCCATGGCAACCAGCCGCATCTGGCGAAGGTCGATCCCGATACCGTCTGGATGCATCCGGACGATGCGGCCGCGCGTGGAATTGCCGACGGTCAACGGGTGCGGGTGTTCAACGATATCGGCGCCACCATTCTGCCCGCCCAGGTCACTCAACGGATCGCCCCGGGTGTCGTTTCGATCAAGGAAGGGGCATGGTTTACGCCGGGCGAGCAAGGGGTGGACTCCCAAGGCTGCGCCAACGTTCTGACGACCGATCGCGCGGCGCCCTGCGGGGCAACGACCTACAACACGAACCAGGTTGAGATCGAAGCCGCCTGAGCGCGCCGCCTGAGTGCGCTGCAAAAAGGGCGACGCGTGGGAAGACGCGCGATTAGGCTCAGCCCGCCATCAGCCGATTGCTTTCACGATCGCCGAAGAAGATGTCGGTGGAGATTTCGTCGACCCGGTTGCAGCCGGTATAGGCCATGGTCTTGTCCATCTCGGTTTGGATGAAGCCCACCGCCTTTGATGCGCCCTCCTGGCCGCCGGCGGCGGTGCCATACAAGGTTGCGCGCCCGGTCAGGACACATTTCGCACCCAGTGCCAGGGCCTTGACGATGTCGGAACCGCGGCGAACGCCGGAATCGAGGATGACAGTAGCCTTGTCACCGACCGCCTCGGCGATTTCGGGCAGCATGTCGAGCGTGGCGGCCGCGCTGTCCATGTTGCGCCCGCCATGGTTGGATACGATCAGGCCGTCGACGCCGTAACTGATCGCCCGCAGCGCGTCGTCGACGCGATTTATGCCTTTCAGCATCAAAATCCCCGGCCACTTGTCGCGGAAGATCTTGATGTCCTCCCAGTTCAGCGAATCCTGGCGCATCACCTCCTTGGTGTGGGCGTCATTGCCGACCGGGCGGCGATACGGGTCGGGGTAGTTCTCGTTGCGCGGCATGCCGATGGTGGTCAGGTATTTCATCAGCACGGTACTGAACCAGACCGGGTGCTGCATGATGTCCCAGGTAAACCGCCAGGTCGGATGGAACGGCAGCAGGAAACCGTTCTTGGCGTTGTACTCGCGGTTCGGGGGAACGATGGTGTCGGTGGTGACGATCAGCGCCTCGAACCCATTGTTCTTGGCGCGCTCGATCAACTGATAGGACAATTCGCGCTGCTTCCAGACGTAAAGCTGGAACCACAAGCGAAAATTGGCCTCCTTGGCGATCTTTTCCATCGACGTCATCGCACCTGTGGCCAGGGTGAACGGGATCTTGGCACGGGCAGCCGCCTTGGCCAGTTCCAGTTCGCCCTCGTGCCAGCACAGGCCCGCCGCGCCGGTGGGGGCAATTGCCATCGGCAAGCTGATCTCCTTGCCGAACAGGGTTGTCTTGGTGGAGCGGCCGGAGACGTCGACCAAAGCTCGGTGCTTCAGGCGGATCTTCTCGAACGCCGCACGATTGTTGCGAAGCGCGATCTCGTCCTCGGTGGAGCGGTCAACAAATTCGAATACCGCCTTCGGCAGGCGGCGCTTGGCCATGCTGCGCAAATCGTAGACGTTGTAGCAATTGTCGAGCCTGGACATCCGAACTCCCCCGTGTTGGCGCGATGATGAAGCCGGGGTGGGCGGTGTCAAGCCGGACGGGCTGCAAAGCCGATCCCTTGCTCTTATGTATGGCTGCTAAAACAAACCCTCTATGAACGCCCCGCACGTTCGCAGCGAAGGAACCGACGGTATGACCGACTCGCTATCCCTGGTATCCGACCTGATCAAGCAGGCCCGAACGGCGGGCGCCGATGCGGCCGACGCGGTGCTGGTCAACGGCACGTCGATGTCAGTGGCTTCGCGGCAAGGCAAGATCGAGCATCTGGAACGGTCGGAGGGGCGGGACCTCGGGCTGCGGGTGTTCGTGGGCAAACGGGCGGCGATCGTGTCATCGACGTCGCATGATCCCGCCGGATTCCCGGAGCTGATCGCGCGGGCGGTGGCGATGGCGAAGGTGGTGCCGGAGGATGGCTACGCGGGGCTGGCGGAAACCTGGGCGCCCCCCGAACCGATTGATCTGGACATGGTAGACCCCGAGGAACCGGCGCCCGACGTGCTGTCGGCGCGGGCGGCGGCAGCCGAGGCCGCAGCCTTCTCGGTGCAAGGGGTAACCAACTCCGAGGGCGGCGAGGCCGGTTATGGGCGCACCGAGATCGTGCTGGTGACGTCGGCGGGGTTTGCCGGCCGGCGGGTCGGCACCAGCCACTCGATATCCGCGACAGCACTGGCCGGGACCGGGACGGATATGCAGCGCGATTACGACTACCACAGCACAGTCTATTTCGCCGATCTGGACGACCCCGAAAAGATTGGCCGCAGCGCCGGGGAGCGGGCGATCGCGCGGCTGAACCCGATGCGTGCCAAAACCGCGCGAATTCCGGTGGTGTATGACCCGCGCGTGGCCGGCAGCCTGCTGGGGCACCTTGCCGGGGCGATCAATGGCGCCGGCGTGGCGCGCGGAACCAGCTTCCTGAAAGACCGGCTGGGGCAGCGGATTTTCGGCGCCGGGGTCTCCGTCCTCGACGACCCGCGGCGGGTGCGCGGGATGCGGTCCCGGGTGTTCGACGGCGAGGGAACGCCAACCCGGGCGCGGGCGCTGATCGAAAATGGCGTTCTGACCACATGGCTGCTGGAAAGCCGGTCGGCTCGGCAACTCGGGATGGCCCCGACCGGACATGCAACCCGGGGCACCGGCGGGCCGCCATCGGCGTCGGCGACCAATCTGTATCTCGCCGCGGGAGCGATGACCCCGGCGGAACTGATGGCCGACATCAAGGAGGGGTTGTACATCACCGAAATGATCGGGATGGGGGTGAATGGTGTGACCGGCGATTACAGCCGCGGGGCCGCCGGGTTCATGATCCGGGACGGCGCGCTGGCCGAACCGGTGGCGGAGGTGACCGTGGCAGGCAACCTGATGGATATGTTCGCTGCGATGGTGCCGGCGTCGGACCTCGTGTTCCGACGGGGAACCGACTCGCCCACGGTGCGGATCGACGGGATGACGATGGCGGGCGCGTGATCGGCGCGCGCCGCCGGCGCTAGCCGAGCGCCGGCGGCGGCCCCAGCCGCTCGGCCACTGCCGACCGCACAGTGCCCAAAGCGCGAGCGGCGTCGGTGGCATCGACCGGCAGCCAATCGCCGGGGCCGGGATCGCTATCAGCGGATTTGCGCAGCACTTCGACAGTCGCGTCGGATGCATCGCCGGTGCGGGCGGCGATGCGCTGTTCCAGAACACCGAGCGGCGCATGCAGCCAGACGCCCAGGAAGCGCGGGCCGGCGGACGCCATCGCCTGGCGGATCTGCGGGTCCAGGAACGTGGCATCGATGATTGCGGAATGGCCGGCTTTGGCAGCGACGCGCGCCTGCTCGATCAGCGCGTCGTTGGTCGCCGTGTTGGCTTCCGGGCTATAGGCGTCCGAGGGCAAGCGGGCCTCGGGCGCGACATGCCGCAAGCGTTTGCGGGTTTCGTCGCTGCGCAGGATCAGGGCACCGGGGGCCGCACCCACGCCGGGCGCAAGCGCGCGGGCGAGGGTGGACTTGCCGGTGCCCTGCAGGCCGCCGATGGCGATGGTGACAGGTTCGACGGGCTGCAGGTAGCCAAGCGCGGCGCCCAGATAGTCGCAGCCCTCCTGGCCGGTGGCGGCCAGCACATGGGCGCGGACCATGGCGCGCTGGGACAGGAACAGTGCCAGGCCGCCGGCAACCCCTGCATCGCCGGTACGGGCGACATAGCGGTTCATGACCCGGTTGGCCGCCGCCCGGCCAACGCGCTGGTCGAGGTCCATCAGCAGGAACGCAAGATCGTAGCTGACATCGATCGTCGCGAGGTCCTCGTCGAACTCCAGCGCGTCGAATGGAACGGGCTTGCCCTGCCACAGGCAGATGTTGCCAAGGTGCAGGTCACCATGGCAGCGGCGCACGAAGCCGTTTCCGGCGCGCTCGGCGAGCCAGGCGTGCCTGCTTTCGATCGCCGCCATCATCTGGCGCTTCCAGGCAAGCACGTCCGCGGCCGGCAATCTGGCGCTCAGGGCGGACTGGGCGTTGCCCTCGGTCAGCCGGCGCATCAGTTCCACGCCATCCCGGCCATACAGCGGCGGTCGGGCGGCGTGGTAGGCGGCGACGGCGTCGGCCAGGGCATCGAGGGTCGGCGCGTCGATGCGGCCCTCGTTGGCTGCCACGTCCAGGAAATCCCGTTCGGCAACGCGGGCCATGCGCAGGACGTGGTCGATCGGGTCATCTTCGCCGAACCCCAAAGTGCCGTCCGGCTGGCGCTGGATGCCGACGACGTCGCGGTAGATGCCAGGGGCGGCGGGGCTGTTCAGCTCCAGTTCACGCCGCAGGAAATGCGCGCGGGAGGTTCGGGTCCGAAAATCCAGGAATGGCATCTTGATCGACTTTTTCAGCTTCCACACTGTGTCGTCGCCGATGAAGACGGCGGAGATGTGCGTCTCCCTGGGCGCGCCGCCGGCCAACCCGGAAAGAAACTGCGCCACCTCCTGCTGGTCCTGGGGAATGCTCATGCGGGGAAGTGCTGCGGCGCTTCGGCGCGGGCGAACATGCCGTAGTCGCGGATCACTTCCACCACACGGTGATGGCCCGGCATTCCGGCCATCCCGGCTTTGGCGGACATGGCGTCCGGCCAGGTGCGAAGATACAGCGCATTGCCGGGTCGGGTGATGCTGTCGAACACGTCCCCATCGGCCCCCCCTACGTCGCGATCGAGCGGGCGCTCGGTCAGGCTGATGGCTTTGGCGGCGGCGACCTCGGTGACGTCGAGGCGCTGGCGGGGCGGTGCCGATGCCAAGTTGGAGTCGGCAACGATTTCGCCAACGCGCAGGTGGTAGTCGGCGAAGATTGCGGAACGGCCCTTGCCCTGGATCTCGTGGTGCAACGCATGGGTACGCCAGCGCACCAGGGCTTTCTCATCCCGCCAGAGCGACAGCGAAACAAGCCAGCCGGGCCGGGTCTGGCTGGCATAGCGCTCGTTGGCGATAAATCCCTCGATGGCAACAAGCTCCGGCCGCAATGTCGCGGCGTGGCCGAGGTAGGCCTCCCACGCCTCCGGGCGGGGATTCACTTCGAAAATGACGGCAAACATGGGTCAGTCCTTCGCAGCGATGAGAAATGCCTCGGTTTCCCGATAGAGAGCGTAGCGGTTTTCCTCGAGATGCATCAGGTGGGTGGCGCGGGGGATCTTGATATCTTTGGCGTTCGCAATGGCGGCACATAGCCAGGCGGCATCTCGGTCGGTGCACAGGCTGTCCCACGCGCCGCGGATAATCGCGGTTGGTGCCCTGATCTCACCAGGGTCATACGGAAAAGCGCCGGCCCACGCGTCGAAGATGTCCTGGAATCCACCACCGGGAATTCGGACGGCCGGCGGCACGCGGTCGCCGCTGGCGGCGTCAGAATCGAGGTATGCCTCGCCCCAATCGACGAAGTGACGGCGGGAGAGGACCGGCGGTTCGCCGCGCGGGACATCCGCAACGAAACGGTCCCATTGATCCTGCAGGCCGATCAGGCGCCAGGCCGGCAATTTCGGCTGTTCGCCGGGGGTTTCGCGTCGAGCGATGGGACCGAAGAACACCATGCGATCGACCAGGTCCGGGCAGCGTCCGGCGAGGTGGCCGGCGACCATGCTGCCCCAGGAGTGAGCAATCAGGGACAGCCTGGGCTGGCCATGATGGGCAAGGATGAAGCGGACCGCGTGCTCCAACTGCCGGCTGGCATCCTGGGTGCGGCCCTGTGGAGCATCCGGGTCGGAGGCGGGGTAGGGATCGGATCCGCCGAACCCGTGGAAGTCCAGGCCCCAGACATGGAAGCCGGCGCTGGCGAGTTCGTCGCGCCAGGAGCGGCCGTCGAAGCGATGCGCGATGGACAGCGCAGAGGGGAACGTGCCGCCGTGGACATACAGCACGATGCCGCGCTCTGCGGCCGCGTCGATCGGCGGCAGATGGCGCAGAAACAGGTGCAGGTTCGGGATGGGGCTGGGAATGCGCACGGTGGTCTCGCGCGGGTCGAGATGGTTCATGCCGGTCTCCTCGGTTGGCAATGGCATGACAATGGGGATTGCGGCTGTTCGCGTCCGCCGGGAATGGTTCGGGCCAGCCCGAACCGTCAGCGACCTGGCTGGCGCCACGTGCCCGCAGCCGCATGTCGCCCTGCCAGAAGCAAGCCGAACGACCCGCCGTCAGGATACCGGGCGAAGGTCGATACCTTCCGCACTGACGGACCGACCATCGGCGGCCTTGAAGTCCAGGCTGGTGATGGGGCTGCCGGTGGCGCGGTCGACGATCTCCGATCCCCAAGGGCCACCATCCGGAAAATTCTTGATGCCCCAGTGGCGCAGCGCGACCAGCACCGGCAGCAACTCACGACCCTTTTGGGTCAGCACGTAGTCCTGCCACGGGCCCCCATCGGCGGCTGGTTCAACCCGCAGGATGCCGTCGGCGACAAGGCCACGCAGGCGGGTGGTCAGAATGTTGCGCGCCAGCCCGAGGCTCTTCTGGAACTGGCCGAACCGGCGAAGGCCGCGGAACGCGTCGCGGATGATCAGTAGCGACCACCAGTCGCCGATTACGTCGAGCGAGCGGGCCACCGGGCAGTTCGCGGACTTAAGGCTGGTGCGGCGCATCGGACCTCCCTTGTCGAATGTGGTTGCATTATAGGACCACATGTGGTTGGGTCCAGTGAGTTTAATCATGCAACTGATAGGGACAGCGATGCGACTGAGCGGCAAGACGGCCCTGATTACCGGCGGCAACAGCGGGATTGGACTGGCAACGGCCCAGGCATTCACCCGTGAGGGCGCGCGGGTTGCGATCACTGGCCGAAACCAGGCCACATTGGATGAGGCTGTGCGGCTGCTGGGCGCGGATGTGCTGGCGCTACGGGCCGACATCACCGACCTCGCAGGGTCGGAGCGTGCCATCCGATCAGTAGGCGAGGCGTTTGGCGGGCTCGACATCGTGGTGGCGAACGCCGGGATTGCCGGTGTGACCAAGCTTGGTGCGACCACGGCCGACCAGTTCGAGCGGATCATCGCGACCAACGTCACCGGGGTGTTCTTTACCGTGCAGGCGGCGCAGCCGTTTCTGCGCCAGGGTGCGTCGGTGATCCTGATCGGATCGGTGCATGCGGTCCTGGGGGCGCCGGAATGGTCCGCATACGCGGCCAGCAAAGGGGCGATCCGCTCGATGGGTCGGGTCCTGGCAAGTGAGTTGTCGCCGCAGGGGGTTCGGGTCAACACCGTGGTCCCAGGCGGTACGCGAACCCCGATCTGGGAGCGGGTGATGCAAAATCCGAACGCGATCACCGCGGTGGAAGGCCGCGTGGCCCGGTCCACTCCGACCGGGCGCATGAGTGAGGCGGAGGAAGTTGCCAACACGATCCTGTTCCTCGCATCCGACGAAGCGATCAACATCCAGGCGGCGGAGATCGTCGTCGACGGCGGTGCGACAGGCGCCCCAGCCGGCGCCCCGATCTATCGCGGCTGACGGGCGTAGCTGACGGCAATGGATGATGGGCGGGAGGTCGATCCGAACCGGTGGCTGATGCTGCCGGTGATCCTGATCGGCTCCTTCCTGTCGTTCCTGGATTTTTTCATCGTCACCATCGCGCTGCCGGCGATACGGGTAGACCTGAAGGCAACGCCGGCGGAGCTGCAGTTCGTGGTCGCGGCATACGGCGTGGGCTTCGCTGTGACGCTGATCACCGGCGGCCGGCTGGGCGACATCTACGGGCGCAAGCGCGTGTTCATGATGGGCATCGCCGGATTCACCCTGGCATCGCTGATCTGCGGCCTGGCCCCCAGCGCGGCGTGGCTGATCGCGGCCAGGGTAGTGCAGGCGGTAACCGCTGCAACGGTAACGCCCCAGGTCCTGGGCGTCATCCGTACTGCGTTTCCGCCACATGAACGGCCCACGGCGATCGGCCTGTATGGGACTTCCATGGGGCTTGCATCCATCCTGGGGCAGGTACTGGGCGGCTTCCTCGTTGGGTCCAACCTGTTTGGCTGGTCATGGCGGCTGATCTTCCTGATCAACCTGCCGGTTGGGATTGTCGCGTTGGCGCTGGCTGCGCGGCTGGTGCGGGAGTCGCGTGGCGAGAACCGCCCGACGCTGGACTGGGGCGGCGTCGGGCTCGCAAGCCTGGCGCTGTTCCTGTTGATCTATCCCGTGGTGGCGGGGCGAGAGGCGGGCTGGCCGGCATGGTCATTCTGGATGCTGGCTGCTGTGGTGCCGGTTGGCGCCGTGTTCGTTGCGCTGGAACGCTTAGTGGTACGCAACGGGCGGGTGCCGCTGATCGCGCTGCATCTGCTCGCGATACGGGCGATCCGCCTGGGGCTGCTGGCATCGGCGACATTCTTTCTCGGCCTTGGGGTGTTCTTCGTGGTGATGACGGTGATGCTGCAGGCCGGGTTCGGCTACACGTCACTGCAGACCGGCCTGTTGTTCCTGCCGTTTGCCTTTGGCTTCTCGCTGGCCTCGGCGGCATCCGGCCGGGTGACGGCCCGCCTTGGCCCGCGCATCGTCAACCTCGGGACAGGATTGATGATCGTGGGGCTGTTGATCCTGCTGGCGGGATTCCAGGTCGGGCTTCCGCTTGGGTGGGTCGGGACGGGATTTGCAGTCTATGGGATTGGACAAGGCCTGACCCAGCCGGCGCTGATCAACATCGTCATCGGTGGCAGCGGGGTCAGGGCGAACGATACCGGATCGGCGGTCGGGCTGTTCCTGACCACAGCCCAATCCTGCATCGCATTCGGCGTCGCGGCGATCGGCGACGTCTTTTTCGCCAGGCTGGGTGCCGCCCCGGCCGTCGCCGATTACCTCGCGGCCGCTTCGGTGGCGCTGTGGTGCAATCTGGCCCTGCTGGTCGCGACCTTCACCCTGGCACTGCGGTTCAAGGCCAGCACGGCCACGGCGTTGAACTGAACCCGGCCTCAAAGCCGGTGCGGCAGCAGCATCACCACCTTGTAGGCAGGGTGCGAGGCGGGAAGCAGTGTCATCTGCCAATAGCGCACTGTCCCGTCCACGGGATGATTGAACACACGCTCCCCGCCATCGCGTGACAGCACGGCGTGATCGTTCCAGAACGCAGCGAAGTCCGGGCTCTCCCGCTGCAGCCGGTCCACCACCGCGCGCATCCCGCTGTCGTCGGGATCATGCGCGGTGTCGGCGCGGAACTCGGCGATCAGCCGGCGCGCCCGGTTCTCCCAGTCCAAGATGAACATGCGCGCCGCCGGAACCAGAAAGACGAAGCGCAACAGGCAGGTCTCGCCGCTGTCGAACCAGGGGGCAAACAGACGCGCGGCCTGCGGATTATGGCCGCGCATATGCCAGAGCCGGTCGAGCAGATAAGCCGGGGCCGACAGGGTCTGCAGCACGGAACCAAGCTCCTCCGGGACGGCCGCCTGGTCGGCGATGGGGGGCGTGGGATCTCGTTGCCGGGTGAGTTCGAACAGGTAAGCGCGTTCAGCCGTGGTCAGCTGCAGACCGCACGCCAGCCGGGCAAGGGCGGCCGCGGAGACAGCGATATCGCGGCCCTGTTCCAGCCAGGTGTACCAGGTGACGCTCAGGCCGCACCTTTGGGCAACTTCCTCGCGACGCAGTCCCGGGGTGCGGCGGCGGCTCGTTATGGCCGGATTGACCGCCATCGCCTCCCGATGGGCGCGAATGAAGGCGCCCAGGCGATGACGCTGCTCTTTGGGCAAGTTCATGGTGGTGCAAAATATACCGGTATAAAACCCCAGCTTATACCGGTTTCCGGATCCGGCAGAATGGCATTGCAACTGCTGAGGAACCGCGTCATGACCGAGAACAACTTTGCCGCCGAACACTATGCGCCGCGGGCGCAGGACTATGTGACCAGTGCCGTGCACAGCCTCGGTGGCGACCTCGACCAGATCGAGGAAACCTTGCGCGGGCAGGCGTCCGCGCGGGTGCTGGACCTGGGATGTGGCGGCGGGCATGTCAGCTACCGCGCTGCACCGCTGGTCGCCGAGGTCGTGGCCTGCGACGTCACCCGGGCCATGTTGGACGCGGTCGCGGCGACGGCGGCGGAGCGTGGGCTGCACAATATCGTCGTGCGCCAGGCGGCAGCGGAACGGCTACCCTTCCAGGACGCGGCATTCGACATCGTGCTGTGCCGCTTCACCACCCATCACTGGCAGAACATGGAGGCGGGGCTGCGCGAGGCTCGGCGCGTGCTGAAGCCGAACGGGCAAGCGATCTTCGTCGACTCGGTGGTGCCGGCGGACCGGACGCTGGACACGCATATGCAGGCGGTCGAGCTGCTGCGGGATGTCTCCCATGTGCGAAACTACAGCATTGCGGAGTGGATCGCGGCACTTGGCCGGGCCGGCTTCGCGATCAACGGCATAACGATGCGGACGCTGCGGATGGTATTCGCCGTATGGACGGCGCGGACGCGGACCCCCTCGGTGCAGGTTGCGGCGATCCGGGCATTGCAGGCATCCGCGCCTGCGTCGGTCAAGGCGCATTTCGCGATCGGTGAAGACGGTAGCTTTGATCTGGACGCGGCGACGATGGTGGTGCAGGCGGCGATGTGAGCCGAAGCGACCGGCTGGGGTTAGCGGGTCTCCACGCGCCTGATCCCACCGGCCGCCGCGACCATGGGCCTTGACCCCGGGCACGGGTCGTTGCCTGGGCCAGGATTGCGTGGGCGCTGGACCGTGATCTGGTGTCTCAGTGATCCGCCCCGATCTGGCTGGGTTCCGCGCCGCGCGCCCACTCGTTGACCAGGGTGTAGCCGATACCCAGCAGAACCGGGCCGAGGAAGATGCCCAGCAGGCCAAACGCCAGGGCGCCGCCAAGGACGCCGAGCACTGTCAGCAGGAAGGGCAATTGGGCGCCGCGGGAGATGAACCACGGGCGGATCAGGCTGTCGGAGCCGGAGATCGCGCCGGCGCCGTAGATCGCCAGGAAAATGCCCCAGCCCAGGTGGCCGCTGCCGAGCAGCCAAAGCGAGGCGGGTATCCAGACCAGCGGCGCGCCGACAGGAAGGACTGCCAGGAAACCCGCGACCGCGCCCAGCAGCACCGGGCGGGGGACGCCGGACAGCCACAGGCCGAAGGCGGTCAGGATGCCTTGCACGACCGCGGTGCCAAGGATGCCGTAAACCACGCCGCGCACGGTAGCGCCGGTCACGGTGATCAGCCGGTCAGCCTGCGGACCGGCGATGCGCTGCAACAAGAGGCGCAGGCGCCCCGCCAACGGCTCCCCATAGACATAGAAAAAGAACGCAACGAACAGCGCCAGCAGGAACATCAGCACGCCGTTGGCGATGCCCAGCAGCAGGCTCAGGCCTTCCTCGACGACGATGCCGAAATAAGGCCGCAGCGCTTCCAGCATCACCGTGATGTCGGCGGCCCAGCGGTTCCACAGGTCGCCGATGGTGGGCCCGACCAGGGGAACATCGAACACCCATAGCGGTGAGTCCGGCAGGCCGGAGCGCAGGCCGTCCATGATGACGTGGCGCAGATGGGTGACGTCGTCGGCGCTGCCCGGTGCAGCCACCGCGATCGGCAGGACCAGCACCACGGCGGTAAGCGCGACCATCAGCAGGGCGGCAGGCCCATGACGCAGGCGCAGGTGCAGGCGCAGCCAGTCGAATACCGGCCAGGTCGTGTACACCAGGATGCCGGCCCAGAGCAGGGCCGAGAGGAAGGGATACAGCACCAGCACGCAGCCGATGGCCACGCCGCCCAGCAGCAGGCCCATCAGAATCCGTTCAGCGATCATGCGTCTCCATCCGCGAATGCCGGCGTGCTTCGGGCCCTCGCTGTCTGCGTTGAGGGTGGGTTGGTCCCCCGCCTGCTGCAGGCAGCCTCAGGCGCCGGGGGGCGGACACTAGACCGGTTTGCCGCGGCATGTGCAGCCCGAAAGCGAACTATCCCATTGTTCAGCCGCATAATTCACACGCACTGCGTGAGGTCGAAGCGCGTGTCGAAACGGTTTCGCTGGCCCGACCGTGGTCTAGTCAAGCTCATCGCGCGCCTGTAGCGTCCGCCGGCCGGCATCCTGAAGGGGTACCAGTTCAGCTTGGTCGTCGTGCGGTTTGGACAGGCCGGCATGATGGCATCTGGCCCGCGGCGTCCAGCCGATCGGGGATGCGATAGTCAGAAGGAGGTCCACCATGCCCAGGCTAGCTGCGAACCTGTCGATGATGTTCAACGAGGTGGCGTTTCTGGATCGCTTCGCCGCGGCGCGTGCCGCCGGTTTCGAGGCTGTCGAGTTCCTGTTTCCGTATGAGTATCCAGCTGCCGCGCTGCGCGAGCGGCTGAGCGGCGAGGGGTTGACGCAGGCGCTGTTCAACATGCCCCCCGGAGATTGGGCGAATGGCGAGCGGGGCATGGCCAGCCTGCCGGGGCGTCAGTCGGAGTTTCGCGAATCGGTAAAGAAGGCGCTGGACTACGCGGCGGCCCTGGATTGCCGACAGGTCCATTGCATGGCCGGGCTGGTGCCCGCGGATGTATCGGTGACAACCGCGGCGGCGGTCTACGCATCAAACCTGGCCTGGGCGGCGGAACAGGCGCATCCGGCCGGTGTGCGGCTGGTGATCGAGCCGATCAACCATCGCGACATGCCGAGGTATTTCCTGAACACACAGGCGCAGGGGGCGGCGATCGTCGAGGCGATCGGGCGCGACCGGCTGGGATTGCAGTTCGATGTGTATCATGTGCAGGTGACCGAAGGCGACATCACCAAGCGGATGGAGCAGTTCATGCCGGTGATCGCGCACATGCAGATTGCCGACGTGCCCGCGCGCAATGAGCCGGGGACCGGGGAAATCGGCTGGCCCTATGTCTTCCGGCGGATGGATGAGCTTGGCTACACCGGTTGGGTCGGTTGTGAATATCGTCCGGCGGGCGACACGGTGGCGGGTTTGTCCTGGCGCAAGCGCTTCGACGTGTGAAGCACCCCGGCGATCGATCGATCGGGCCTGGTGCCTCAGCCCATCGGCAACAATGGGCCTGACCGGCGCGAAGTGACACGTGACGGGCGGGAAATGACAAAGGAGCAAGCGTTATGAAGATCGGGTTTATCGGGCTGGGCATTATGGGGCGGCCGATGGCGCTGAACCTGAAGCAGGCCGGCCACACGCTGATCGTGCCGGACCGGTCGAGTCTGACGGAGGAAATCCGGGCGGCGGCGACCGTAGTCAAGACTCCGCGGGACGTGGCGGCGGAATCCGAGGTGCTGATCCTGATGGTGCCCGATACCCCCGACGTGGAAGCGGTCCTGTTCGGCGAGAACGGCGCCGCCGAAGGGTTGAAGAAGGGGACACTGGTCATCGACATGTCCTCGATCAGCCCGATCGAAACCAAGGATTATGCCAAGCGGGTGAATGCCAAGGGCTGCGACTACCTCGATGCCCCGGTGTCGGGTGGCGAAGTGGGCGCCAGGCAGGCGACGCTGACGATCATGGTCGGTGGCCCAGACGCCGCTTTCGAGCGTGCCAGGCCGCTGTTCGAGCTGATGGGCAAGAACATCACCCATGTCGGGTCCGAGGCCGGTGCCGGCCAGGTGTGCAAGGTCGCGAACCAGATCATCGTCGCGCTGAACATCCAGGCGGTGTCGGAGGCGCTGGTGTTCGCCTCCAAGGCCGGCGCCGATCCGGCAAAGGTCCGCCAGGCGCTGATGGGCGGCTTCGCGTCGTCGCGCATCCTTGAGGTGCATGCCGAGCGCATGCTCAACGGAACGTTCAACCCCGGCTTCAAGATCAAGCTCCATCAGAAGGATCTGAACCTCGCACTCTCGTCAGCCAAGGCGCTGAGCCTGTCGCTGCCCAACACCGCCATCGCGCAGCAGATGTTTGCTTCGTGCATCGCCCATGGCGGTGCGGAGCTGGATCATTCCGCCCTGATCCTGGCAATTGAAGGGATGGCTGCCCACAGCGTCAGGAATACGAAATAATGTCCAAATTGTAAGCTGGAACGAGTCGCACGGTCTGAAAAAGGATTGAGTTTTCGAATGCGTCCCCCATAGACTGCGTCAGCCACGCCGATTCTGAGACGGTTGCAACCCGGCGCAGCTTGCATATGCCGGGTAGCAACCGCCGCACTATCCTGAATAGTGGTGTGTTTTCAGTAATTTACTCGCATAAGTTGCGTGAGGACAGCGTTTTATGTCGATGCGTTTCACTGAGATCGGTCAGCAGCTTCGGGCCTACCGTCTGGAATCCGGTCTGCGTGCGGAAGAAATCGCGGCGCGCCTCGGGGTATCGCGCGCCGCGTTGTATCGATACGAAAAGGGCGAGGTCATCAAGCTCGATACGATCAAGCGCCTGGCGGAGTTGTTGAAGATTTCACCGCTGTCGCTGCTGGGAATTGGTGTCGAATATTACAATCGGCCGATCGGGTATTTCGAGCGGATCCGCCAGATTGAGGAAACCGCCGACCAGGTGCTGCAGCTGTCCGGACCCTTGTGCTACCTGACGACGTCGGATGCCTATGACAACGCGCTGGCGGAGGCTTTTGAGGAAACCGCGGACCAGGCGGGCGGTGAACGAATGGCGATGCGCAGCATGGCCGAGCAGGTGCTGGGCATCCTGGCAGCGCGCAAGCGGATGTACGCGATGCGGCGTCCCACCATCATTGCGATGGTGTCGCTTCCGGCGGTGCAACGGCTGATTGAGGTCGGCATCGTGAGCGGCGGGCATATCTCGGACCGGGTTCGGCGGATCTGCCGCGACGTTGCACTGGCCGAAGTCGACAATATCGCGACGCTGATGGAAACCGAACCAATGGGGTTGCAGTTCGGCCTGCTCGCCGGATCGCCGCCAAGTTCGTCATTCAAGATCCTCCGCGCGAGGGACCGCGTCAGCCTGGGGATCAATCCCTTCCGCACCGATACCCATCCGGCAGTGCAAACCGGCGTGGCGATGATCACCGGCGCGGATGAGGCGATCGCGGCGCACCAGCGGGTGGCCGAAGCAAGCTGGCGGGAAGCGATCAAGGGTCCAGCTGGCGCTGCGCGGTTGCGTCAATTGCTGAATGTCGCGCAGCCGGTTGCCTGATATCGATTATCGATTGCAGCCCACGGAGCATATACCACCCAAGATGTGATCACCGGCCGCGCGTTTTCCGGCCTGCCGGCATCATGGGCTGTGCGGTCTGCTTTGCTTTTCTCCCAGCGCCCACTTATGTTTTTCGGGTATGAGACATTGCGGGCGATAGACATGCTCGACATAGGCAAAGGCTCCTTGCTAGGGCGCGCTTTTTGTCGATTCGTGATGATCGCGCGTCCTGTCCGGCCTGCCGCCTCCGCGCTCGCGTCCATGGTCCGGGACCGGCTGACGGGAACGCCCGGCGCGGGCCATTCATACAATCGCTCAACCCGGGCGGATGAACCCAGCAATCCCTCCTATCATGCGCAGAAGATGGAGTCGCTGGGGCGCCTTACAGGCGGTGTCGCACACGACTTTAACAACCTGCTGACCGTCGTTCTGGGCAATGCAACCGCGCTGCGGGTAAGCGCGGAGGCCAGCGGCGACCTGAACGCCGCCCGTCGCGCGGAAATGATCGAACGTTCCGCACAGCGCGGCGCCCGCCTGGCGAGCCAGCTCCTTGCCTATTCCGGTAAGCAGATGCTGCGGCCGGAAACGATTTCGGTCTATCGCACGCTGTCAGCCATGAGCGAGTTGCTGGCACAGGCCGCCGGCGAGAATGTTCGAATCCGCATCGATACCGATCCCGCCCTGTGGAATTGCCGGGTGGATCCCGGTCAACTCGAATCGTCGATGCTGAACCTGGTGCTGAACGCCCGCGACGCGATGCCGATTGGCGGCAGTGTATTGATCGGGACCCATAATCATCGCGAAAGCCGGTTGCTGGGCGGTGCGCCACCACGCTCAGCGGGCGATTATGTGCGCATCGATTGTACCGACACCGGTTACGGCATTGCGCCGGAACTGCGCGACAAGGTGTTCGAGCCGTTTTTTACCACGAAGCCGCCAGGGCAGGGCAGCGGGCTGGGTCTGTCGCAGGTGTACGGCTTTGCAGGCCAGTCGGGGGGATGGGTCGAACTGGATAGTGAGGTCAGTCGCGGAACCACGGTCTCATTGTTCCTGCCACGCGACGGGCGGCACACGCCGGATGCGCCGCTTCCGGTCAAAGGCCCAGTCGAGTCGGGCCGGGATCAGAGCGTGCTGGTGGTCGAACCCGACCCCGATCTTCTGGCAACCACCTGCGATATCCTGACCAGGGCGTCCTACCGGCCGCTGCCGACGGCAAGCGGGTCCGGGGCGCTTGCTCATTTGGTTTCAGACGCACCAATCCATCTGCTGCTGACCGAAGCCGACCTGCCGGGTGGGATCAGTGGTGTCGATCTGGCGCGCACGGCCTGCCAGGTGCGGGGCGACCTGCGGGTGCTGGTCACCTCAGGCCCGTCGCTGCTGCGAATGAGCGATATGCGGTTTGAATTTCTGGCCAAGCCGTATCGCCCGCGCGACCTTGTCAGCGTGGTGGGTGCGATCCTGACCCGCGACACTTTTTCTGTCGAAACGGAGGAGCTGCTGGCGGAGGCGCGGATGCGGGCGCCGGCACCGCGGACTGCCAGGCCGCTCGCCGGCGAACCGGGCACTCCAGATGCCGGATCGGTGCCCGCAACGTCGCGCCAGGGCGAGATCCGCCTGGGCGTGCTGCCGTTTCGCACCATCGGTATCGGCGCCGATGTGGCGTTCGCGAAAGGTCTGGCTGAGGAAATCACCACCGCGTTTTCGCGGTTCCGCGCAATACTTTGTCTGGCGCCGGCATCAATCGCGGCGCTGGCCGATGAGCCGGACCGACGCTCGGAGCGCTGGCAAAGCCTGGACCTGGACTTCCTGGTTGAAGGCAGTGTCCGCAGGAAAGGCAACGACATCCGCGTTCTTCTACGGCTCGTCAACATGCGCGGATCGGGGGAGATGGCGTGGGGCCGCCGGTTCGATAGCCAGATGCCGGATCTGTTGAACCTGCAGGATCAGATAGCAGCGGAAACAGCGGCGCAGATCGCGCCGGAGCTGATGATATGGGAGGGGCAGGCGGCGGCAGCCCGGCCGCAGGTCGATCCGACAGCCTATGATCTGATGCTGCGCGCCATACCAGCGATCTACCGGCTGGATGAGGCCGGCTTTCGTGAGGCGGGCGCGCTGCTGGAACGGTCGCTGGCGCTCGATCCATCAAGCGCGGGATGCCATTCCTGGCTGGCCCACTGGCATATTTTTTTGCTGGGCCAGGGATGGGCGGCCGATCCGGCCCAGGCCGCCCAGCGCGCGGATTTTTTGTCGCAACAGGCGGTCATCCTGGATCCCGGCGACGCCCGCGGCTACACGATGGCCGGGCATGTCCGGGCATTTCTGCACAAGGACGCCGAAGCGGCGCTCTGGCTGCATGACCGGGCGATCGCACTGAATGCAAACCTCGCCTTGGCCTGGTGCTATTCGGGCCTGGCGCATTGCTATCTGGGACAGCATGCCGAGGCGACCCGCCGCATCCAACGCGCCCGGCATCTATCCCCACACGACCCGCACAGCTTCTTTTTCGAGACTTCGCTGAGCATACCGTTGCTGTTGACGGGACGTTACGATGAGGCTGCCCGAGCGGGGCGGCGGGCGCGAAATCTGCATTCGGGGCTGTCGTCGACGTATAAGACGTTGCTTGCGGCCTTGGGCCATTTGGGGGCGGCCCGCGAGGCTGCGGAGGTTCGCAAGGTGTTGCTTGCGCTGGAGCCTGGGTTCTCCGTCGGTTCGGCCATCTTGCGATCGCCGCTGCAACGGGCAGAGGACCGGAAGTGCTACGCGGACGGACTGCGACTAGCCGGTGTTCCGGAACGGTCGCGGGCTTAGAGCAACATCACCCTGACCGGAATGGTCAAGGTGATGAAGTTGCTCGCTCAAACAACGAGATAGAGCGCGCTGACTGTTTACAGTCAGGCTGAAAGCGCTCTAGCGCTCGTCTGTCAGGGGGGAGACTCGGCGGGAACTGTTGTAGTTCAGGTTCAGGCTGTCTGCGCCATCGCCCCGGCAAATGGACAAAGACCCTGCCGGCGGCGTCTGGCGGCGACGGAGCGTCTGGCGGCGACGGCATATGCGCCGAACGGGCGGTCCGGATCCTCGGCAGGGCCAGCGATTGTAGCGTAGTAGGCGTGCCAGTCCGTTTCGTTCATGTCAGCGATGCCGGGCATCACTTCGGTCGCGTTGAGGGTCTGTTCGGCATACGCCTCGCGCGGCAAAGGCTGAACCTGCAACAGCGGAAAATCGGCTTGCAGGCGGATCGGCTTGTGCGTCCGGGTGAGGCGTAGATTGGTGAACAGCGGGCCAAACCAGGTGTCGGTCTCGACAATGCCTTCATAGACCGCATAACCGCCGGGTGACGCTAGGTTGGCGGGCGGGCGGATCAGCAGGCTCCAGTTCGGGGCCGTGCGGGCCATCAGCCCGGTCCAGATCTGCACTGTTCCGGGTTCGGGAAGTGCGGTCAGAAACGGCGGTGCGCAGCCACGCAGGGTGTTTGGTGCGGCGGCATCGAAGGTCTCAGCGAAGTCGGGAAACTGGGCGGACGGCGAAAGCGGAATCCAGTCGGACGCACCGTCAAAATGCCAGAAGATATCGTCTCCATCCCAAATCAATTGCAGTTCCATTGGTGGGAACACCCACCAACCAAATCCAGCCGCGCTAGTGACGGCATCACAGTAACGATATGCCCGAGTCGGCAGGGTGCCCGCGGCGGCGCGATCGGCACGCTGCGGTGGACGGGCACGCTCGATCAAGCGGTGGAACCGCAACCTCGGCTCGGAGTCGGGCATAACTGAATATCCCAAGTTGTGGCCCCGTCCGGGCGCACAGGGTGCGCCCGGTACTCATCGGCAATGTTCAGCGAGCCGTGGGCAGACGCATGGCAGCGCCGAAGCTGATGCGACCGCTGTCGCTTATTTTCGGCATCGACGGAGAAGGAAGGGCCAGTTCAACTTGAGAATGATCCTGATCAGAAGCGCCGACGGGGCGCGGCAGGTGATCTGTACAAGAGGTATCGGCAATGGTATTGAGTAAAGTCATGAGACAATCCTTTCATTGTTGGCGAACATTGCATACCGCCCACGATTGCAGCGGTGCAACTAAAAACTCACAAACATGTGATCACATGTTAGATTTGTCTACGAAATTATTATCGAAACCTAATGTCCAACCGGCTCCGACATCGTCTGCTTCACCATTATGGGAATCAGGAAAAACACCACTGCCGTTGCCGCGGCCGACACCAGGATCAACGGCGTCAGCTGGCGGTCGAAGACATGCTCGTACAGCACTGAACCAAACGTATCGCCCAACGGGTTCGCGATGTTGAGGACCGACATCATGGCGGCAAAGGCAAACCCTTCGGCACCCTCCGGACAGGATTCCGCAGCCAGCGACATCGTCGCGATCATTGCGATCATGCCGGCGATGCCGCTGACCAGCCAGATCAACACCGCACTGACTTCACCATCCAGCAGCAGGACCGAAAGCGTGGTGACCACGCCGGCCACAATGCTCAGCCGCAACAGCGCCAGACGGTCCAGGCGGTTCAGCCGCCAGCGATACAACAGGCCACCGATGATCCAGCCGGCGGCGCTGATCGCCGACAGCACGCCGATAAAACCCTGGGAGAACTTCAGTGTGTCGGTCATCTGGAAATACAGCGGGGTGCCAAAATGCGGGCTGAAATAATACAGGAACAGGAAACCGGCCACGAACCAGAGGTTGCGGTTCCGGAACACACTCACCAGGGCGTGCAGACGTTCCCGCAGCGCCTTCAGGTCAATGGCGGCGCGGGGTTCATCGACCAGGAACACGCCGCCAATAATGGTCAGGGGTGCGACAGCAGCGATCCAGGCGGCGACATGCAGCGCGTCGACCGGCGACAGGACCTCGATCAGATAGCCGGCAAGCAGCACGGCAATCATCTGGGCAATGTTGAACCATAGCCATTGCTGATTGACGAAGTTCGCACTGTTGTTGGTCTTCTGGCCGGTTTCCACCAGCAATGCGCCGCATAATGTGCTGGAAACCGCCATGGCCAGGGCAGTGACGGTCAACGCCGGGATCAGTGTGCTGGCCGAATCGATGGTGGCGACCCAGGCGAACGACAGGAACCCCGCAATGGTCGCAAGCACCAGCCAGGGGCGCCGCCGATAGCCGAACAACGGCACGAAGTCGGAGATCGCGCCCCACAGCGGCTTGATGATCCACGGCAGGTCGAGGATCGCCAACGACGCGCTGATGGTAACCGGGTCCCAGTGCATCGCCTCCTTCAGCCAGTGCGACAGTGGCTGCCACATGATGCCGGACTTCGCCTGGCAGGTCCCCTCCACCGCATAGACAATGGCGAAGAACCACATGGTGCGGCTGATGGCGGATCGTGATCTCATGCATCATTGTGCGGGAGGCCGCGGTTGCCCTCAACCCAGTGATTGGGCAACGTCGCGGTGATGGCTGCGGGGATCATGGCGTATGGCGTGGCGTATTGGCATCGATATCGGCGGCACTTTCACCGATGTGGCAATGGTGGAGGAGGAATCAGGCCGCATCGGGATCGCGAAGGTTCTCACCACGCCTCGGGATTTCGGCCAGGGGGTGATCGAAGGCATCAATCGTGGACTGGCGGAAAACGGCATTGACCCGGCCGACGTCGCCCTGCTGTCGCACGCAACGACGGTGGTGACCAATGCGCTGCTGGAACACAAGGGTGCCCGCTGTGGCTTCATCGCAACCCGCGGCTTCCGCGATCTTCTGGAACTGCGGCGATCGTCGCGACCGGATCTCTATGATCTGTTCCAGGACGGGCCGGCGGTTCTGGTGCCTCGGCGCTACCGGTGGGAAATCACTGAACGGGTGGATGCGCAGGGCGAGGTGGTCACGCCCCTGGCTACCGACGAACTGCCCGCACTGATCGAGGCCATCCGGCAGGCCAAGCTGCAGACAGTGGCGGTGTCGTTCCTGTTCTCGTTCCTGAATGATGCACATGAACGGGCAGTGGGCGCGGCCCTGCGGGCGGCGCTGCCCGATATAGGGGTGTTCCTGTCGTGCGAGGTGCTGCCGGAAATCCGCGAGTTTGAGCGCGCCTCCACCACCGCAGTGTGCGCCTATGTGGGGCCGTTGCTGGCTGGTTACCTGGACCGGCTGTCGCAGGCGACGCGGGCGCTGGGACTGCCCGAACTCTACGTGATGGGGTCGTCGGGTGGCGTGTTCGACATCGCCGAGGGATTGCGAATGCCGGCGATGGCGGTGGAATCCGGGCCTGCGGCGGGGGTGATCGCCGCGGCGTTGGCTGGGCGACAGCTGGGTCGGCCGAACCTGCTGTCATTTGACATGGGCGGAACCACCGCAAAGGCCAGCGTGATCGTGGGCCACGAGGTGGCGGTCACCGCCGAATATGAGGTTGGCGGTGCGGCGAACACCAAGCGTTGGATGCACGGCACCGGGCATCCGATCCGCGTCCCGGTGATCGATCTGGCAGAGGTCAGCGCCGGCGGCGGCTCCATCGCCTGGGTCGATCCGGGTGGCGCGCTGAAGGTCGGGCCGCACAGTGCGGGAGCCGATCCGGGGCCGGCGGCATACGGGGCCGGCGGGCTGCGTGCAACGGTGACGGATGCCGACGTGGTGCTGGGATGGCTCGATCGGGAGGCGCTGCTGGGCGGCGGCCTGAAGATCGACCTGGCTGCGGCCGAACGCGCCGTGGTGACCGACGTGGCCGAACGCTTCGGGTTGTCGGCGCGCGACGCTGCGGCGCGAATTGTCGAGGTCGTCAACAGCAACATGGCTCAGGCGCTGCGGATCGTATCGGTCGAGCGAGGACATGACCCGCGCGAATTCAGCCTGATCGCGTTCGGTGGCGCCGGCCCGGTGCATGCCGTGGCGCTGGCGGAGGAACTCGCGATCCCGGAAGTAATCATTCCGCCGGCACCCGGTGCGTTTTCAGCACTGGGCCTGGTGGCAACCGATCTGAAGCGCGACTACGCTCGTACGCTGTATGCCGATCTGGCGCAGGTGGACCCGGCACGCGTGGATGAGGCGCTGGCGGCAATGCAGGCAGCCGGAGCGGCGATGCTGGAGGCGGCGTCGGTGCCGGCGGAGCGGCGGGCGTTGTTGCGTTCGGCGGATGTACGCTATCGGCGGCAGGCCTACGAGTTGACGCTGCCGGTTGAAGACGGCGCGGTGACGCGGCCGATGCTGGACCGGTTGGCGGCAGCCTTCCATGACAAGCACGCGCAAACCTACGGGCACGCCAATCGCTCGGAACCGGTGCAACTGGTCAATCTGCGGCTGACCGCGGTGGGCAAGCTGGCGGACCTGAAGCTGGCGCAACCGATCGATCCGGCAAGCGCGCGGGTACGGCAGCGGGAGGTGTGGTTTGCCGCAACCGGCTTCGTGCCGGCGGATGTGCACTGGCGGAACGGGCTGGCGGCGGGTGCGGTCGTGCCTGGCCCCGCGATCATCGAGGCGCTGGACTCAACGACGGTCGTGCCACCCGGCTGGATCGCTCGGGTCGACGACCTCGGCTACATCCGCCTGACACGAACCTGACTAGCGCGAACCTGCCAGACCTAAGCGTGACAGACCTAAGCGTGACAGGCCCGAACCTGCCAGATCCGGGCGTGACCTGCGTAAGTTCCGGTCGTCACCGCGGGCTATCCGCCAGGCAAACTCGGTACTGCTTGGCGATAACGTGGTCCTGTGTCTACCCTGCGGCGGATGGAGGATCGAAATGGACGCGCTCGAGCTGATGCTAAACCGTGAGTCGGCCTTGAAGCTGGAAGCCCCTGGGCCTTCAACGGACGACCTGGAGCGGATTTTTGCCAGCGCGGTGCGGGCGCCGGACCACGGACGTCTGCGGCCATGGCAGTTCGTGGTGATACCGGAGGAACGGCGGGCGGCATTCGGCACGCTGATGGCGGATTCGCTGAAGCGGCGCATGCCGACGGTATCCGACCCAGAGCTGCAGCGGGAGCGGGACAAGGCTTTTCGCTCCCCGGTGATCGTCGCGGTCGCGGCGAAGGTGCAGCGGGGTCACAAGATCCCGGAGATCGAGCAAATCGCTTCGGCGGCGGCGGCGGCGCAGACGATCATGCTGGCCGCACCGGCGCTGGGCTACGGCGCAGTCTGGAAAACCGGCGCGCCTGCCTACGACCCGTCGGTCAAGACAGCTTTGGGGCTGCGGGCGGAGGACGAGATCATCGGGTTCCTGTACCTCGGCACGCGCGTGGGCGGCCCCTCGCCGATCCCGCGGCCGGAGGCGCAGTCCTTCGTCACGACCTGGACTGGCTGAGCACACTGCCCGTCGGCCAAAGGGTCAACTTTTTGCCCGATTGATAAGGGGCCTGACCCGCCTGCATCAGATCCACTTGCGCCAGCGGAACACTGCCAGCGGAATGAACGTGGTCAGGATGATCAGGCCCCAGCCCCATGCGTAGCCATAAGTCCAGTTCAACTCAGGCATGTTCTTGAAGTTCATGCCATAGACCCCCGCGATCAGCACCGGCGGAATTCCGACCACGGACGCGATGGCCATCACCTTCATGACGTTGTTCTGGGCGATGCTGATGAAGCCCAATGTGGCATCCAGCAGGAACTGGAGCTTATCGTTCAGGTGGGTGTCGAAGTCGTTTATCGAGGCGATATCCTGCCGCAACGTCTCCAGCCGCGGCGCCAGCCCTTCAGGCAACCAGGCCTTGGTGATGGTTTCGACGTACGGAACGATGCGGCCGGCGCCGACCTGCGTCTCCCGCACATGGGAGATCAGGTCGCCGAGATGACCAAGCTGACCGAGCGTGGAGCGCAACGTGGCATCTTCCTCTTTTCGGCCGCCTTCCAGGTTGCTCCCCAAGCGAAAGATCACGTGGGAGATGGTGTCGAGTTTCGCACTGACCTGTTCCAGCGCGTCGGCCTCTCGGTCGACCAGTGCCTCCATAAGGCCGACAAAAACATGCGCGCCCGTGGTGGGCGCCCCCGGCCCACGCGGCACCTGGTCGATATAGGCGTCAAAGATGCGATTGACGGCGAAGCGGACGGTGATCAGCCGTTCCTTTGACAGCACGAAGCCCGCGGATACCCCACGCGGCCCGTCGTCGCCGAACGCGATCAGCGGCAGGCTGAGGTACAATGCGTCGTTGCGGGTGGCCAGGCGGCTTGAGGCCTCGATCTCGCTGACCGCCTCCTGGGTGGGGATCGACAGCCCGGTGGCAGTCTGAACGTTGGCGACCTCGTCCTGCGTCGCGTTCAGCAGATCGATCCAGACAGCGCTGCGAAGCGCAGTGACTGATAGATCGGTAAGGCGCCGCAACTTGTCGCCGTCGCAGGAAAACGCACTGATCATCCCGGACCCTTTACTCGGTTCGATGGGGTCCGAACATACCATGGTCCGGCCGTTGCCGAACCATGGTCCGTTTCAATCCGCAGATTAGTTCTTGGTCTTGTCGACCAGCGCGTTCTTGCTGATCCATGGCATCATCGCACGCAGCTTGGCACCCACTTCCTCGATCGGGTGCTCGGACAGGCGCCGGCGCGTTGCCTTGAAGCTGGACTGGTTGACCTTGTTTTCCAACATCCAGTCGCGCGCGAAACGACCGGACTGGATATCGGCCAGAACACGCTTCATTTCGGCCTTGGTCTCGCCATTGATGATGCGCGGGCCGGATACATACTCGCCATACTCGGCCGTGTTGCTGATCGAGTAGTTCATGTTGGCGATGCCGCCTTCATAGATCAGGTCCACGATCAGCTTCACTTCGTGCAGACATTCGAAGTACGCCATTTCGGGCGCGTAGCCGGCCTCGACCAGGGTCTCGTAACCACCTTTGATCAGCTCGACCAGGCCGCCGCACAGCACCACCTGCTCGCCGAACAGGTCGGTTTCGCACTCTTCCTTGAAGGTTGTCTCGATCACGCCGGCGCGGCCGCCGCCGATGGCCGAAGCGTAGGACAACGCCACTTCCAGCGCGTTGCCGGAAGGGTTCTGCGACACCGCCACCAAGCAGGGGACGCCGCCGCCGCGCTGGTACTCGCTGCGCACCGTGTGGCCGGGGCCCTTCGGCGCAATCATGAACACGTCGATGTCCGGGCGGGGGTCGAGCAGGTTGAAGTGGACGTTCAGCCCATGGGCGAACGCCAGCGCAGCCCCGGACTTCATGTTTGGACCCAGCTTCTCGCGGTACAGGTCGCCCTGGCCCTCGTCGGGGGTCAACACCATGACGACATCGGCCCATTTCGCCGCGTCGGCGGGATCCATCGCCTTCAGGCCGGCCGCCTCGGCCTTGGCAATGCCGGCGGACCCGGCACGTAGCCCGATGGCCAGCTGCTTCACGCCGCTGTCCTTCAGGTTCAGCGCATGGGCATGGCCCTGGCTGCCATAGCCGATGATGGCGACGTTTTTCCCTTTGATCAGGTTCACGTCGGCATCGCGATCATAGTAAACGCGCATGGTGTTACTTCCTTTCCTTGTATCAGATGACCCTTGGGATCAGATAACCCGGACGCCGCGGGCGAGCGCGGCTATGCCGCTGCGGGAAACCTCCGCCAGCCCCAGGTCCCGCATCAGTTCGATGAAGGCGTCGATCTTCTCGACCGCGCCGGTAAGTTCAAAGACAAAACTGCCCAGCGTCGTGTCGACCACGCGGGCACGGAAGGTGTCGGCGATGCGCATCGCCTCGACGCGCTGCTCGCCGGTGCCGATCACCTTCACCAACGCCAGTTCGCGGGCGACATGGGGGCCATCCATGGTCAGGTCGGCAACCCGATGCACCGGGACCAGGCGGTCGAGCTGGGCCTTGATCTGCTCGATCACCATCGAGGTGCCCGAGGTCACGATGTTGATGCGGCTGCGCAGGCCGGCCGCGTCGACCGGCGCGACGGTCAGGCTGTCGATATTGTAGCCGCGGCCGGAAAACAGCCCGATGACGCGTGCCAGGACACCCGACTCGTTGTCTACCAGAACCGATATTGTCGCGCTGCGCTGGGTCGTGTCGGAGGAACTGGGCATCGTCTTCAAACCAAGGTGCGAGGAAACAGCGACCTGCGCGCGGGGTCATGCCCCGCGGCGGCCGTAAACGCAAGCGGCAGGCGCGGTTTTTTAGACCAGTGCCATGCCGGCGTCGGTAACACCTGCGCCCGAGGATTCGTGCTCCGGTCCCAGTAGCATCTCGTTATGCGCGGCACCGCTGGGGATCATCGGGAAGCAGTTTTCCGCCTGATCCACGGCAATGTCGGCGATCACCGCGGTTGGGCAATCCAGCATCGCGTTGATGACGTCGTCGAGTTCATCGACCGATTTCGCCCGCATGCCGGTCGCATGAAAAGCGTCGGCCAGTTTGACGAAATCAGGCAGTGCCGCCGAGTAGGTTTCCGAGTAACGGCTGCCGTGCAGCAGTTCCTGCCACTGCCGGACCATGCCCATGTACTGGTTGTTCAGGATAAACACCTTCACCGGCAGGCGGTACTGCGCCAGCGTGCCCATCTCCTGGATGTTCATCAGGATCGACGCTTCGCCGGCAATATCCACCACGCAGGCATCCGGATGCGCGATCTGCACCCCCATCGCGGCCGGCAGGCCATAGCCCATGGTGCCAAGGCCGCCGGATGTCATCCAGCGATTGGGCTTCTCGAAGTGGAAGTGCTGGGCCGCCCACATCTGGTGCTGGCCGACCTCGGTGGTGATGAACACTTCCTTGCTGCGCGCGCGGGTGATCTCGAACAGCCGCTGGATCGCGTATTGCGGCTTGATGATGCCGCCCCGCTTCATGTCCTGGCTGAACTTCAGGCTGTCCTTGCCGCGCCACTCGTCGATCTGGCGCCACCAGGACGCCACAGCTCCCTTGTCCTGCGGTTCGTCGTCGGCCTGCCAGGCCGCGATCAGCGCGGTCAATGCCTTGCCGGCATCGGCGATGATCGGCACCTCGACCGGCACGTTCTTGTTGATCGACGACCCGTCGATGTCGATATGGATCTTGCGCGAATCCTGGCTGAAAGCGTTCAGCCGCCCGGTGACGCGGTCATCGAAGCGCGCGCCAACCGCCAGCAGCATGTCGCAGCCATGCATCCCAAGGTTGGCCTCGTAGGTGCCGTGCATCCCCAGCATGCCAAGGAACTGCGGATCGCTGGCCGGGTAGCAGCCCAGGCCCATCAGCGTGTTGGTGACCGGAAAACCGGTCATCCTGGCCAGCTTCGTCAGCGCTTCCGATGCCTCTGGACCGGCGTTGATCACACCGCCGCCGGCATAGATCATCGGCCGCTTGGCTTGCTTCATCAGGGTGATCGCCTTGGCGATCTGCCCCAGGTCAGGCTCCGTCCGCGGCCGGTAGCTGGGGTGCTGGACCTCCGGTTCAGCATACGGCGCCGGATTGATGACGATGTCCTTTGGCAGGTCGATCACCACCGGCCCGGGCCGGCCGCTACGCGCCACGTAGAACGCCTCATGCACGACACGCGCCAGGTCCTGCGGCCGCTTGACCAGGTAGTTGTGTTTCGTCGCCGGCCGCGTGATGCCGGTCGTGTCGGCTTCCTGGAAAGCGTCGTTGCCGATCAGGTGGGTCGGCACCTGGCCCGTCAGGCAGACGATCGGGATGCTGTCCATCAGCGCATCCACCAGGCCGGTCACGGCATTGGTCGCACCGGGGCCGGAAGTAACCAGGACCACGCCGACCTTGCCGGTCGAACGCGCGTAGCCCTCAGCCGCATGAACAGCGCCGCCCTCCTGGCGAACCAGGATGTGACGAATGGCATTCTGCTTGAACAACGCATCGTAAATCGGGAGGACGGCGCCGCCGGGATAACCGAAAATAACCTCGACGCCCTGGTCCTTAAGGGCGCGAAGAAGGATTTCTGCTCCTGACTGCATCATGTCTGCCGACATCGTTCGGCTCCCGTTGCTGGATAAGGACGGACGGATAGGCTGGATAATTCCGCCGGTCAACCCTCATCTTGAATAAATGTGAACAAATCGCCGCGCTCACTTTCCGAAAATTGCGTAATGGATGAAATTCGCGCACCAATCCGAAAAACGCGTGGCTGGGATGCGAGGGCGTGGTGGCGAAACCATGTTGCCTGGCGCTTGGTGTACTGGCCGGTGACCAATTCCGTGCGCCGCCCCGCCTCCGGTAGTGACAGGCGGCCCGCGAGATGGGCCAGAAGTTCCGGCACGCCGTGCGCCCGCATCGCAGGTAACGCCGGATCAAGCTCAAGCGCCAGCAGCGCCTGCACCTCCTGCAAGGCGCCGTCACGCAGCATCGTGTCGAACCGGGTGGCGATGGCGTCGCGCAGGGCATCGCGCGGCGGATCAAGCAGAATGGCGCTGAACCGCCACGGCGCAGGCGGACTGCGTCGGTTCTGCCACGCCGCGAGCCCCATGCCGGTGCCGCGCCAGACTTCCCAGGCGCGGGCGATGCGCTGGCTGTCCTCCGGTTTCAGGCGGGCGGCGGTTGCGGGGTCGACATGGGCCAGGCTGGCGTGCAGCGCCGCGGGCCCGCTTTCGCTGAGCAGGCGGCGTGCCTCGGCGCGGGCCTCCACGCCAGGATCGGGGATGTCGGCCAGCCCATCGGTCAATGCCGCGAAATACATGCCGCTGCCGCCGGTCAGGATCGGCAGGCGTCCGGCGGCATGGGCTTCGGCCATCGCGTCAAGCGCGGCGCCGCGCCACCAGGCGACACTACCCGCTTCTGCCGCCGGGCGGATGCCATACAGGCGGTGCGGCACCCGCGCTTCGTCCGCGATGGTGGGGCGTGCGGTCAGAACCCGCAGCTCGCGATAAACCTGCATCGAGTCGCAATTGATCACGGTGCCGTTGCACCGTTCGGCGACGGCCAGAGCCAAGGTGGATTTGCCGCTGGCGGTCGGACCCGCGACGATCAGCGCATGCGGCAACACCACCGGCACCGATCAACGAAACAGGTGGTTCGGGGCCGTTGCACCGGCATCCCGGCGAACGAATAGTGGCCTTCTGCTTTCCGAACCCTCATTCATGGCCGGCATCGTGACGTCTCTCCGCTGGCCCGAGGCGATGCGTAACCAGGACGCTCGCAGCGCATGAAGTTGCACCACCATTATATGGCGGGTTCCTTCAAAACCAAGGATCGGTGAGCAATTTCCTCGTGATCTTGGCCCGGCCTCGCCGCTTGCCCCCTCAGGTCCTGCCTGTCAGGTTCCCGCCCGTATGACAAATATCCTCACCATTGTCGCCCGGCGCGAGGCGACGACCCTGACCCCGGCACTGCTGAACCAGATCCGAAATACTGTGCGCGGCGCGCCGCCTGTTGTCCTCTCGCCCGGCGAAGCCGCCGATATCCCGCTGTCGATCCCGCTCGACCAGGCGGCCCTCACGGCAGCGCTTGACGGCAAGCCGGTCGATGCAATCGTCACGAAGGCCCGGGGACGGCGCAAGGCACTGCTGATCGCCGATATGGACAGCACCATCGTGCAGGGCGAGACGCTGGACGATCTGGCCGGATTCGCCGGCATAGGCGAGAAGATCGCCGCGATCACCCGGCGCGCAATGAACGGTGAACTGGACTTCAAGGCGGCTCTGCGGGAACGGGTCGCGATGCTGCGGGGGCTGGATCTGGGGGCGCTGGAGCAGACCTGGCAACGAACCCGCCTGACCCCCGGCGCGCGGGAACTGGTGGCGACGATGCGGGCCCGAGGGGCGCTGACCGCATTGGTATCCGGCGGGTTTACCTTCTTCACCGGCAAGGTCGCGGCGGAGCTGGGCTTCGATGCGCACCGGTCGAACACGCTGCTGGACGACGGGGCGGCACTGACCGGGCAGGTGGGGGAGCCAATCCTGGATCGCGACAGCAAACTTGCGGCACTGCATGACTTGGCCGCCCATCGCGGGGTCAAACTGCACGCCACCCTGGCTGTGGGGGACGGGGCAAACGATCTCGACATGCTGCGCGCAGCCGGGCTGGGGGTGGCATTCCACGCCAAGCCCATCGTCGCGCGTGAGGCTCGGGCAAGGGTCGATCATGCCGATCTGCGCGCATTGCTGTTTGCCCAGGGCTACCCGGCCTCGGTGTTTGTGGAGCGGTGAGCCCCCGGGCTTGTGGAGCGGTGAGCCCCGGGTTGGTGGAGCGGTAAGCCCCGGGTTGGTGGAGCGGTAAGCCCCAAGTTGGTGGAGCGGCAGGCCCCAAATCGGCAGGTCGCAAACCACAGGACCCACCGCCCGCCTGGATCCAACGCTTGCCGAACTGGCCCATTCCCCCGACAATCACATCAACTGTGGAAGGACCCGAGGCGTGGCCGGATTTAAGAGTACGGATAAATACATCGCGACCCGCGATCTGGAGGTCGCGGTCAATGCAGCCGTCACCCTGCAGCGCCCGTTGCTGGTGAAGGGTGAACCCGGCACCGGCAAGACCGTCCTGGCGCATGAAGTCGCCGCCGCCCTGAAGCAGCCTCTGATCGAGTGGCACATCAAGTCCACCACCAAGGCCCAGCAAGGGCTCTACGAATACGACGCCGTCTCCCGCCTGCGCGACGGTCAGCTCGGTGACCCCCGGGTGCACGACATTGGAAACTACATCGTGCGGGGCAAACTGTGGGATGCGTTCGAAGCCGATGAGCCGACGGTCGTGCTGATCGACGAAGTCGACAAGGCGGATATCGAGTTCCCTAACGACCTGCTGCTGGAACTCGACCGGATGCAGTTCTTTGTTTACGAGACCCGCAAGACAATCGTGGCGAAACACCGCCCGGTGGTGATCATCACGTCGAACAACGAGAAGGAATTGCCCGACGCATTCCTGCGCCGCTGCTTCTTTCACTATATCCGCTTTCCCGACCGTGCGACGATGGAACGCATCGTGCAGGCGCACTACCCCGACATTCGCAATGACCTCGCGCGTGAGGCGATGAATGTCTTCTTTCAGATCCGCGATGTACCCGGCCTGAAAAAGAAGCCTGCGACCTCGGAACTGCTGGACTGGCTGAAGTTGCTGATGGTCGAGGATCTTCCGGTCGAAGCGCTGCGCACCAACGAAAAGCATCTGGTGATCCCGCCGCTGCATGGCGCGCTGCTGAAAAACGAGCAGGATGTCCATCTGTTCGAACGTCTGGCATTCATGGCACGTCGGGGGGGCTGATGTTCTCCCACCTCGTCCTGGCACTGCGCACGGCCGGTCTGCCGGCGTCGATCACCGAGTGGCTGATCCTGATGGCGGCCATGAAAGAAGGTGTGGCGGAGTACAGCGTCGAGGATTTTTACTACCTCGCCCGCGCAACACTGGTGAAGGATGAGCGGCACCTGGACAAGTTCGACCGGGTGTTCGCGCAATGCTTCAAGGGACTTGAACCGCCGGAAGGCATCAAGGTCGAGGACCTGCCGGAGGAGTGGCTGCGTAAGCTGGCCGAAAAGCTCCTGTCGCCTGAGGAGATGGCGAAGATCGAGGCGTTGGGCGGGCTGGACGCCCTGATGAACCGGCTAAAGGAATTGCTCGCCGAACAGAAGGGCCGCCACCAGGGCGGCTCCAAATGGATCGGAACCGCGGGGACCTCACCGTTCGGCGCATATGGCTACAATCCGGAAGGCGTGCGTATCGGCCAGGACGAATCCCGTCACCGCAGAGCCGTCAAGGTGTGGGACAGGCGCGACTTCAAGGACCTTGACGATACCGTGGAACTCGGCACCCGCGGCATGAAGATGGCCCTGCGCCGACTTCGCCGCTTCGCCCGGCAGGGCGCGGCAACCGAACTGGATATTCCGGACACGATCCGATCAACGGCCAATAATGCGGGCAGCCTGGAACTGAAGATGGTGCCGGAGCGGCATAACACGGTGAAGGTGCTGCTGTTCCTGGATATCGGCGGTTCGATGGACGACCACGTCAAGCTCACCGAGGAACTGTTCTCCGCCGCTCGGACGGAGTTCAAGCATCTTGAGTATTTCTACTTCCACAACTTTCCCTATGAGAAAGTCTGGAAGAACAACCGCCGACGGCATGAGCAGACCATCCCGACCTGGCAGGTGCTGCGCACTTACGGTCCGGACTACAAGCTGATCATCGTCGGTGACGGGGCAATGAGCCCGTACGAAATCACCATGCAGGGCGGGTCGGTCGAACACTACAACGAGGAAGCCGGCGTTGTATGGCTGGAGCGGCTGAATTCGCACTACCGCCGCAGCGCCTGGCTGAACCCGACACCGAAACAAAGTTGGGGCCATGTGCGCTCGATCACCATGGTGAATGACCTGATGGAGGGACGCATGTTCCCGCTGACCGTCAACGGCATCGACGAAATGACCAGGGACCTGAGCCGCTGAACCAAAGCCCGTGTCAGGAGGAAACGAAACAAGCCAATGAGCATCGATAACGCGATCAATATCGACGACCTGAAACGTCTGGCCAAGCGCCGGCTGCCGAAGATCATGTTCGACTTCATTGAAGGCGGCGTCGAGGACGAGGTCGGCCTGCGCACCAATGCCAACGCCTTCCGTGACCTGCGGCTGGTGCCGCGCTATTACGTCGATACCTCGAAGCGCGAGCAGCGGTCGAAACTGTTCGACCGCACCTATGCCAGCCCATTTGGGATCGCTCCGACCGGCATGGCCGGCGCCTTCCGCCAGGATGCCGAACTTTATCTGGCGCAGGCCGCCAATGAGGCCGACATCCCATACCTGATGTCCGGCGCGTCCAATGCGTCGATGGAAAATGGTGCGAAGCTGGCGCCCAAAAACCTGTGGTACCAGATCTATGGCGCCAAGGACCGGTCGTTTCAGCTTGATCTGGTCAGGCGCGCAAAAGACCTCGGCCTCAGCACGATTGCCGTGACCTGCGACGTCCCGGTGTCCTCCAATCGGGAGCGCAACCGCCGCAACGGCTTCGTGCGGCCGTTGCGCATGACACTGCCGACGATCCTGGAGGCAATGCTGCATCCGGCGTGGGTGATCAATTACTATCGCAAGGGCGGCCTGCCGATGCTGGCCAATTGGGAGAACTATGCGCCGAAGGAGTCAACGCCCGACCAGGTCGCGGATATCTTCGCGAAACAGACGCCTGACGCCAGCCAGACCTGGGGAGATATCGAGGCGATCCGCAGCGCCTGGCCCGGCAAATTGCTGATCAAGGGCATCATGCATCCGGAGGATGCTCGGATCGCCACCGGCCTCGGCGTCGACGGCATCATCGTTTCGAACCACGGCGCGCGACAGCTCGACATGATGCCATCGCCGTTGGACATGTTGCCGATGATCCGTTCCGCCGTTGGCCCTGACACGGCGTTGCTGCTGGACAGTGGCATCCGTCGCGGCTCCGACATCGTTGCGGCAATGTGCATGGGCGCCGATTTCGTGCTGACCGGGCGGGCTACCCTGTATGGCGCGACAGCCGGCGGACTGCAGGGGGTGAAAAAAGCCGTATCGATCCTGCAACGCGAGATCGACCTCGTGCTTGGCCAGATCGGCGCGCTGAACCTGGACGCCTTGGGGCCGCATTATCTGCTGGACACGGTCCGCGCGGAGGAGGAGCGGCGCAACACCGGTGCCATGACGGCACGCCGCTGATACCCGGGATCGAAGGCGCATGTCGTAACCCCTAGAGCGCTTTCAGCCTAACTGTAAACAGTCAGCGCGCTCTATCTCGTTGTTTGAGCGAGCAACTTCATCACCCTGACCATTCCGGTCAGGGTGATGTTGCTCTAGCCTTCAACCTTGCGCCCGCAGGCGGCCACACCCAGCATCAGGCCTGCCAGCATCAGGAACGCCGCTGCCAGGCTTGTTGCATGGGCAACGAAGCCGATCAGCGCCGGGCCGGCCAGGATGCCGGCGTAGCCGATGGTGGTGACCGTCGCAACCGCGCTGTGTTCCGCCATGATCCTCTGCCGCCCGATAGCGGTGTAGAGCACCGGCACGATGTTGGAGCAGCCTGCACCCACCAAGGCGTAGCCCGCGATGCCGGCCTCCCACCCCGGAACAAGCGCAACGATCGCCAGGCCGCCGGCGGCGCACAGGCCGCCGCCCAGGATCACCAGCATACCGCCGAACCGGCGGACGATGCGGTCGCCGGTCAGCCGCCCGCAGGTCATCGCGGATGCAAACACTGAATAACCCAGGCCGGCATACGACGGATCTAGCCCGCGTACGGCGACCAGGAAGACGGCGCTCCAGTCCAGCACGGCCCCTTCAATCAGGAAGGCAACGAAGCACAGGACACCGATCAGCAGCACGACACCACGTGGAAGAACCAACCTGCTTTGCAGGCCTTCCGTGGCATAGGACAGGAAATGCCGTCCGGCGAGGCACAGCGCCACCACAATGCCGACGGACGTGCATACCGTCGCCGCCAGCGGCGTTGCCCCCACCCCCAGCAGCGCGCTGACCCCGCCGGCGCCGACGATGCCGCCGACGCTGTACAGGCCATGGAAGCCCGACATCATTGGCCGCAGGCTGGCGCGCTCCACGATCACCGCCTGGATGTTCATGACACAGTCCAGCGCGCCGATGGCTGCCCCGAACCCCAGCAGCGCCGGCACCAGGACGGCGAATGTCGAGGCTGTTGCCAGCAGCGGCAGCAGCATGCACACCAGCAACGCCGCCGGGATCAGCACGCGCTGGCATCCCACCCGCGCCGCCAGCGCGCCCGCCAGCGGCATTGCGGCGACCGACCCGGCGCCCAGGCACAGCAGCAGCAGCCCCAGCATCCGTTCATCCAGCCCGGCGCGTGCCTGGGCGAACGGCACCAGGGGCGCCCACGTCGCAACGCCCACCCCGGCGATGAAAAACGCCACCCGCGTCGCACGCTGCTCAAGCCGCTCCGGGTTCACGCTGACAAGATCATCTTTACACGCCATTCAATATCCCAACCCGCGGAGCCAAATCCCAGACCAGACCAGACCAGACCAGACCAGACAACCAGACCCGGACCGACCCGCCGCGGCGGCAAAAACACAGTAACCGCCCTCCCGCGGCGCAGGTCATTCCCATCTCGCCCGCCGTTCGGACAGCCCCATCCCGCCCGCATAGCCGGCCGGTTCCATATGGACATCAGGCGCGGTCTGTAATTTGGTGACCGTGATCTGAGGAAACCAACGTGACCGACGCGCCTATCGCACCCAGCCGCCGCGACCTGCTCGCCCTGATCGGCGCCGCGGCCGGTGGTTCGGCGATGTATCTCGCCATGACCGCGCTCGGCCACGCCGCGACTTCGACCTACGCCGGACCCATCAAGCTGCAAGGCGACCCCAGGGGCGCCAGTGTCCTCGTGCTCGGGGCCGGCGTGGCCGGCATGGTCGCGGCGATGGAGTTGCGCCGGGCAGGCTACAAAGTGACGATCCTGGAATACAACAACCGGGCGGGCGGGCGCACCTGGACGATCCGCGGCGGCGACCGCTTCACCGAACTCGGCGGCGCCACGCAAAGCTGCAGCTTCGACGATGGGCTCTATATCAACCCCGGTCCCTGGCGCATTCCCTATCATCACTATGCCTTGCTGGATTACTGCAAGCGCCTCAACGTGCCGCTCGAGCCGTTCGTTCAGGTCAACCACAACGCCTATCTGCACGCCACCGGCGCCTTCGGCGGCAAGCCGCAGCGCTACCGCGCGGTCCAGGCCGACTTCAACGGCACCGTATCCGAGTTGCTGTCCAAGGCCGTGCGCACCGACGCGCTGCACGACACGCTGAAGCCCGAGGACACTGAGATCCTGCTTGCGGCCTTGCAGCGCTGGGGGGCGCTCGACAAGGACTACCGCTACCGCGCCGGCGAAGACAGCAGCGACCGGCGCGGCTGGGACAAGGGCCCGGGCGGCGGCCTGAACGGAAAGCCGATACCGTCCCGGCCGGTCGCTGCCTCCGATCTGCTGCAAAGTCGGTTGTGGCGCGCCTTGTCGACCGGCCTCGAGCTCGACTACCAGACCACGTTGTTCCAGCCGGTCGGCGGCATGGACGCGATTGCCCGCGCCATGACCCGGGAAGTCGCCGATCTGCTGACGCTGCGCGCCAAAGTCACCGCGATCCGCCAGGACGGTGACGGCGTGTCGGTCACTTGGCAGGACACAGCCACCGGCGAGCCCCGGCAATCGCGCGCCGACTGGTGCCTGTGCACCATCCCGCTGTCCATCCTCAGCCAGATCGAGAAGAACGTCTCACCGGCGATGACCGCGGCCATTGACGCGGTCCCCTACGCCGCCGCCGTCAAGATCGGCCTGCAGTTCGGCCGCCGCTTCTGGGAGCAGGACGACCGTATCTACGGCGGTATCAGCTACACCGACCTGCCGATTTCCGTCATCGGCTACCCGGCCCATGGCTACCTGGGCAGCGGCAAGGCCGTCTTGCTGGGGGCCTACAGCTTCGGCGCCTACGCCTATGAGTTCACCGCCCTCAGCCCAGCCGAACGGATCCGCCGCGCCGTCGCCTACGGTGCCCGGATCCACCCGCAATACACCCAGGAGTTTGAGACAGGCGTGGCGGTCGGCTGGCACCGCGTGCCGTGGACCCTCGGCTGCTTCGGCCAGTGGTCCGACGCCGCGCGTGCCGCCCATTATGACGATCTGTGCGCCCTGGACGGCCGCATCATCCTGGCGGGCGAGCACGCCTCCTATCTGCCCGCCTGGCAGGAGGGGGCTACCCTGTCCGCACTCGATGCGGTCACCAGGCTGCACGCCAGGGTGATGGCGACATGAAGTACGCCCTGCCTGGCCTGTTGCTGCTCATCGGTGTCGCCCACGCCGACCAGCCCGGCCCGACCTTCGGCAAGCCCTACGCCTTCACCGAACAATCCGGCGAAGCGATCTACCACTCGGTTTGCGCCGGCTGCCATATGGCGGACGGCAAAGGCGCCACCGGGGCAGGGACCTACCCATCGCTGAATGGCGACCTGATGCTGGGCGGACCCCAGTACCCGATCCACATGGTGCTGAAAGGCCACAAGGCCATGCCGCCGTTCGCCCGCTCCCTGTCCAACGCCCAGGTCGCCGCGGTCGTGACCTACATTCGCACCCACTTCGCCAACCACTTTGCCGATGCCGTCACCGAAGCTGACGTGGCCGCCGAACGATGAGCGGCGTCGCCTACCTGGTGCTCAGCGGCACCACCACCGCCGCAACCGCTCCCACCATCCTTCGCGGCCTGCTCGGCCTCGGCTTCTCCACCGTCATCGCACTGCCGACACCGAATGCGTCGCGGGTGATCGCCCCGCGGGAACTGGCCGAAGTTGCGGGCGCGCAGGTCGTGCAATCCTATTTCGACGCCGCCATCCGTCCGCGTCCGCCCCGCGGCGTCCTGCTGTTCGCGCCATGCAGCTTCAACTCGCTCAACAAGCTCGCACACGGAATCGCCGACAGCCTGGCGCTGTCGGTCGCCGCGGAGGCGATCGGGCGTGGCACGCCCGTCATCGTCGCCCCGTCGCTGAACCAGCCGTTGCTGGACCATCCGGCCGCGCGGGCGTCGCTGGTCACCCTCGCCGGCTGGGGCGTCGTCATCGTCCCGCCGGTGGACGATGGCAACGGACCCCGTCTCGCCCCGACCGCGCGCCTGCTTGACGCGGTGCGTCCATATGCTCTCAACCCATGACTGACCCACACGAAAGGCGACCACAATGAACCTCACGTCCGGACTGATCACTGCCGAAACCAGTGGCTCCATCGGCTGGCTGATCTGGAACAACCCGGACAAGCTGAACGCCCTGTCGCCCGGCATGTATGAAGACGCCCTGACCGTCATCGAGGCCTACGAGACCGATCCTGCCATCAAGGTCGTCATCATGCGCGGAGCCGGCCGCAAGGCCTTCATTTCAGGCGCAGACATCAAAAGCTTCGATAAAACCCGTGCCGATGTTGAGACGGCCCGCAAAGCCGCCAAAGTCCCGGCCCTGCTGCGCCGCAAGCTGCTGGACCTGGAAAAGCCCCTCATCGCCATGATCTACGGCTATTGCCTGGGCGGCGGCCTTGGCATGGCGCTGAACGCCGACCTGCGCTTTGCCTCCTCCGACGCCCAGTTCAGCGTCCCCGCCGCCGTCCGCGGCATCGCCTACGCCCCCGAGGGTCTCAAGCAGCTCGTCGACCTTGTCGGCCCCAGCGTCGCCAAGGACATCATGTTTTCCGCGCGCCGCCTGAAAACCGATGAGGCCCTGCGCGTCGGCCTGATCAACCGCGTGGTGGACGCCGACGAACTGGAAGCCGTCACCGTGGCCTACGCCGAAACGCTGGCCGCCAACGCCCCGCTGTCGGTCCGCGCCTCCAAATACTTCATCAACCAGTTGGGCCTGGAGCGTGACCAGCGCGACGAAGCGCGCATGGACGCAATGCAGCGTGAGGCCGAGAACAGCGAAGACTTCAAGGAAGCCACGCAATCGTTCGTTGAGAAGCGCAAGCCGGTGTTCCAGGGGCGGTGAGACTTCGTCATCGCCATGCCTGACCGCACATCATTTTCGAAGTCGTCGTAACGTGCGTATTGGCTGGGCCAGGGGCCTCGTACCCTGGCCCAGCCAACAGCTCGCATCGCCGGGAAGAACGGCCGGATTGCCCGTCAAGACTGCCCGGCAAGATTGACAAGGTCTCGCGTACGGCGTTGGGCTAGGCGCCAATCGACCATGCGAGGGAAAAACCGATGCCCGCGGAAGCAAGCATTCCATTACTGGACCATGAGCTGGCGGACGACGAACTGGCCTGGATGAAGGCGGTCTATAGGGATTTCAATGAAATTCGCGCCGCGTCGTCCGACCGCGGCGGCGCCTTCGACCCCAAGGATGCACTGCGGGAAGTCCTCGGCCGCGACCAGTACAGGCTGGCTCCCGATGCCGATCTGTCCGGACCCGGACCCTGGCGCCTGGGGCAGAACCGCCATGGTCGCGGTGTCGCCGCGGTCTTCCTGCCGAAAGTGGAACTGCATCGCCACCCCCGCAGCCGGACCGACCAGTTCCCGATGTACGTGGTGGGCGAGGCCGACGGGTTTTCGCTCGATGACAGCGGACAGCCGGTGCTGACACCGGTCACCGGCGGCGATCATTTCCACAACGCGCCCGACGCCCCGCATGCCTTCCTGCCGAAAGTCGGCAAGCCTGCGCCTGACAACTGGGAAATCGCCTTCATCGCAATCACCCCGCGCAACCTGCGCGAAGACACCCACGCCGTCTCCGACACGGTCAGGGCGGCTTACAAGCAGGTGGTTGGAGCCGACGCGCCTATGGGAGTCTGAACGAACGCCAGGAGGAACCATGGACACGATAGCCGAAGAGACGCGCCTACCGTCCGATATCGACGCCCAGCCCGTAGTCCGGGCCGCTGCTGCCATGCGCCCGATCCTGCGCCAATACCACGAACAGTTTGAGCAGGAGCAGCGCCTGCCGCCCAAACTGGTTGAACAGATGCGCGCCGCCGGATTCTACCGGATGGTGATCCCGCGCTCGATGGGTGGGCTTCAGGTTGACCCGCTGACCTATCTGCGTGTCGCCGAACTGCTCGCCGAAGGTGCCGGTTCCGTAGGTTGGAACGTTACCAACAACAGTATCGCCCAACTCGTGACCCTCGGCCTGCCGGACGACGGGGTGCATGAGATCTACGCCAACGGCGCCGACACGATCATCGCCGGCACGGCGGTGCAGGGCGGCGGCCAGGCGGTTCCGGCCGAAGGCGGCTACCGCGTCACCGGCCATTGGACCTTTGGCAGCGGCTGTCAGGAAAGCGCCTGGATGCTGGGCAGTTTCCAGATCCTCGACGACGCCGGCCAACCGCGCCGCCGCCCTGATGGCGGCTCGATGTACTGGCGCGGCCTGTTCCCGCGTGACCAGGCCCAGGTGGTACCGGGAAGCTGGGAAGTTTCGGGAATGCGCGGCACCGGCAGCTTTGACTGGACCGTCAAGGACGTTTTTATTCCGGAACGGCGGACCATGGTCCACGCCGGCGTGCCTTTGGACAATCAATGGTCCCGCTGGCCCGGCATCACCTATGCCCTGCCGTCACAGTGCTGGGTCGGGCCGCACCACAGCGCCGTCATCACCGGCATCGCCCGCGCCGGCATCGATGCATTGATCGCGCTCGCTATCGAAAAGACCCCACGCGGCCGCACGTTCCGGCTATGCGACAATCCGCAGGTCCAGGACTCAATCGGCCGCGCCGATGCAATCCTGAACGCTGGCCGGGTCTATCGCACCGCGATGATCACCGAGCTGTGGAACACGATCGCCGCGGGCGGTGAAACGACTTTGGTGCAACGCGCCCGCTGCCGCCTGGCCTCCACCTACGCCGGCGACAGTGCCCGCGAGGCGATGGACCTGGTCTATCGCCAAGGCGGCAGCACCTCCTTCAAAACCGAAAGCCGCCTGGCCGAATGCTGGCGTGACCTGCACGTCGTTGGCCAGACCGTCACCATAGCCCCCGAATGGTACCCCATCGGCGGCCGCGCCTACCTCGGAATGGATACCGGCCCCAGACTGCAGTAGCACGGCAAGTCAAATAAGTAATGTTCACCGCAGATGAACGCAGATGAACCCGGATAAGGGAAGGTCATGGCGTGTTGACGAACCTGCGGATCTCGACGCGCGGCTTGCCGAAGTTAAGCAACAAACACAGCGGCAGCCCTGTCGCCCGAAGATAGTTGATGCATTGGGCATCATGAGCACTGTCCAATGCTTTGACGGCCTTCAGTTCGACCATGATCGTTTCCCCCACAAGCAGGTCCACGGCGTACTGCCCAACCACCACTGCGTCGTAGTGCACAACAATCCCGTATTGCTGAACCACCATCAGTCCCGCTTTGCGCAATTCGTGGACCAGCGCGTTTTCGTAAACCTTCTCCAGAAATCCGGCACCCAGCGTATTGCTGACGCGGAACGCGCATCCAATGATACATGCAGATATGCGATTGATCCCAAAATCATCATCGGTGTTCATCTGCGTTCATCTGTGGTTGACGATTCTTGCAATGCCCTATCCGCCACCAGATCCCAGACGGCGGTCCCAATCTGCGTCACCAACCATTAACAAACTACGAACGACCACCAACCGGAACAACAAAAATGCCCCTGACGATCGAAAAGCACCAACCCGAAGGCATGAACATCCGCCTGTCCGCCGGCCAGCCTTCCTACTCCCATGTCGTAACGATCTCCGGCACCGGCAAGCTGATCTACACCGCCGGCCAACTGGCCCGGGACATGGACGGCAACTGCGTCGGCAAAGGCGACATGCGCGCCCAAATGGAACAGACCTTCCAAAACCTCGACCGTTGCCTGAAGGCCGCCGGCGCCACCTGGACCGACGTCGTCAAGACCAACACCTTTGTCACCGATTTCGACGAATTCCAGAAATGCGGCGACATCCGCATGCGTTACTTAGGCGTAGCGACCCCAACCAGCACCACCGTCGGCGTCACCCGCCTTGCCGGTCCTGACTTCATGATCGAGATCGAGGCTGTCGCCGTCGTCAACACCTGAAACGCAGTGACCCGGGAAGGACGCCATGCCAATAATCGATGCCCAGATCCACACCTGGGGCACCGGCCTGCCCAGCAACCAGTCTCACTGGCAGGTCACCCACTTCACCCCCGCCGAAGCCATCGCGCTGATGGACGAAGCCGGTGTCGACGCCGCCGTCATTCATCCCCCGGGATGGGATCCCAACTCAACCGAAATGGCGTTCGACGCGATCAAGACTTACCCCGGCCGTTTCGCCATCATGGGCTCACTGCCCCTCGACCATCCCGCCCCCCGCGCCCGCATCGCTCAATGGCGCAACCAGCCCGGCATGCTCGGTTTTCGCTACACCTTCCTGCACGACCCGGCCCGACAGTGGCTCGCCGACGGCACGATCGACTGGCTCTGGACGGAGGCCGAGAAAGCTGGCGTGCCCATCGCCGTCCTTGCCACCGACTCGCTGAAGGACCTTGCGCGCATCGCCGAACGCCATCCCGCCCTGCGCCTGACCATCGACCACCTCGGCGGCCGGGGCGGCCTGACCACGCTCAAGGACGAAGCCGCCATGACCCACATGCCCGATCTGCTTGCCCTGGCAAAATTCCCGAATGTGGCCGTGAAAGCGACCGGCGCGCCCGGCTACTCCGGCGAGGCCTACCCGTTCCTCAAAATGCACACGTATCTACGCCAGATCTACGACGCCTTCGGGCCGAACCGTATGTTCTGGGGCACTGACATTTCCAAGATGCCCTGTTCGTGGCGCCAGTGTGTAACGATGTTTACCGAGGAACTGCCCTGGCTCAGCGACCACGACAAACGCCTTATCATGGGCGACGCACTCTGCGCATGGTGGGGCTGGAATCGCACCGTCTGAAATAACCCCTGAGAGGCAAACAAGGAAACGTCGCAACATGACCCAGAATACCAAAGCCAAGCCGGTCGCCGTCGTCGTCGGCGCGACCTCCAAGTGGCAGTCGGACGGCCGCAACACCAGGTTGCTGCACGGCCGAACCGTCGATGACAGTGACCTGCCGGTTGGCATTCGCTGGGGCATCGGCGGCGCGATTGCGCAGAAATTTGCCAAGGAAGGTTTCTTCACCGTTCTCACCACCCGCGCCCGCACCAACGCCGCTCCCCTCGAAGCGGCAATCCGCGAGCAGGGCGGCGACTGCATGATCGTGGAACTCGACCTTTCCTCACAGGAATCCATAACATCCGCGTTCGCCACCATCCGCAGTGAGGCCGGCGACCCCAACGTCCTGATCTACAACGCCGGCTATCTTGAAGGCCGCGACCTGCCGCCCGGAAAAGAGCTGCTGGAATACATCCCGATAGAGATGTTCGACACCGCCCAGCACATCGCCAGCCGCGGCCCGTTTCTGGTTGCCAAGGAAGTCTTGCCCGCGATGCGCAGGAAGGGCGAAGGCTCGTTCTTTTTCTCCAACAATGCCAAGTCGCTTCGCGGCACCAAGCGTAAGACCGGCGAGTCGCTTTACTACCCCCGCGTCATGATGCGCGCACTGGCGCAGGTGCTGACCGAGGAATATTCCGAACATGGCGTCCACGTCGCCAACGTCGTGATCGACGGCACCATCGACTCACCCGGCACCCGCGCGATGCCACGGGTCCAGCAAAACCCCGACCTTGTGATCAACCCCGTGAAGATCGCCGAGGGGTTCTACTACCTGCACACCCAGGACCGCTCCTGCTGGACACACGAGCTTCAATTCACGCCGTTCGTGACCACGCCGAGCCACTGACGGGGCAGCGGATTCCGCTGGAACGATTGCGGTCGGCGGACGTGTGGGACGGGAGAGCCACGGCCTCACGTCCCGCCCGATGTCGGCTGCTGGCCCGCCACAACCCGCAATTTGACCCCAGCCCCATTTCCAGTATCCCCTTACGCGACCACCAGGGGGAGGCAACAACATGGAAACCCAGACGTTCGACTATGTCATCGTGGGCGCCGGCTCAGCCGGATCCGTCCTCGCCAACCGCCTCAGCGCCAATCCGGCCAACAAGGTCCTGGTGCTTGAGGCCGGCCGCGAGTCCCATCCCTGGTCCCGCGTTCCCATCGGTTTCGCCAAGCTGATCGAAAACCCCGCCGCCAACTGGCTCTACGCCTCCGAACCTGAACCCTCCACCGGCAACCGCCGCATCCCCATACCCCGCGGCAAACTCCTCGGTGGCTCCTCGTCCATCAACGGCATGGTCTTCGTCCGCGGCCAGTCCCAGGACTACGACCAATGGGCCCAACTCGGTAACCGCGGCTGGAGTTATCGAGATGTCCTGCCCATCTTCCGCGACATGGAAAGCTACCAGGGCGAGGGCGACAGCGAATACCGCGGCCGCAACGGCCCCCTCAGGGTAACCGAAAACAACGAAACCGGCCCACTCTACGACGCCCTCATCAAGGCCGCCGGCCAGGTCGGCATCGAGTACACCCGCGACTACAACGGCGCCGCGCAGGACGGCATCGGCATGACCCAAACCACCATCCGCAACGGCCGCCGCATGTCGACCGCCGTCTGCTACCTCGATCCCGCCCGGTCCCGGCCCAACCTCACCATTCAGGCAAACGCGCTCACCGAGTGCCTCCTGATGCAGGACAAGCGCTGCATCGGCGTCCGCTACACCATCAATGGCCAGCAGAAAGAAGCCCGGGCAGCAAAAGAAACGATCGTCAGCGCTGGCTCCATCAACTCGCCCCAACTTCTGGAACTGTCCGGCATTGGCCAGCCCGACCTGCTTCAATCCCAAGGCATCGACGTTCGCCACGCGCTGAAAGGCGTCGGCGAAAACCTTCGGGATCATTACTCACCACGCATGCGATGGTCGATCCCTTCCCAGCTTGGTTTCACCTATAACGACAAGGCACGCGGTCTCGGCCTGGTAAAACAGGCCCTCCGCTACGCCATCACCCAGAAGGGCCTGCTCGGTCTTCCCGCCTCGCCAATCCGCGCCTATGTCCGCACCCGCGGCGGGCTGGATGCGCCCGACGCCGCGATCTCCTGGATTCCCTTCCTTGCCGGCAACAACTACAAGCTGGCAAAGAATTCCGGCATCACCGCCATCATGAACATCCTTCGGTCGGAAAGCACCGGCAGCATCCACATCACCTCCAGAACCCCGACCAAACCGCCCGCCGTGCGTTTCAACTTCCTCAGTGCGCAACTCGATCGCGATGTCACGCTGGAGGCGATGCGCATCACCCGCCGGATCATGACCGCCCCCGCCATGCAGGGTGTTGCCACGGACGAAATCGCCCCCGGCATCAACATCCAGAGCGATGACGAACTGCTCGACTGGGTCAAGAAAAACGCTGAGACCACCTACCACCCAGTCGGAACCTGCAAGATGGGCTCAGACCCGATGGCGGTGGTCGACGATCAGCTTCGCGTCCATGGCGTCGCCGCCTTGCGGGTCGCCGACGCCTCCATCATGCCCACCCTGACGTCAGGCAACACCAACGCCCCCTCGATCATGATCGGCGAGAAAGCCGCCCGCATGATCCTCGCGGCAGCATAAAGGCAACCCATCATGCAAATCGGCGTCTTCGCCACCTTCATGTCGCCCCTCGCGACCCCGGGCATGATCCGGGACTTTGGCCGCCAGGCCGAAGCCATGGGCCTTGATTCGATCTGGATGGGCGAACACGTCGCCCTGTTCGACAGGAACACCTACGGCTACCCCAGCTCCAAGGACGGCCGCATTCCGGTGCCTGACGGCGGCGGCATGCTGGACGTCACCGCCACCTTCGGCTTCCTCGCCAGCGTCACCACCAAACTTCGCTTCGGCACCGGCGTCGCCCTCGTTCCCCAGCGCAACCCGATCTACACCGCGAAGGAGATGTGTACGCTCGACTGGCTGACCGAGGGCCGCATCGATTTCGGTATCGGCGTCGGCTGGAACAAGGAAGAAGTGGAAGCCTGCGGCTACCGCTGGGAAGACCGCGGCGCCCGCTGCGACGAATTCCTCACCGTCATGCAGCGCCTCTGGACCGAACCGGTGGTCGACTTTGCCGGCAAATGGGTGAAGTTCGAAACCATGCGCATGGACCCCAAGCCAATCCAGAAGCCGCACATTCCGATCATCGTCGGCGGTTACGCCGATGCCGCCCTGCGCCGGGCGGTCCAGTTCGGCGCCGGCTGGTACGGCTTCAACCGCGATCCGGCAGCCACCAGGCAAATGCTCACGCGCCTCGACCAGGCCTTCGCCAAGGCCGGCCGCCGTCGCGGCCCGGACTTCCAGATCATCATCACACCACCGCTGACCATGCCTATTGACGCCATGCAGGAATACGCCGAACTCGGCGTTCAACGCCTTGTGGTGAACCTCGGCAGCCAGCGCCCCGAACGCGTGCGTCCACGCATGGCGGAGATTGAAACGCTGGTCCAAAGGGCAACATGAACAGGCTCAACCAGGAGAAACGCTGATGGCTGAAGCAAAGCTCGCCCCCAACCTGCCGCAATGGATGAAGGAGCACACCGAACTCTACCTCAAGAGTGGCGGCACCGAAGGGCACATGTACACGATTTCCCGTCCCGGTTCCCCCGCCCTCACGGTCCCCTCACTGTTGCTGACCACCACCGGTCGTAAATCCGGTGAGAATTACATCTTCCCGCTATTCTATGGCGACACCGCCAACAGCTACTTCGTGATCGCGTCGAAAGGCGGCGCCCCTGAACATCCCGGCTGGTATCGCAACATCCTCGCCAACCCCGAGGTTGAGGTCCAGGTGGGCACCCGGAAGACCCGCGCCAATGCCCGCACCGCCACCGGCGCCGAACGCGCTAAGCTGTGGGATCAGGCCGTGGCGTTCTTCCCGCCCTACGCGGATTACAAGATCAAGGCCGGCGATCGCGAAATCCCGGTGGTCGTTCTCGACCCCGTCGCCTGAACCCGCACGGCCGACGGTGCGCGTGTCTGCACCGTCGGCAGGCCACGAAAATCTTCTTTGACGGCAGCGCGGAGCGCGTTCAATCTGCCTGCAAGCGATCGACCGCGCGGGTGCCACCCGCGTGAGAATTGGTCGCGCAGACAGGGAAGGAACGCCGTCATGACCTCGCTTTTCCGGCGAGCGCTGGCGATCATGTCGTTGATCGCCGCGCCGTGCATTGCCCAGGCCGACACCATTCGAATTGGCTATTCCGAGGCCCTGTCCGGCGTGTTCGCCCAGGTCGGGGACCAGGGAATCAAGTCGATCCAATACGCGATCGACGGCGTGAACGCCCGCGGCGGCGTCCTGGGCAAGCACCTCGAACTCGTGCCCTTCGACAACAAGGGCCAGCCGTCCGAAGCCCTTATCACCATGCAGAAAATGCTGGATGAGAACATTCCCGTCCTGCTGAATTGCGGCCCGTCCAACATCGCCAGCGCCCTGATCGCCGGCGTCGCCAAGAACAACGATCGCAATCCCAGCCACCGCATCGTCTACGTCAACTGCGGTGGGCTCGCCCCCGAACTGACCAACGAACAGTGCAATTTCTGGCACTTTCGCACCTCCGCCCATGCCGGCATGCAGGCCGAGATCATGGTGCGCGCACTGCCCAAGGACATCACCAAGGTCTACCTCATCAACCAGGATTACCTATTCGGCCAGTCCGCCCAGCGCGACCTGAAACTGTTCATGGCAAGGCTCCGCCCGGACATCCAGGTGATGGGTGAGGAAATGATCCCCCTCGGCAAAATCAAGGACTTCTCCTCGTATATCGCCAAGATCAAAGCCTCCGGCGCGCAGGCGCTACTCACCGGAAACTGGGGGCCGGATCTGACGTTATTGATCAAATCCGGCATGGACACCGGCCTCCCCGTTGATTACTACACAATGCTGGGTCATCTCGCCGGAACGCCCACCGCGATCGGCTCCGGCGGTGATGGCCGCGTCCATTCCGTGCTGTCGTTTCATGAGAACGTGCCAGCAGAAAATAACGACGCTGCCCGTATGGCATGGGTCGATGCATTCCGTGCAAAGAACAACTTCGATTACATCTTTGGCGACCGCTGGGCCGCGGTCGAACTGATCGCCCGCGGGATTGAAAAGGCCGGATCAACCGACCCGATGAAGATTGCGCAGGCGATGGAGGGACTGACCTTCAATGACGTGACCGGCAAGCAGGCCACCATCCGGCCGGAAGACCATCAGATCCTGATGACCTACTACGGCGCCATCTTCAGCAAGGGCGTCAAATACGATTCCGAAAAGACCGGGCTTGGCTGGAAAACGACGGCCGTCGTACAAGCCGCCGATGTCGGCCAGCCCACAACGTGTAAAATGCAGCGCCCATCTACCTGAATCGTAAATCAGACCGAGCGGTCACCAACCTGGATCGCTCGGTCGAAGCCCCAGCAGGGCTTTTCCGGCGGATTCGAAATAACCCGGCAACGCCGCCGCGTGCTGCACGGCCACGTGCACGTCCCGAAACGCCCGCTCCAGCGGCAGCCGTGTATAGATCGCGTTCGTCCCAGCCGCATGAAACACCTTGTCCACGGCCCGAACCGACTCATGCATTGCATGCACCAACGCAAGCCGCGCCTGGGCGATCATCTGGTCCGGCGGCGTTTCTCCCGCACATAGCACGCCCCATAACCGCCCGACGGCGTCAAATACGAAAGCCCGGGCCGCCGCGACGATCGCCTCGGCCTCGGCAATGCGCGTTTGCACCATGGACCGGTCCCGCAACAAATTTGCCGACATCGTCGATGCCTCGACAGCGGCGATCTCGATCAGGTTGTCGATGGCCCCGCGCGCGATGCCCAGCGCATTGCCCGCGGACGGAGTCCACAAATGAACGTACCACGCCCGGCGGTTGTACAGCGGTCCTGTCTCCTGCGGCGCCGCCTCGGACAGGCAACTGAACCGTTCGGCGACAATCACGTCGTCCACCACGAAATCCTGGCTGCCGGTCCCGCGCATGCCCATCACCTGCCAGGTATCGACAATCGTTACCGACGCCCGCGGAACCCAGACTCCACGCAGCACCGGCATCCCCGCCGCCGAGACCGCTGGCGTTTCGCCGTTCATCATGATGCATGTGCAGTACAGCCAACGGGCGTTCTGGATGCCACTGGCGAAATTCCACCGTCCCTTCACCCGATAGCCACCGGGCACCGCCCACGCCTGCCCGCCGGGTCTGGCTGATCCGGCGCCGCGATAGTCGGCCGGCGTGCCCGCCAGCTCACGCCCCACCTCAACCGGCAGCCTGCCAACACTCATTGAGATTGCCGTGGCGATCATCGCGCACCAGCCGACGGAACCATCCACGCGTGACAGCGCTTCAACCACCCGAAACGCCGTCAATGGCGGCGTCTCCGGCCCACCCACCGATCGCGGCAGATACATCTGGTAGATGCCGGCCCGGGTGATCTCGGCCGCCAGGGCAGGGGGGGTCTGCCGCATCCGCTCCGCGTCATCGGCCGCCGCCCGCACCGTCGGCGCCAGTGCCATGGCCGCCGCCACAATCGGTGGAGTCTGCTCTTGTGTCATTGCACGTTTCCCCTCAACGGCTGCTACCCTGCCCAATACGCCAACAGACGGCCAGAACCAGTGTCGGGAGCACGAACAAATGTCCATCCAGCCAACCATCGCCCGGCTCGACACAGCCGAAAAGGTCCCGTTCGGCCCGCTGTCATATTACCAAAAGCTCCTCGGTGCCGATGGCGGGCCAATCTTTACAGGCGTGCAGACCTGCGAGCCCGGCTACCAGACCGCGCGGCACCACCACCCCTATGTGGAGTGCCTGTTTATCGTTGAGGGCACGATGGAAGCCTGGCTGGTCGGCAATGAGGCCAATCCGACAACCCTGCACGCCGGGGACATGATCGCGCTTCCGGCCGACACGCCCCACGCCTTCCGCAATCCCGGATCGGGCATCCTCCGCCTGCTGGGTGTCCACAACAACCCAACCCGTATCGTCCATCGCCTGGACGGCTAGGCCAGAGGCAACATCATCCTGACTGGACCAGGCAGGATGATGTTGCGCGGCGGCGGAAGCGATCCGCTACTCCGCCGCCATCCCCGGAACGAACGCCGAGACCTCGGCCCGTTCCGCGTCCGCCATCGGTTGCGGCCACCACGGATCGTTCCACTCACTGAACAGCGGTTGCAGCTTCGGCATCACCTGTTCGGCAAATAGCTTCGTGTTATACTTCGCCAGTTCCTTACCCATATTACCAAACTGCAGCAGCAACATCAGGTGCCCAACATTTAGCTCCGTCGCCACTTCCGTCAGCTGGGCAACAACCTCGTCGGGTGATCCGATGATCACATAGCCATTGTCGATGATCTCATCCATTTCGGTCGCCCGGGCTTTCGACCGCGCACCGGTGGTCGCCGCGCGTCCAACCTGGCTCACGATCCCTGCCCGCTGCGTCGCCTCCGTGACATAGCCCGGCGGCGTCGCCCATTTCGGATCTGTGTGCAAACACCGTCCGTAGAAATATTCGGCCGCCGGCTTGTAAAGCTCGTAAGCCTTCTCCCGCGTCTCCGCCACACCGACGAACTGCAGGAACCCGGCTCGGTTCGGATTGCGGTCCTTGCCAAGACGCGCCATCTCGTCCCAGAACCCTTTCATCGTGGCCTTGCCGTCCTTGTAGCCAAAGTAGGACAGGTAGCAGTACACGTAGTCCATCGCCGCGCACCACTGCCAGGTTTCCACCGACCCGCCGCCCGGCACCCAGATCGGCGGATGCGGGCGCTGGATCGGCCGCGGCCAGATATTCACATAGCGCTGCTGGTTGTAGCGCCCGTTGAACGCGAACGTCTCCTTGTCCGTCCACGCCCGCGTAATGAGGTCATGCGCCTCCAGATACCGCTCCCGCAGCATCGACGGATTCTGACCGTAGCAGTAACAATCATCCATGGGCGTCCCGACCGGGAACCCCGCAATCAACCGCCCGCCGGAGATCACGTCGATCATCGCGAATTCTTCCGCCACTCGCGTCGGCGGGTTGTACAGCGCGATCGAGTTCCCCATCACGCAGATTGCCGTGTTCGTCGTCCGCCGCGACAGCGCCGATGCAATCAGATTTGGCGACGGCATCAGTCCATAGCCGTTGGAGTGATGCTCGTTCACGCACACCGCATCGAACCCGCAATCCGCCGCGAATTCCAGCTCGTCCATGAAGTCGTTGTACATCAGATGCGCGCGCTTCGGATCGAACAGCGACGAGTGGATATCCACCCACACCGACGGATTCTTCTCCCGGAAATCATCCGGCAGCTCAGTATAAGGCATCAAGTGAAACCACATGAGTTTCATTGTTTCTTCTCCCTGTGACTAACTCTGCAACCGTCCCATCATCACCGCGATATCGCGCGCCATCTCCAGGGCCTGCTCCGGCGCCAGCGACACCGCACGATGGAAGATACGCTTGGTCTGCGTCAGGTATTCGCGGTTCCAGCCGGCAAGTTTATCCGCCATCGCCATGGCCTCGTCCATCAGCCGGTCATCGGCCACCACCCGGTTGACCATCCCCAGTTCGTAAGCCCGCTGCGGCAGCATGTTTTCGCACAGGGTCAGCAACTCGAACGCGACCTTCCGCCCCATCAGATGCACCGCCTGCGCCGTCACGGTCGATGCCGTCAGCCCCGCTTTCAGCTCCGGATAGCCGAACCGGGCGCTTTCCGATGCCACGACAAGATCGGACCCGAACGCCAGCCCACATCCTGCCCCCAACGCATAACCGTGCACAGCAGCAACGATCGGCTTGTCGACCCGCGCCAGCAATTTGGTCAGCGCGATATTCGCATCGCCATGCTTGATCAGCGCAGGCCTCGTCTCTGCCGTCAGTGGCCGGGGCGTTGACGTGTCGGCACCGGCACAGAACGCCCGTCCGGCCCCCGCCAGCACCACCACCGACACCGCATCGTCATCCTGGGCGCCCAGCAGAGCCTCGGTCAGCGCATGCACCAGCTCCGCATTCAGCGCATTCAGCTTCGCCGGCCGGTTCAGCCGCAGCAGCCGCACCGCACCATGTGATTCCACCAATAATACATCGTCCATCGCGCTCCCCCCTCAGGCAAACGACTCCGTCATCGACGAATAGACCAGGGTCCGCAGATCGCGCCGTAACGTCAGCCGGGAATCGCTGCCCATCACCTGGGTCATGAATACCACCGCCAGATCTTCCGTCGGATCAATCCAGAACGCCGTCGATGCCGCCCCGCCCCAGAAATACTCGCCCAACGTGCCCGGCAGCCGGGTCCTGGCGACGTTGATGTTCACGCCACACCCGATGGAGAACCCAATCCCGGAATACCCCGCCTCGCTGAACATGCCAGGTGTCGCCATCTGGCCCAGTTCCTGGTTGCCCACCAGATGATTCAGACTGAACAGCGCGACCGTCTTCGGACTGAGGATCTGCACGTCATCCAGCGTCCCGCCACCAAGCATCATCCGGCAGAACCGCATGTAATCATGCGCCGTCGACACCAGCCCGCCGCCGCCCGATTCCAGCGCCGGTGGTGCGGCATAGGTGCTCTTGCCCGCATCATCCTGCAGCTTGATCGCGGGCCCTGCCTGCATATAGCAGGAGGTGAACCGGCCGACCTCGCCCTCCGGGCACCAGAAAGCCGTGTCAGACATGCCCAACGGCTCGAACAGCCGCGTGCGCAGGAACTCGCCGAACGGCATTCCGCTCAGCTTCTGCACCAGATAGCCCATCACATCGATCGACACCGAGTAGTTCCACCGCGTCCCCGGCGAGAACTCCAGCGGCAATCCGGCAAGATTCTCGATCATCCTGTCCAGCCCACCCTCGGCACCAGGATCGGCGATCCGCAGATGCCGGTAAGCCCGATCGACACTGGTCCGGTTCATGAACCCGTAGGTCAGGCCCGAGGTATGCGTCACCAGGTCAACGACCTTCATCGGCCGTTCCACCGGCGTCGTGATGAACACCGGTTCCCCCGTCGCCACCAGGCTCGGCATCCCCGTCGCATACACCCCGAGGTTCTTCCAGGACGGAATATGCGTGGCCACATCATCGTCCAGGCCAATCAGCCCTTCCTCCGCCAGCATCATCAACGCCACCGCGGTGATCGGCTTGGACATCGAGTAGATGCGGAAGATCGCATCCTCGCGCATCGGCTTGTTGCGCTCGATGTCCATGCTGCCCGACATCCCGACATGGGCGAGCACACCACTGCGGTACACCATGGTTAGCAGACCCGGTAGCCGGCCCGTGTCGACATAACGCCGCTTCATGACATCATCCAGGCGCGCCAGGCGATGAGCTGACAGGCCGACAGTTTCCGGTTTCATGGTGGCCGCATCCTTGGTTTGTCTTGTTCGCCAATACCCTTCGAACTAGGCGAATTTGTCAAACTTTCAGCCCGCCTTTACAGGCGATGCTCCGGCAAAAACCTGCGCACGCAAACGACGAAACGGCCGTCGCCGGCGACCCGACGGCTAAAATACGCCAGCGAACCAAACGCGGCCCGGAAGATTGACGTTCATCACGACCTGGCGGTGGACTTCCCTGCCAGACAGCCATAATCTTGTCGTTATGAAGCACATCGCGGTTCTTACGAGTGGTGGTGACGCCCCCGGCATGAACGCGGCAATCCGCGCCGTGACCCGCAGCGCCCTTGATCAGGACATGACCGTCTACGGTGTGCGCCAGGGCTGGCAGGGCCTGGTCGACGGCCAGTTCCGTCAGCTCAGCGCCCGCGACGTCGGCGGCATCATTCAGGTCGGCGGCACCTTCCTCGGCAGCGCCCGGTCAGCCGAATTCCGGGAGGAGAGCGGTCGTTCAAAAGCGCTGCGCAACCTCGCACAGCGCGGCATCGACGGCGTGGTGGTAATCGGCGGCAACGGCTCCCAGACCGGCTCCTACCTGCTCAGCCAACTCGGCGTCCACGTCGTCGGCATCGCCTCCACCATCGACAACGACCTGCTCGGCACCGACATCTCCATCGGCTCCGACACCGCCATCAACGTCACCCTTGAAGCGATCGACCACCTTCGCACCACCGGGTCATCGCATAACCGCGCCTTCCTGGTCGAAACGATGGGCCGCGATTGCGGCTATCTCGCAATGATGGCGGGTCTCGCGGGCGGCGCCGAAGTCATTTCAACACCGGAATACGAAGTGCCGGCAGCCGAAATCGCCGAACGCCTGCGTGCCGCCTATGAGCGCGGCAAAACCCACGCCATCGTCGTGATCGCCGAGGGCGTCAAGGAAAATTGCGGCAGAATACTGGCTCATTTCAATGCCGATAAAAAGACCGCTGGTTTTGAGCTTCGCGCCACGACGCTCGGCCACGTCGTGCGCGGCGCCCCACCCAGCGCCTTCGACCGCCTGCTGGCAACGCGTCTCGGCGTCAATGCAGTCAAGTCGCTGAGCGAAGGCGTGACCGGCGTTCTTATTGGCTGGCAAAAGAACGAAGTGTCACGAACCCCATTGGCCGATATCGTCGGCCGCACCAAGCCGATCGACACCGAACTGGTCGAACTCGCCCGTATCCTGGCGAAGTAATCAGGTTTTGTCCGCCGGCGCGGCGGGCTCCGGCGGCTGTTGCGACGGCCCGCAATGGTCCATCAGGAAGGTGCAGGTGTCAGCCAGTACCGGGGCCTTGGCCCGGAAGGGCTTGGATAGCGCGATCAGGATGTCGACGTGGTCCAGCCCTGGGTACAGACGCAACTGAACCGTATCGCCGGCTCGGCCAAGCGCGTTCGCCAGCGCGATACTGTTTCGTGGCTGTACGGTCTGGTCCTTGTCGCCGGCTCCAAGAAAGGTCGCAGGCGCATCAGCCCGTACAAAGTTGATGGGCTGGGTGGCTTTCGGATCTCGATACGCCGCGAAGGCCTGCACCGAGGCAGGAACGTCGAAAGGATAGAAATCGTATGGACCAGCCAAGCCTGCCCAAGCCCGCACCGCCGCGGGCGGAAGACCCGCCGTTTCCAGCCATTGCGGGTCGAGCGCGAGCATAGCGGCGATGTAGGCACCGGCGGAATGTCCGGCCAACGCCAGTCGCTTCGGGTCGCCGCCATAGGTCTCGGCGCGGTCGTGCACCCACCGCACAGCCGCCGCGCCATCCTGCACAAAGGTGGGAAACCGCACCTCTGGGACGAGGCGGTAATCCGGCACAGCGACGATGAAGCCTCTTGTTGCGAGGGCCTCGGCGGCAAAGCGATAATCCTGGCGACGTCCGCTGGACCAGGCGCCGCCATAGAAAAACACCAGGACCGGGGACGCGCCGCCGGAGCGGGCAGGCGCGTAAAGGTCGAGCTTTTGCCGCGGGTGCGTATCGTAAGCCAGGCCATCGGCAAGTTTGCGCGCCCCACCACCCGAGGTCAGCAGGTCAAGCGTATTCAGAGCATCGAGGGGTGTGCAGGCAGCAAGGCAGCTGGCTGCTCCGATGGCGGCAGCCACGCGTCGTCTAATAAGCACTGTGCCGGCCGGTCGTCTGACTTCGCAACCCACACTCCTGTTTCATCCGCAAAGCAGCCGGCCTTGCGTGGCGGCCGGCTGCTCATACCTCAGTTCGGCAAAAGCACCGATGACACCACCTGGATTACGCCGTTGGACTGGAGCACGTCCGGCACGGTGATCTCGCCCATCCCGCCTTGAGCGCCGGAGACGAGCAACTTCTTTCCGTTCTCGGTGACTGAGAGCGTCTCACCTTGCACGGTCTTGAGCTGGGCGGTTCCCTTGCCGTCCCGCACCATGCGCATGAGATCCGCCGTGGTCAGGCGGCCAGGCACGACGTGGTAGGTCAACACCTTGACCAGGCCAGCCTTATTCTCCGGCTTGAGCAGGTTGGTAACGGTGCCTGGCGGCAGCTTGTCGAACGCGGCATTGGTCGGCGCAAAAACCGTGAATGGGCCCGGTCCCTGCAATGTCTCCACCAGCCCGGCTGCCTTTACCGCGGCAACCAGCGTCGTGTGATCCTTCGAATTGACCGCGTTTTGGATGATGTTCTTGGATGGATACATCGGCGCGCCGCCGACCATGACAGTGTGCTCCGCTGGCGTCTGCGCAAACGAAGGCGGGACGACAGCAAAAGTCAGGGTCAAAGCCAGGGCTGTGGTCAGGGCACGCGGGTAGATCTTGGTCATGAGTTCGGTCCTTTCGATGGAGCGCCACTTGAAGCGCACATCCACCTACGGACCGTGCTGACCGGCGGATGCAGATATCGATGAAAAACATTTTTCGCTGTCGGTGCATCCAAGCCTGGTACTTCGCCGTAGTCCACTCGATTTCAGAACCGGTCCGGGCCGTCCCTTATTGATTTGGTGCGCTCCACGATATCCGGTAACCCTGCAGCCGCCCGGCTGCACGGCGCGCAGCGTGACATGGTTGCGTGGATTCTACAGGCAAAAGGTAGGGAGCGTCGTGCATCAGATTTCGGCTCCGGCCACGACGACGGCGCAGATGTCCGACTTGTTGGGCGCGGTGGCGGCCGGCGACCGTGACGCGCTGCAAAGTCTTTATCAGATCGAGGCTGGCCGGCTGCACGCCGTAGCCTTGCGCATCTTGCGCGACGCCGCGCTGGCAGGCGACGTGCTGCACGATACGTTCCTCAGCGTCTGGCGTAATGCGGCACAGTTCGACCCGAACCGTGGTGGCGCATCGGCGTGGCTGACCGGCATCGTCCGCAACCGTTCACTGGACATCATGCGGCGGATGTCGCGCGAAGTCACAGGCGTGGAACTGGTCGAGGCGGCGGATGAAACGCCGGATGCATTGTCGGCGACGGTGCGCACGCAGGATGAAGCAGCGTTGCGCGAATGCCTGGGCGGGTTGGATGAAGAGCGGCGTGGCCTGGTTGTGATGGCCTTCGTCGGCGGCCTGACGCATGCCGAAGTGGCTGAGCGGAGCGGGCTGCCGCTGGGAACGGTGAAGTCGGGTATCAGGCGGGCTTTGCTGGCGTTGCGAACCTGCCTGGAAGCGCGGGAGCAAGGCGGATGAGCACGCCGCATGATTTCGGTGACGAGCGAGAAGCGCTTGCGGCCGAGTATGTGCTGGGGGTGCTGGATGCGGCCGAACGCGACCGCGCACGGCGGCTCCTGCTGTCGGACCGCGAATTCGCGGCGTTCGTTCGCGCCTGGAATGCGCGGCTGTCACCGCTGGCGGACAGCGTAGCGCCGGTGCCGCCACCGCCGTCGCTGTGGACCCGGATCGCGGCAACACTTGATGATGCGCCCGAAACGCCTGAAACGCCCGCGGTGATCCCGCAGCAGCGCCAAACGCGGACGGGGTTCTGGCAAGGCGCCTCCCTGGCTCTTGGTGCGCTCGCGGCAGGGCTGGCCACGTTCATGGTATTGCGGCCAGCTGTCGCCCCGCCTGTGCAGGCAGTCCTGAAGGCTGCGGATGCGCCCGTGTTCATCGCAACTGTCGCGCGCGATGGCGCGCTCCTCGTCCGGGCAGTGACCGCGCCTGCGGTGCCGGCGGGGCATGATCTGGAGCTGTGGGTTTTGCCGGCCGGCGCGCAGCGGCCTGCATCCCTCGGTGTACTCCCGGCAGCCGGTAAGCAGGTCCCGCGCGGTGTGGTGACTGCACCAGGGACGCAGCTGCTGGTGAGCCTGGAAGCGAACGGTGGCTCACCCACCGGCCAGCCGACCGGGCCGGTGTTGTTCGCGGGCAGGTTGGGACTCAACGACAGGCTTTGACAATCGGCGCCTATCCTCATCGGCGCCTGTCGCGTCGGCGCCCGTCTCGTCCGCACCTGTCCTCGTCGGCGCCTGTCCTCGTCGGCGCCTGTCGCGTCCGCACCCGTCTCGTCCGCGCACCGGGTTGTCAGCGCTCCCGCCTGCAAGTACAGCCGGGGCCGGATCATCGGCGCGCGTACTGACAGAACCCCTCAGACCACCAGGTTCTTCGGCACGTCGCGGAACGGCCGGTCATTATCCGTCCGTGGCTCCTTCGGCATCTCCAGCACCCGCTCGGAGATGATGTTGCGCTGGATCTCGTCCGTCCCGCCGGCAATCGAGCTCGCCGGCACAGACACCAGGATCTCGGCGACCACGCCCCCCATCGCGCCGTCCTCGCCGGTCAGCATCGCGTCCGCCCCGGTTATCATCGTGTGCACCCGGGCGGCGGCCCGCGCCACGTGGCTACCGACCAGCTTCCCGAGCGACCCTTCCGGTCCCGGCGCCTTTCCTTGCAACTGAGCCGCGCGCGCCCTCCGCGCCGTCCATTCCGCCGCCTTGGACATCGTCAGCAGCTTGGCGATTTCCTGCCGCACCACCGGATCGCTGTTCGCCCCCGTCGCCTTGGCCCGCTCGATCACCAGGTCCACCCGGCCGGCCCGCTGCGGATACCATTTGTACGGCTCCATCACCGTGGCGACTTCCGCCCGCTCCTCATCATAGATGCGCCCGGCACGGTCAGAGGCGACTGCCCAGGTGCGCACCGCATCAGCGCCGCGGCGCTCATGCATCAGCGTCGTTGTCGCCACTGCCCAGCCTTGCCCGATCCGGCCCACCAGATTTTCCGGCGGCACCTCGGCATCAGTGAAGAACACCTGGTTGAACGACGCATGCCCGTTCATCTGCCGCAGCGGATGCACCTCCACCCCGGACTGGTGAACATCCAGGATGAAGAACGACAACCCCGCATGCTTCGGCACATTCACGTCGGTGCGCGCCAGTAACAACCCCCAGTCGGCATGATGTGCGCTCGTGGTCCACACCTTCTGCCCGTTGATCACCCACCGGTTGCCCTTGAACTCGGCCCGTGTCGTCGCCCCCGCCAGGTCCGACCCGCTCCCCGGCTCACTGAACAACTGGCACCAGGTGTCCTCGCCGGTCAGGCTGCGCCGCAGGTATTTCTCCTTCTGCGCGTCCGTCCCGTGCGCCATGATCGTCGCCGCCGCCAGCTTGCGGATACCCATCTTGGCAACGCCCACCGCGCCGACCCGCGCCAGCTCCTCCTCGACGACGGGTTCCAGCGCCATCGGCAGCTCCCGCCCGTACCAGGCCTTCGGCCACCCCGGCATTCCCCAGCCGGAGTCGATCAGCAGGTTGCGCCATTCAACCAGCCCGCGGTCAGCGCTCCAATTCGCTTCCAGCCACCCGCGCACCTCGGCGCGAACCGCGGCTTCGGTCATCTCGCTCATACTCAAACCCCCCACGCGCGCATCATCTGTTCGCGGTGCCAATTCGCATCGCCCAGGAACACTTCTGAACTCTTCGCCCGCTTGAACCAAAGATGCGTATCGTTGTCCCAGGTAAAGCCGATCCCGCCATGGATCTGGATCGTGTGTATCGCGGTCTGCGTGTATGCATCCGCCGCGCACGCCTTCGCCAGGGACGCGATCGCCGCCAGGTCGGAATCGGCGTCATCAGCAGCCGCCGCCGCATAATACGCCGCCGACTTCGCCAGCTCGACGTCCACCAGCATATCCGCCTGCTTGTGCTTCATCGCCTGGAAGGAGGCGATCGCCCGGCCAAACTGCACCCGCAGCTTGGCATATTCCAATGCCGAGATGCGCAACCGCTCCGCGCCGCCTACCATCTCGTTTGCCAGGCACACCGTGGCCAGTATCATCGTCTGCGCGAACGGCGCATCCCCGCCGCCCGCCTGGCCCAGCGGGGTCGCCTCCACCCCGCGAAATGTCAGCTCAGCCTGTTTGCGCGTCGGGTCCATCACCTTCAGCGCCCGCCGCTCCAGCCCGGCGGCATCACCGGCCACGGTGAAGAACGACAGCCCCTCCGGCGCGCGCGCCACCACCACGACCAGGTCGGCTGAGTGGCCATCCACAACGAATTTCTTCACCCCATCCAGCCGGTAACGCCCGTCACCGACCGGTGCTGCCGTCATCGTCACGCCGTCCGCGTCCCATCGTCCGTTCGGTTCGGTGAAGGCCAGCGTGGCGATCGTCTCACCCGAGGCGATATCGGGCAGCAGGTCCTTCTTCTGCGCCTCCGTCCCCGCCTGCAGGACAGCCGTCGCCGCCAGCACCGTCGAGGCAAAGAACGGCGCGCACAGCAGCGCCCGCCCCATCTCCTCCAGCACGATGCCCAGCTCGACATAGCCGAAGCCCTGGCCGCCGTACTCCTCGGGGATATGTACGCCGGACACCCCCAGCGTCTCGTTGACCGCCCGCCAGGTGTCGCGGTCCCAGCCGGTTTCGGTCTCCATCAGCCGCCGCACCACGGTCGTCGGCGACCGGTCCTCCAGGAACCGGCGCAAGACCGAACGGAATTCCTCCTGCTCGCTGGTGAAGCTGAACTGCATTCCATCCCCCTCCCGGTGCGCCCTTGGCGATCGCGGCGCAGTTTGAAGCCCGCACCGCCCGTCCGCAAGCGCCGACCCTTCCGCGCCAGGCTGATCGCACTGGGAAGTCGCGGCGGCGAGATCTTAGATGCTGTGCGCCGGAGCTGGTGCTTCAGGGGCACCAGAGAGTGCGTTCAGCCTTTCTCCACCTGTAACACGGAGGAAGGCCGAGGGCCGCTGAGGGCCGCGAAGAGCTATTGCCGTGGTCGGTCAGCGAGACTTCACGAAGCCCGCTATCGGATCGGCAATCGAAGTTCACCGCCCCAACCGGCCGCGGATCCAAGCCGCGCCTCAGGAACCGCCCGAAGCGATTCGTCACCTCCTGAGAAGCACTGCTCAGCGGCCCTTTGCGGCCCTCCAGCTGCCTCCGTGTTTAATTTGGAGGAAGAATGAACAAACTCGCTGGTCCCGCAAGCCCGCAAAAGTCGCTGGTCCCGCAAGCCCGCAAACTCGCTGGTCCCGCAAGCCCGCAAAACAGCCCCCCGCTGATTGGTGGCTAAGTCTACGGCTCCTCCAACGCCATGCTCAGCGCCCGCAGCTCCGTCGTGTGCGGATGCCGGGTCCGCCCCGCCCGCAGGTCCTTGGTGCTCAGCGTCTCGACGATCTCCCCGCCCTGCATCACCGCGATCATCGGGCACAGATGCGCGAGCACCGCCAGGTTGTGGCTGACCATCAGCATCGTCAGCCCCCGCCGAACCTGCAGGTCGGTCAGCAAATTCAGCACCTCCGCCTGCACCGAGACATCCAGCGCGCTGGTCGGCTCATCCAGCAGCAGCACCTCGGGTTCGGCCATCAGCGCCCGGGCGATGGCGACGCGCTGGCGCTGGCCGCCGGATAGTTGGTGCGGATAACGGAACCGCAGCTCGGCCGGCAGCGCCACCTCCGCCAAGGCCTGCAGGATCCGGGTCTCACCATCGCCGATCCCATGCACCAGCAACGGCTCCGCCAGCGCGCGGTCCACCGTCTGGCGCGGATGCAGCGAGCCGTAAGGGTCCTGGAACACCATCTGCACACGGCGGAAGAACGCCCGCCCACGCCGTGGCCCCAGCCGGACGCCGTCGATCTGCATGCGGCCGGTCCAGTCGTCGATCAGGCCGGCCAGCGCCCGCAATATCGTCGACTTGCCCGACCCGCTCTCCCCGGCGATGCCCAGGCTCGACTGCCGCGGCACCGCGAAGGAAACCGCCCGCACTGCCTCCACGTCGCCGTATCGCACACCAAGCCTTTCGACCTCGATCATGCCAGCCACGCCGGATCGCGCGCCATCACCTTCAGCCGCCCCTGCGCCCGCGACAGGCTGGGCAAACATGCCAGCAATCCGCGCGTGTAGGGATGCTCCGCCCGCGCCAGCTCACGCGCCGGCAGCCGCTCGACGATCCGGCCCGCATACATCACCGCCACATCGTCGCAGAAATGCGAGACCAGCGGCAGATCGTGACTGATCAGCACCAGCGCCATGCCCCGCCGCGCCACCAGGTCCTCCAGCAGCCGCAGGATCTCCGCCTGCACCGTTGCATCCAGCGCGCTCGTCGGCTCATCGGCGATCAGCATCTCCGGGTCCGGCGCCAGCATCATCGCGATCATCACCCGCTGCCCCATCCCGCCCGACAGCTCATGCGGATATGCCGCCGCGACCCGCGCCGGATCGCGAATCTGCACCTGCGCCAGCAGGTCGATCGCCTTTTCCGCCGCCTCCCGCCGTCCGCCTTTCCTGTGCGCCCGCCATGCCTCGGCGATCTGCGCACCCGCCGTCATCACCGGGTTCAGCGCGTATTTCGGATCCTGCAGAATCAGCCCCGCCCGCCGCCCGCGGATATCCCGCAGCACCCGCTCCCCGGCCCGCAGCACATCGATCCCGTCGAACGTCAGTCGATCCGCCGTCACCATCGCCGAGTCCGGCAGCAGCCGCAGGATCGATCGCGCGGTCAGCGATTTGCCCGACCCCGATTCCCCGACGATGCCCAGCTTCTGCGCCCCGATCCGCAGCGACACCCCCCGCACCGCCGGCCGGATGCCCGCAGCGCTGGGAAAGGCGATGGACAGGTTGTCGATTTCCACCAGCATCAGCGCTGCTTCGGATCGAGCACATCGCGCAGCCCGTCCCCCAGCAGGTTGAACGCCAGCGACGCTAGGAAAATCGCCACGCCCGGGATCGTCGGCACCCACCATTGCTCCAGGATGAACCGCCGCGCCGTGGCGATCATCGCCCCCCATTCCGGCGACGGCGGCTGCACCCCCATGCCCAGGAACCCCAGCGCCGCCGCGGTCAGGATGATCGAGCTCATGTCCAGCGTCACCCGCACGATCAGGCTGCTGACGCATAACGGTGCCACATGGCGCAGGATGATCCGGAACGGCGACGCCCCCGTCAGCCGCACCGCCCCGATGAAGTCGGTTCCCTGGATACTCAACGTCTCAGCCCGCGCCAATCGTGCATACGGCGGCCAGGCCGTCAGCCCGATTGCTGCCACCGTGGCGGTGATCCCTGGCCGGATCGCCGCCACGAAGGCCAGCGCCAGGATCAGTCGCGGAAAGGCCAGGAACACGTCGGTCACCCGCATCAGCACGCGATCCGCCCAGCCGCGGAAATAGCCCGCCATGCAGCCGATCGCCAGGCCCAGCGGTGCCACCACCGCTACGATCGCCACCACCATCCCCAGCGTGATCCGCGCCCCGAACAGCACCCGGCTATACAGATCCCGCCCAAGTTCGTCTGTGCCGAACCAATGTTGCGCCGATGGCCTGGCAAGCCGGTGGGCCAGGTCCTGCGCACTGGGATCGTCGGTCGCGATCAACGGTGCCGCCAGAGCGAGCACGAAAAGCAACACCGCCAGCCCCAGCCCCGCCATCGCCAACGGATTGGCTGAGAACTGGCGCCACATTCGATATCGCCGCCCCCAGGCGGCCTGCCGTCGCGACGCCGGCGTCTCCGTCAGCAGCCAGTCCCGCCACACCGCCACGGTCACTGCGCCCGCGGGTCGAGCAACCGGTACAGCACATCGGCGAACAGATTGAGCGCCAGATACGTCACCCCGATCACCAGCGTCGCACCCAGCACTGCATTCATGTCCGCGCTCAACAGCGATACCGTCAGATATTGCCCCAGCCCCGGCCAGGAAAACACGGTCTCGGTCACCACCGCCCCCTCCAGCAGCCCGGCATAGGTCAGCGCCAGAACTGTAATCAGCCGCACCGCGATGTTGCCGAAGGCATGCCGCCAGACCACGCGCATCGCTGACAGTCCCTTCGCCCGAGCCGTCACGATATATTCGCCACCCAGGGCGTCCAGCATGAAGGCCCGTGTCATTCGCGTGATATACGCCATGCTGAAAAGCGCCAGCACGCCGGCCGGCTGCACCAGATGCGCCAGCGCATCCCACAGCGCGTCGCTGTTGCCGGCCAGCATCGCATCGACCGTCAGCAGGCCCGTGACGACCGGCACATCGCCATCGAATATCACATCCTGCCGCCCGGTTCCCGGCGCCCAGCCCAGCGTACCATAGAAGATCAGCAGCGACAGCAGCCCCAGCAGGAAGATCGGCACCGATTGTCCGGTCAGGCAAAACACCCGCACCACATGGTCTGTCCCGCTCCCCTGTCGCACCGCCGCCCACACTCCCAGCGGCACCCCCACCACCGTCGCCACCACGATCGCCACCGTCGCCAGCTCGATCGTCGCTGGAAGGAAATGGGCAATGTCGGCCACCACGGTGTTCGATGTCATCACCGATCGCCCGAGGTCGCCATGCGCCAGGTTGCGCAGGTAGATCGCGAACTGCACCAGCAGCGGCCGGTCCAGCCCCAGCGCCCCCCGCACCTGCGCCACAACGTCAGGCGGCGCGTGATCCCCGACGATCGCGATCACCGGGTCGATCGGCATCACCCGCCCGATCAGGAACGTGACCAGCACCAGCCCAAACAGCGTGATCAGTACACTTGAACCGGTGGCAGCCAGGCCGCGCACACGCGGCGTCATGCTTTCTTGACGTCGTAGTATTTCGTGTAGTCGGGCAGGGGGCCGATCACGAACCCGGACACGCCCTTGCCCTGCACCGCGTTCGAGATCGCCTGCAGCAGCATCACGAACGGCGCCCGCTCCTGCGACAGCTTCTGCATCTGCTGATAGATTTCAACGCGCTTGGCCGAATCCAGCTCTGTCGTTGCCGCCGCAACCATCGCCGTCAGCTCCGCGTCGGCAAAATGACTGCGCCACGCCAAAATCTTCAGCTTCGACGCATCGCTGTCGTCCGGATTGGCGCAGAACGCCTGCGCGTTCGAGTTCGGATCGAAGTAATCCGTTCCCCAGTACAGCATCGCCATCTGATGCTGCCGCGCCCGCGTCTTGGTAATGACCTGCTTGGTGTCACCGACCACCAGGTTGATCTTGATCCCGATGGCCGCAAGATCCGCCTGCACCGCCTGGGCGATGTCTGGATACGGTTGTACCGAGGGGCAGTCCATCGTCACCGCGAAACCGTCCGCCAGCCCCGCTTCCTTCATCAGCGCCCTGGCGCGCGTGACGTCCTTGTGGAACGGCTTGTCGCCCACTGCCCCCGGCAGGCCCATGGGCAGGAAACTCTGCGACACGACATAGCTGTTCGGCGTGATGTTCGTCGCGATCGCATCATAATCGACCGCCCATTTCACCGCCTGCCGCACCTGCGGCTTCGCCAGCTCCGGCACATTCTGGTTCATCGCGATGTAGATCTGCGAACTCTGCGGTGAGGACGTGACATGGAAGTCTGCGTTCGCACCGATCGTCTTCAATTGGTCCGGGGTCAGGTTGCGCACAATGTCTGCATCACCCTTCTGCAGCATCAGCAACTGCGCCGAGGGATCGGCGACGTGGCGAATGATCACCCGCTTGCTCGCCGTCTTGATATCCGAATGCGGATTGGCGTCGATCCTGACATGGTCGCTGGCGGCATAGGATGTCAGCGCATAGCCGCCCGCCCCGGCGCTGTGCGTCTTCATCCAGGCATTGCCCATGTCGCCGTTCACCTCGTTGGCCATGACCGTGGCTTTCTCGACGATCGATCCGACATTGGCCGACAGGCAGAACAGCACAAAACTGCTGGACTGCGGGGCCGGCAGCTCAAAATGCAGCGTCTGCGCGTCAACCGCCTTGATCAGCAGGTCGACATTGTCCTTGGTAAAGCCGAACTGCGTCAGGATAAAGCCGGGCGTCTTGTTCAGCTTGACCACACGCTGCAGGGAAAACGCCACATCCCCCGCCGTCGCCGCCTTGCCTGATGCAAACACCACATCCGGCCGCAGCTTGAAGGTGAACACTTTACCGTCCGGGCTCACCGTCCAGGATTCGGCAGCATCCCCGGCCACTTTGGTCGTGTCGGCATGATCAGGCGCGACCAGGCGGCGGTAGACGTTTCCATCCACTTCGTTGTTGCTGAATTCATATGATTCGGCGGGATCGAAACTGATGATGTCGTCGATCTGCTTTGCCATTACGATCATGTCGCGCGGCGTCGCCGCCAGAACGGCATCAGGCGCCGCGACGGCCACGGCCGTGCTGGAGAGCAAGAAACGACGTGTCAGCATGGGTGGGACCTCCGGTTGCCGGCAACCACCATAGCGAGCACGCCCGTCACTAGGGAAGGAACCACCGGAATGCCCGGAAGGTCAGGCCGATGCCTCTCCGGACAGGCCATTCAAATCATCATGTATTAGAGCAACATCACCCTGACCGGAATGGTCAGGGTGATGAAGTTGCTCGCTCAAACAACGAGATAGAGCGCGCTGACTGTTTACAGTCAGGCTGAAAGCGCTCTAAGCCTGTCCTAATCGTGCCGGCCAACCAGTGCGATCGAAGTATTGCACGGATGGACCGTCGGATCAGCCGGCCAGACGCATACCCGGCCGAAGCTTCACCGGCACGGGACGACCGATGGAGCGAACCGGAACCAGCCCCGCCGAGGTCAACCGCACTGTCGGCAATACCATGCCATCGCGCCCAACCACCGGTGCCGAACCCTGCCAGTTCAGTGATGATACGGCCGAACGAACGGCCAGGTGGTTCGCCTGTTGCCCCGGCAGGTTCGCCTTAACCCGCTTGATGTAATCCGCCGCCAGTTCAGTCGTCGCCGAATGATACCAACCGGCCGCGACGATCCAGTTGCTGCTGCGCTGATACAGTGACTGCAGAAAACGGCCGGCGTACAATGCATTGCGTGCGGGGTCGAACGCTTCGTCCAGGGAGGCGAAGGCGTCCGGATGGTGCATCAGGTTCACCTGCATGCAACCCACATCGATCGACCGGACCCCCGAGGCCTGCAGGCTCCGCACAGCCGCAACCGCCTCCGCCTTCGAGTCGAAGAACATGCCCCGTCCTTCGGCATTGATCGTCCACGGCCAGGGATGCCATCCACCGACGACAGGATCAGGGCGCCCGGACTCGACCAGCCCGATCGCCCACATTAACGCGTCGGGCACCCGGTCGGCCCGCGCCGCCATCTTGATCGCCTGCTCGCATCGCGCGCCGGAACCCGCAATGCCTTGTGCATGCGCTTGCGCCGTGAAAGCGATGACTGCAACAGCCATCAGCAGACGCCAGCATGGTTGGCTAAGTAATTTGGCCATTTTCACCAACAACAGTTTCAACGCGCCGCAACAAATCCTGTGCGCGCCTCTGCAAAGGCAGCGGCACGATGGTCATCACGGATGTGTCCAAATCCTGTTGTCGAAACTGCGCGACCATCCCAACGACGGTCATCTGATAAAAAAGTGTACGGACTCCGGCCAAGCCGGCGACAAGTTTGGAATCCGCGGCGCAGGCCCACGGATTCCACTGCTCACTCGACTCCGATTCTGGGCAGCAAAACTTTCCGCGAGCCAGCCGTCAGTCGAACAGCGTCGCCAGCCGCTGTTTCATGCTGTCCGCGACGTAAAGCGCCAGGGCCTGGATCGTCGAGGTCGGGTTCACCCCGCCCGACGTCACCCAGATACTGCCATCGACAATGAACAGATTCTTCACGTCGTGTGATCGCCCCCAACCATTGACCACCGACCGTTCCGGATCGTTCCCCATCCGGGCGGTGCCCAGCAGATGCCCCGGGCTGTTCAGCGCCTTCCGCTCCGCATGCAGCTTCTTTGCCCCCGCGGCTCGCAGTATGTCTTCCGCTCGGGCGATACCATGCTCCATCATCCGGCGCGTATTCTCACTGATGGTATAATCGATCCGCGCCCCGGGAATTCCGTGGCTGTCCTTCAGCTCCGGGTCCAGCGTCACCCGGTTGTGCTCTTCGGGCAGGTCCTCACAGGCAATTCCAATCTGCAGCCGGTGATCCAGCAACGTGCGATAAACCGCGTGATGATCCTTTCCCCACGGCAGACGCCCCGCGGCCACGCTGGTAACCGCTTCATTCGCCGGTCCGGTGCCGCGCGCGAACTGCAGCGTGTAGCCACGCACGAACCCGCGCGACGGGTCGGTCTCGTAGAATTCCTTGCTCCACAGGCTGGTCATCGGCCCCCGGCCGCCATCGACCGTATCCTCGATATAGCCGAACACCTGCGGCCACGGGTGCAGCATCAGGTTCTTGCCGACCAGGCCGCTTGAATTCGACAGCCCGTTGGGGAACCGTCCGGATGCCGAGTTCAGCAGCAGCCGCGGCGTGCCGATCCCGTTGCACGCCACAATCACGACCTCGGCAGGCTGAAACCGTTCGACCCCCTCCGCGTCGTAGTAAATCGCACCTGCCGCCATCCCGTGCTCGTTTGTGGTGATCTCCCGCACCCGGCATCGCGGCCGCAACTCCACCCCCGCCCGCAGCGCATGGGGCCAATAGGTGATGTCGGTGCTCGCCTTCGCGCCATGCGTGCAGCCCGGTGTGCAATGACCGATGTTGATACACGCCGCCCGTCCGTCATATTCGGTCGTCGCGATTGAGGTGTCGGACGGCCACCAGTGCCATCCCAGCTTGTTCATCGCCTGCCCATACCGGGTCCCGGTCTTGCCCATCGGGATCGGCGGCATCGGCGGAAATCGCGGCGGAAAACCGGGATCGCCGGTCAGGCCCGACACGCCCATCATGCGGTCATTCTCCGCAAAGAACGGCTCCAGCGTCCAGTAGTCGACCGGCCAGTCGTCCGCCACGCCATCCAGCGACTTCACCCGGAAATCCGAGGGATGCATCCGCGGGAAATGCGCCGTATACAGGATGGTCCCGCCGCCGACGCCATTGAAGTTCGCCACCTTCATCGGCGAGTTCTGGTCGTTGACCGGATAGTCCGTCACCCGGCCCCGCCGGTTGGGACTGATGTCGAAATCCGCCCACCGCCGAGCCTCCCAGTCCCGTCCGTTGCTGGGGAATTCGAAGCTTTTCATCCAGTCGCCCTGCTCAAGACACAGGATCTTCATCTTGGTTTCGGCCAGGCTCCATGCCACCGCCGCACCCGAGGCGCCCGACCCGATGATCAGCACGTCGACGATTTCGTTACGGTCCATCTCACGCACTCCGATCATCGCGCCACAACGGCGAACGCTCACGCACCACATCCAGCAACGACCAGTCGCCCTGCTCCACCACATGCCCTTTCGGAAACGGCGCCCGCGCCTCCAGCCCCAAGGCCTCCAGCACCCGGTCGTCGCGGTAGTAACATTGCAGCACCGCCCGCCCCAGCGCCGCCGAGACCCGATCGTCCCGCCCCAGCACCGCACCGGCCGCAGCCTCCGCCCGCGTCGCATCCAACGCACAGAACCCGCTGCCCAAAGCCGCCAGCGCCGTCCGGACATCCGCCGTATCGCGGCCCAGTGAGCGCACGATGTCGGCAAAGATCAGCGCATCGTCGGCGCCCGGCATGCCAAGTGCCTCATTCGCCGGGATCATGATGCCGGCGACGCGGCGCAACGCCTCGGTTTCCGCCGCTGAGAGTCCCACCCCATCATCCGTCGTCATATCCGCCTCACTGAAGCTGGTTCGTATCGCGAAACTATCGCGCCGATCGCCGGCAGGGCAACATCACCGTTGCAGACACAGCCGTTGCAGACACAGCCGGATGCCAAAGCTGCCCGCCCGAACAACCGGATACGGCGTGCCGCGTGTTCACAATCAGCCGCAAGCGCGCCTAACCGCCCGTCGGCGGCAGCGCCACCGCCGCCCGCGACGGAAACGTCATCAACAGCTCGGTTTCAGGCGCAAATACCGGTTCGGCCGGACCCAGCGCCCGCACAACAACGTCGCCGCAGCGAATATCATAACGAATGCTGCCACCTTGGAAGCTTGCCGCCGCGACCGTCCCCGCCAGCACGTTTTCACCCGCTGCCCGGGTGCCGCCGCGCGCAACCAGCGCAATCGCCTCTGAACGCACCGAAACCGAAACCGCGCCACCCGGGTGGGCCGATGGGAACAGACATTGGATCTCGCTGCCGTCCCCCAGGGTCACTGCCCCGATCGACTCCGCGGCAACAGCCCCGCCGCACACGCCACTGAAAAGATTTGCCGCCCCAATGAAACTGGCGACGAACCCACTTGCCGGCCGCGAGTAGATCGCCCTCGGCTCATCCATCTGCACGATGCGCCCATGCTCCATCACCGCGATCCGGTCCGACATCGCCAGCGCTTCGTTCTGGTCGTGCGTCACATAGATCGTCGTTACACCGATCTGCTGTTGCAGGCGCCGCAGCTCGACCCGCATTTCCTCCCGCAGCGCCGCATCCAGGTTCGACAACGGCTCGTCCAGCAACAGCAATTGCGGCCGATGCACAATCGCCCGCGCCAGGGCCACGCGCTGCTGCTGCCCCCCTGACAGCCGCGTTGCAGGCCTCTCGCCATATCCGCTCAACCCGACCGTCCCCAGCGCCACATCCACGGCGGTCCGGATCTCCTCCCGTCGATATCGACGGTTCTTGGCAACCCGCAGCGGGAACGCAATGTTTTCGAACACCGTCATGTGCGGCCAGATTGCATAGGATTGGAACACCATGCCGATACCACGATGGTTCATCGGCACCGCAATTCCGCTGGCTCCGTCGAACAGAACCCGATCCACCACCGCAATCCGTCCGGCATCGGGCCGTTCCAGCCCCGCGATGCACCGCAACGTTGTCGTCTTGCCACACCCCGACGGCCCCAGCAGCGTGAAAAACGTTCCGCTTGGTAATTCGAACGAAACGTCCCGCACACCGCCCGCCTGGGCGTCGAAACGATTGGCATAGATCTTGGTCAGGCCGCGCACACTCAGCATTGCTCAGTTCCCATACACGTCGGTTCTGCCACGCCGCATCTGCGCAAAGAACAACCAGGCAATGAACGTCATCAGCACCGTCCACACCAACCCGAACGCCGCCAGTTCGCCACCCTGCCCATTGACCCATTGGTCAAAGATCGCCACCGCGATCACCTGCGATCCCGGGCTGGCCAGCAGCACCGCAATGGCCAGTTCCTTGTTGGCGATCAGGAAGATGAACAGCCAGCCCGCCACCAGCGCGGGGGTCAGCAACGGCGCGACGATCCGCCGCAGCGTCGTAAGCACCGAGGCGCCGGCCACGCCCGCCGCTTCCTCCAGTTCCTTATGCAACTGCAGCACACCGGAATACACATACCGCATCCCATACGGCATGTAGCGGATCACGTAGGCGATCGCGATGATCCACAGGCTGCCATAGATCGGCAGCGGCACCCGCAGATACACCTCCATCACCGCCACGCCGAGGCAGATCCCCGGAAACACCAGCGACAGCGTCGCCAACTGGTCCAGCACCCGCCCGCCGGGCCCGTTCCGCGCCGCGATCCATCCAGCCAGCATGGTGATCAGCATGATCGCCGTCGCCGCACCCGCAGCCACCGTCAAGCTGTTCAGTGCCAGTTCCACATAGCCCGGCGCCGTGAACACCGTGTGGTAGTTCCGCAGCGTCAGCGACCGCATCCCCACAAGGCTGAAGCCGCGCAGGAACGGCAGCAAAGACATCCACAGCAGCGTCAGCAGCGGCAGCAGCAGCACAATGACGAAATTGCCGATGATGATCGCCCCGGCGATCCACCGCGCTCGGCCAAGGTCGAACGGCCGCGGCCGATACCCCTTTCCGGTCACTGAATGAAACCGTTCGGCGTTCCGCGACAGCCGCCCATAATAGAACAGCAGGACCGCAACGATCCCCACCATCACCACGGAAAACGCGGCGGCGTAGCCAAGATCCGGCGGCACCACGATCGTTGCTTCGTAAACATCCGTCGTCAGCACATAGATCCGCCCCGGCATCCCCACCAGCGCCGGCACCTCGAACCCCCCGATTGCCCTGATGAACACGAACAGCGCCAAGGCCAGGATCGCCGGCATCGCCAGCGGCAACGAAATCCGGCGCAGCGTATCGAACACCGAGGCACCGGCCATCCTGGCGGCCTCTTCCATATCCGCGTTCGCCGCCCGGAAGGTCGCACCCAACAGCAGAAACACCAGCGGGGTCCACAGGAATCCCTCGATCAGCACCATCCCCGCCATCGAGTTCACGTTGAACAGAACCCCGCTCGAACCGGTCACCAGCCGATAGAAATCGTTCAGCGGACCGATCTTGCCCAACAGAAACAGCCAGGCAATCACATGCAGGATATACGGCGTGCCCATCGAGATGATCGTCGCCAGATACGCCAGCACCTTGAATGGCGCGTTGGTCCGCTCCACCAGCCAGGCCAGCACGCCGCCCCCCAGCAGCGACAGCACGGTCGACCCGCCGGCGAACACCAGGCTGTTCCAGATACTGGTCAGCGCATCCCGATCGGTGAACAGTTTGCGGAAATGCCCCAGCGTCACCCCTGTCACGGCGCCGATCGCATCCGTCGTCGTCACGCTGTCCTGCAACAGGATCCACAGCGGCGGCAGCATCAGAACCGCCAGCAGCAGCCCGACAATGATCGAGATGAACCGCCGCGGATCCTGTCGGATCCCACCAACCACCGTGGTCACGCTCACCGGAACAACTCATGATACAGCGCGATCCATTTCGGCAGATCGGTCCGCGTCAACTCGGGCGAGATCACCGTTACGGCAAAACCACCATGCTCCGGCTGCAGGTTCGGGTCCTTGACCGACACGGCCGGATCAGCCGGCATATAGTCGTTCGCCGCCATGATCTGCTGCCCTTCACGCGACAGAATGAACTCGATCAGCAACCGTGCCGCATTGGGATGCGGGGCGTTCTTCAACACGCTGATCGTATTCGGCGCCATCACCATTGGCGGCATCTTCAGCCACTGGACCGGCGCCCCTTTTGCCGCGCTGATGACGGAGTGGTAGCTCAAGGTCATCAGCGCAATCGGATATTCACCGGAAATTACCTTGTCCAGCACCACGCGCTGGGCCGCCGGAATTACCACCGGCTCCTGCTTGGCGAATGCGCGCAAGTATTCCATCCCCTTGTCCTGCCCCTTGATGGTCAGGATATTGTACAGAAATCCAGGTGGTCCGCCCCCCGTCAGGTCATACGTCCACGCCATCTTGCCCTTCCATTTCGGATCGAGCAGATCATCGAACGTCTTCGGCGCATCCGCCGCCGACACCAGATTCGTATTATAAGCCGCGGTGTAATAATAAATATTCGGCGACGTCCAGTATCCGGCCGGGTCTTTCGCATCGGCCGGATACCGTGCCGCTTCCGCCGGCTTGAACTGCGCCACCAGCCCGGCCTCCAGCAAGGGCGCCAGCGCCGTGGTGCTGTCCACCATATCCGCCAGCGGCCGCCGTGCCCGCGCTTCATTCATGATCTTCAGCGCGTTGTCGTTGCCCGACGCACGTGACGCCTGCACCTTGATCCCGGGGTATTTCGTCTCGAACGCATCGACCATCGGCCGCACGATCTGGTTGACGATCATCCCGCTGTACCAGACAACCGCCCCCTCCTTTTTCGCCGCCTCCACCAGGCCGGGATCGATCTCCGCCGCCCTGGCCGTCACCGCGACCAGCATCAGAACACAGAGCAGAGCCTTCATCGGAACACCTCATGATAGATTGCAGTCCATTTGGGCATCTCATCGCGGGTCATGTCCGGCGTGATGTAGTTCACCGCGAAATGGCCCGCCTCCGGCTTCAGCTCCGCGATACGCGCCGGCACATCGGGATCAGCCGGCAGGTAATCATTGGCGGCGAACACCGCCTGACCCTCCGGTGACAACACAAAGGACTCGAACAACCGCGCCGCGTTGGGATGCGGTGCATCACGCGCAATGCCCATGATGCTGAACAGCCCCACCAGCGGCTCCATCCGCACCCACGCCACCGGCGCCCCCGCGGCGGCGCTGATCGCTGCGTGATGGTTGTACATCATCACCCCGATCCACTGTTCGCCACTGACCACCTGGTCCAGCACCGCCCGCGGCGAACTGGCGATCGATACCGGCTCCTGCGCCGCGAATCGCCGCAGATAACCCATCCCCTTCTCCGGTCCCCGCATCGTCAAGGCGTTGCAGATGAAACCGGGCGCCCCCTGCGCCGCCAGTTCCGACGTCCACGCCATGTGCCCCTTCCACCGCGGGTCCAGCAGGTCATCCCAGGTTCGCGGCGCATCCGCCGGCCGGATCAGCGACGTATTATAAGCCACCGTCAGGAAATACAGATTGGTGCCATACCAGTATCCCGCCGGATCCTTCAGCACCGTCGGATAATGCGCCGCCTCCGGTGGCTGATACGCCGCGATCACATGCGCCTCCACAAGTGCATGAACCCCGCTGGTTACATCGAACACATCCGCCTGCATCCGACGCGCCCGCGCCTCATTCAGCAATTTCAGCGTCGTTTCGGTGTTGCTGGCCCGCGAATACTGCACCCTGATGCCGGGAAACCGAGCCTCGAAGGCTGCGGCCATGGGGCGGGTGATCTGATTGACGATCAGCCCGGTGTACCAGGCCACCGAACCCTCCCGCCGCGCGGCGGCCTCCAGCGCCGGATCAAAATTCGCCGCACGCGCCGGCAATACCGCCGTCATGGCCAGCAACCAGACGCAGGCCGCCCCTCCGGTTCGCATCGCCGACGTCTCCCCAAACCCTTCTTATCAACACACTCTCACCCGGGCTGCGTTATCACTCAAGCCCGCAACACTTGCCGCCAGCCGCAACCGGGACGAAACTGCCTCCAAACAGCAGAAGGCACGTGCACATGGCCAGCAACTACGACATCGTCATCCGTGGCGGCACCATCATGGACGGCAACGGCGGCGCTCCCTATGTCGGTGACGTCGCCGTCAAGGACGGCCGCATCGCCGCCGTCGGCACCGTCGAGGGCCAGGGCGCGGAGGAAATCGACGCCGCCGGCCTGTCCGTCACCCCCGGCTTCGTCGACATCCACACCCACTACGATGGCCAGGCCATGTGGGACTCCCATCTCGCCCCGTCCTCCTGGCACGGCGTCACCACCGTGGTCATGGGCAATTGCGGCGTCGGCTTCGCTCCGGTCCGCAAGAACACCCAGGACGCTGTCGTCGCCCTGATGGAAGGCGTCGAGGACCTGCCCGGCCCCTGCCTGAACGAAGGCCTGGACTGGAGCTGGGAATCCTTCGCCGAATACCTGACCGCGCTGGAACGTCGCAAGCACGACATCGACTTCTGCGCCCTGCTTCCGCACGCCCCCATGCGGGTCTACGTCATGGGTGATCGCGCCCTGAACCTGGAGGACGCCAACCAGGAAGATATTGCCCGTATGCGCGAACTCACCGCCGAGGCGGTTCGCGCCGGCGCCTTCGGCTTCTCCACCTCCCGCACGCTCGCCCACAAGACCCTCGCCGGCGACCCGCACCCGGGTCTGCGCGCGTCGGAAAACGAGCTCATGGGCATCGCCATGGGCATGAAGGATGCCGGTGGCGGCTTCATCGAACTGACCTCCGACTGGAATACCCCGGACCCTGCCACCGAATTTGCCATGCTCCGCCGGATCATGGAATCCAGCGGCCGCCCGGCGGTGTTTTCGCTGACCCAGCGCCATGACGGCACGACGGCATGGAAGGACCTGCTGGAACTCTCCACCCAAGCCGCCGCCGACGGATTGCCGATCCGCTGCATCGCGCCGCCTCGGCCGATCGGCGCCCTCCTGGGCCTCACCGGCAGCCAGAACCCTTTCGCCGGCACCCGCACCTACCGCGCCATCGCCCACCTGCCGCTCGACCAGCGCGTCGCCGCCATGCGCGATCCCGAAACGCGTGCAAAAATCCTCGCCGACGACCCGAACGAGTTCAACACCTGGTCCTTGCTTGGCCGTATTGGTTACAAGCGGATGTTCCACTTCACCAACCCGCTGAACTACCTGCCCGCGGAACAGGATTCCATTGCCGCAATCGCTGCCCGCGAAGGCCGCACCCCGCAGGACGTTGCCTACGACATGCTGATCGCCGATGACGGAAAGGGCTTCATCTTCACCGCCCTGGTCAATTACGCCAACTACAACCTGGACGCCGTGCAAACGATGTACGCCCAGCAGCATGTCATCCCCGGCCTCAGCGACGGCGGCGCGCACGTCGCCTTCATCTCCGACGCCTCGTTCCCCACCTTCCTGTTCAGCTACTGGGGCCGCGATCGCGAAGACGGCCGCCTGCCCATTCATGACCTGGTCCGCCGCCAGACCCGCGAGCCGGCCCGTTTCGCCGGCCTGCACGACCGCGGCATCCTCGCTCCCGGCATGAAGGCCGACATCAACATCATCGACTTCCCCAACCTGGGCCTGGAGCGGCCGGAGATGGTGGTCGACCTGCCGGCCGGCGGGCGCCGCCTGATGCAGAAGGCCCGCGGCTACGTCGCCACGGTCAAGGCCGGCCAGGTCACCTACCGCAACGGCGAAGCCACCGGCGCACTGCCCGGCGGCCTCGTCCGGGGCCAATGCGTCCCCGCTTAGAGCGTGATCTGCGCAGGTGGAATCACCGGAGCGTGAATCACACGCTCAAACAACGTGCCCAAACCCGCTCGGCCATCGATCCCTGACACGATCGGTGGCCGGAGCAGCCCCTGGTGCGGCGCATCATTCACATCGACATGGACGCCTTCTACGCGTCGGTCGAACAACGCGATAATCCCGATCTGCGCGGGAAGCCGGTGGCCGTTGGTGGCAGCCGCGAACGCGGCGTAGTCGCCGCCGCCAGTTACGAGGCGCGAAAATTCGGCGTCCGCTCCGCCATGCCGTCGGTCACCGCCAGGCGGCAGTGCCCGGATCTGATCTTCGTCCCGCCGCGTTTCGATGCATATCGGGCGATCTCCCAACAGATCCACACGATCTTCGCCCGCTATACCGGGATCATCCAGCCACTGTCCCTCGACGAGGCCTACCTCGACGTCACCACACCGCTGATCGATCCGGGTTCCGCGACCGCCATCGCGCAACAGATCCGCGCTGCCATCCGTAACGAAACCGGCCTGACCGCCTCCGCCGGTGTGTCCTACAACAAGTTCCTGGCGAAACTGGCTTCGGATCACCGCAAGCCGGACGGCCTCTTCGTCATCACCCCCAGAATGGGACCCGGCTTCGTGGAAGATCTGCCCGTAGGCAAGTTCCACGGCGTCGGCCCCGTCACCGCCGCCCGCATGACCACCCTTGGTATTCACACCGGCCTCGACCTGCGCCGCCAGTCCCGCGAATTCCTTGCCGAACACTTTGGCAAGGCAGCCGGCTACTACTACGGCGTCGCCCGCGGCCAGGATGACCGTCCCGTAGAACCCGACCGCATCCGCAAATCGCTTGGTGCCGAAACCACCTTCGCCCAGGACCTCACGCACTGGGACCAGGTCCCACCTATTATCGATCCACTTTGCGCCAAGGTGTGGGCCGCATGCGCGAAAGGCGGCCACGCCGGCAGAACCGTTACGGTAAAAGTGAAACATGCCGACTTCCGGCAGATCACCCGCAGCCGCTCCAGCCTCCAACCGATCGGATCACCGCAGGACCTCCTGCAAATCAGCCTGGACCTTCTGCGTCCATGCTTTCCGCCCCGCCGCGGCGTCCGCCTGCTGGGCGTGACCGTCTCCGGCTTCGACCCGCGCAACGCCAGCCCGCAGCCGCAACTCGCCCTTCCGTTCGATCATCCCGATTCCGGAAAATAAACCGATCCGGCTACGGTTCAGACGCCGGCCGGCGTCGCCCGACTGCGCGGCGCCCGGCCGCCAAGACAGCCCAAATCAAAAGCCGGAACACGATGATGGCCAATGTAACCTGCACCCAGAGGCCAAAATTGCCGATCGTGGCCTCGATCCGGTCGCCCCACGGATATGGCAGCGCACCACATGCTGCTTCAATCGCCGCGTCCGTCGTCCGCTTCCACCATGTCAGCAATTCCGGAACGTAGAACCAGCTGTAGACATAGGCCGCGAGGACTGCTCCCGCGGACCAGATCCGGAAAACATGGCTGCGCACACGCGCCCTGGTGCCGTCCGACAATGACCGCAAACCCGCTCCCCTTGTGATTCGCAAACGGAACGCAGGATAGCACCGATCGTTCCGCGCGCCGCCACCCCGGTCTCAGCTTCTGAAGACCGGCATCACCTGCTCCCCGAAGCGCCGCATCGACAGCAGGTTCTGTTCGTGGCTCATGTCACCGAAGCCGGTCTGGCACAGCAAGTGTCGCACGCCCACGTCACGCAACTCGCCGACCTGCTCACGCACCCGGGCCGCTGAACCGAACAGCGACCCGGTGGCCAGCACGTAGGCCAATGCCTCGGTATCCCCCACCGCGGGATCGGTCCACGGGTTCAACATCACAGGATCGATCTGAAAATCGGCCGGATTATATTCGTGCCGGACATGCATCATATGCGCGCGCGTTCGCAGCAGCAGCATCGATATCTCGTCTTCCGCCTGCGCATCCGATTCCCCGACATAGACGTTTCGCCACAGCGCCGCCTGGGTCAGCAGGCGCTCGCGGGTCGCGGCATCATGACCACCCTCCACCAGTCCCGCCTCATATAGTTTCCATCGATCCCGGATACGTTCGACAGGCAATCGAGCGGTCAAGATCGGAATGCCCAGCCGCCCGCACTCGGTGAAGGATGCGGGCGATATCACACTCCGCCAGATCGGCGGCCCGAACTGCTGCACCGGTTTTGGCCGCAGTTCCGGCACCCGCAGGCGGAAGTATTGGCCCTCATAAACCAAGGGCGATTCGCGCCAGGCGCGTTCCAGAACCTCGATCGCTTCGGCCATGCGATCGCGGCTGTCGCTGCTGCGCAGCCCATGCCCGACGAATTCGTACTCGTTGTAAACCGACCCCTTGCCCAGACCGACATCGATCCGCCCCTTGCTGAGATTGTCGAGCAGCGCAAGCTGCACCGCCAGACGCACCGGGTGGTGAAACGGCATCTGGATCACCGCGAAGCCGATGCGGATCCGGCTTGTTCGCTGGGTCAGCGCCGAGGCGAACAGCAATGCGTCGTTATAGACGCTTTCGCCGGTGAAGTAGTGTTCGGTCAGCCAGACATCGCTGAAACCAAGGTCCTCGGCAAAGCAGACCTGCTCGATCTGCTGGTCGATGCGCACCGCGTCCTCGCACGGCGTCGGTGAAAGCGCCAGGGTCAACCAACCGAACTGCATCGTCGTGTCCCAAACCGTATGGTGACACACTGCCGCCCGGCGCTGCCGCGATCAAGCACCGATGACCAAAGCTGTGGGCCAGGCGCCGGGCCGTGGATGACCATGCGGCGGATGTTGCCGAAGGCATAAATCGCGGGACAATACACCCATCGATAAGGAAAACATTCATCGTTGGGCTCGTCCGGGTCGACGCGCGCCCGCTGTCGGGTAGAGTGAAACCTGGATCGAGAGGAGCCGAGCGGTTGAAGGTTGGGATAGTTTCGGATTTGCACTGCAACCTGGAAGGGCTGGACCTGGCGCTGGAGGCGATGGGCGATGTCGATGAACTGCTGTGCCTGGGCGACAGCATCTTCGAATACCGGTTCTCCAATGAGGTCGTTGCCCGGCTGAGAGAGCGCGGCGCGCACATCATCCAGGGCAACCATGAGGAAGGGTTCATGGGACCGTCCGGGACGCGGGCGCGGGAGCGCGAAGGCATCGATCCGGACCTGCTGGCGTTCCTGGGCGCTCAACCGCCCCGGCGATACCTGGAATTGGCGGGCAAGCGCCTGCTGCTGATCCACTCAACGCCGTGGGAGCCGCGTGGTGAATATGTACATCCACACAGCTCGAAGCTGGACCGGTTTGCCGAAGCGGATGCGGATATCGTCATGTATGGACATACGCACTGCCAGGTGGTGAAGCGGGTGGGTGGCGTGCTGGTGATCAACCCGGGTTCGGCGGGGGATGCGCGGGACAGCCGAAACGATCGGCAGTTGAGCTGCGCTGTGCTGGATGTGGTGTCGGAAGAGGTGCAGCTGATCGATTACCGCGATCCGCGGTACGACAGGCGATAGGTTTCGTTGCGAAAGGAGCGCGTGCGATGAATGGTCTGGGCGGACTGAACAAATCGCCGAACGGGGTGGTGATCGGCCTGGTGCAGTTGAAGCTGCCGGTGATCGAGACGCAGGCTGACATCGCAGCGCAGACGGAGCGTATCGTCGCCATGGTCGGGAAGGCCAAGCGTGGCATGGCAACGCTCGATCTGGTGGTGTTTCCGGAATATGCCCTGCACGGACTGTCGATGGATATTCGCGATGAGATCCTGTGCGACCTGGACGGACCGGAAGTCGCTGCGTTCAAAACCGCCTGTGTGAGCCACAAGGTGTGGGGCTGCTTTTCGATCATGCAGCGCAATCCTGGCGGGATGCCGTGGAATGCAGGGCTGATCATTGATGATACCGGCCGGTTGGCGCTGTACTACCGGAAAATGCATCCGTGGGTCCCGGTGGAGCCCTGGGAGCCGGGGGATCTGGGCATCCCGGTGATCGACGGGCCGAACGGATGCAGGCTGGCACTCATCATCTGCCACGACGGCATGTTCCCCGAAATGGCTCGGGAGGCCGCCTACAAGGGGGCGGAGATCATGCTGCGGACGGCGGGATATACACCGCCGGTGCGGGAGGCGTGGAAGTTCACCAACCAGTCGAACGCGTTCTGCAACCTGATGGTGACGGCGAGCGTATGCATGTGCGGGTCGGACGGCACGTTCGATTCGATGGGTGAGGCAATGGTCTGTAACTTTGACGGAACGATCGTTACGCACGGCGCGCAGGGCCGGGTGGATGAAATCATTACCGCTGAGGTGCGACCCGACTTGGTCCGCGAAGCTCGCTCTGTCTGGGGCGTGGAGAACAATATCTACCAGTTCGGACATCGGGGTTACGCCGCGGTAAAGGGCGGCGCGGGCGATTGTCCCTACACATATATGCACGATCTGGCGGCGGGACAGTACCGGCTGCCTTGGGAGGACAGCGTGCAGGTGACGGATGGAACAGGGTGCGGGATCGCGGCCCCCACGCGCGTGTTTGGGGTGCCTCCGGCAAAGGCAGCGGAGTAGGGGGCGTCGCGGCAAGTAGTGCTGCGGTGCCGGTGCGTCAGCGGCAAAAGCGGCAAATTGAATGCCTGGGCGTATTCGGGGGGTGTTACGATGGCTGAACCGGACCTGCCGGCGGCTGCCGGGGCGGACGCTCTAACGCAGGCACTGCGCGCGCGTGGCGTGCTGCCGGCCGGCCAGGTTGTCGCCGTCGGCCGGATGAGCGAGCGCAACACCGTTCTGTCGCGTATCCTGCGGCTGAGTTTGCGTTATGATCGCCGGTGCCCGGATTCGCCGGATACGATCATCCTGAAGACCGGCCTCGGTCAGACGATGAATACGGACTGGCGCGGGGGACGGCAGGAGATCGCGTTCTACACCCAGATCGCGCCCGCGTTGCCCAATCGGCTTGTACCGGGATACTTCGGGTCTGGTTATGACACGGACACCGGGGCCTGGCACCTGCTGCTGGAGGATCTGACAGACAGTCACGTTATTGCAACGGAATGGCCCCTGCCGCCGAACCGGGCGCAGTGTGAGCGGATCCTGGCGGCCCATGCGCGGCTGCATGCCGCCTGGTGGGATCATCCGCGCCTGGGCGTGTCGGCCGGGACCTGGATGAACACACAGGCCGCTGTGCAGGGCAGGCATCGGCTTCGGCAAAACTATGAGGCTTTTGCCGATCGGCTTGGCGATACCCTGCTGCCCGCCCATCGTGTGTTGTATGAGCGGTTTCTGGAGGCGTTCCCCCGGCTTGGGGACCGCTATCGAACGCATCGTAACATGACGATCACCCAGGGTGATTCCCATGTCTGGAACTGCTTTCTTCCGCGCGACGGGGGCGATGACGTCCGGCTGTTCGACTGGGACAGCTGGAAGCCGCACGTCGCCGCGCTGGACCTTGCCTACATGATGGCGCTGCACTGGTTCCCGGACCGGCGGCGGGTGATGGAGACCTCGTTGCTCGACCACTATCACCGCGTCCTGGTTGCCCATGGTATCAGTGGATACGACCGGCAGATGCTGGCCGACGACTACCGTTGGGCCGCCCTGATGATGATCGTGGTGCCGCCGCTTCAGGCGGCCTTGAAGCTTCCGACCGTGCTGTGGTGGGACCATCTGGCGCGCATCATGATGGCCGTCGAGGATCTGGGGTGCCGCGAGCTGCTGGAGTAATCGGGCGAGGCGACGCGGGCGACCTTATTCCCGCGGCCGCGATAACCACCCGAACACCGCCCCCGCTGCCATCAGCACGGACGTGCCCAGGAACACCGCGCGCATGCCGAAATGGCCGCCGATAAAGCCGCCGATCAGCGGCCCGGTCACCTGACCCACATACTGCGATGATGTCGCATAGCCCAGGATGCTGCCGGTCACCCTCTCCGGCACGCTGTGGCGGATGACCGAGATGACGCACGGCAGCAATCCCCCCAGCGACAGCCCCATCAGGAAGCGAAGTCCGATCAACTGCCAGCCGGCGGTCACGAACGCCTGCGGCACCAGCAATCCCGCGCACACCGCCAGGCAGCCGATGATCACCGTCCAATGGCCGATCCGATCCGCAAGCTTGCCCAACCGCGACGCCGACAGGATGCTCCCAAGCGCCGCGGCAGACATGACCAGGCCTGCCACCACGGTCACCTGCGCCACATCCGGAACGATCTGTTGGACATAGACCGTGATGATCGGCTCGATCGACATGTTGGCGAACATCAACAGTGTCCCGGTGGCAAGCATCGCTACAACCGGGCGCTTGTCGGGAATGGCTGCCCACGCGCCTTGTTTGCGTGCCCCTGCCGGACGCCGCGGCCGCGGATCTTCCTTGATCAGAAATGTTGTCGCGATGAAGGCGACGAAAATGATTGCGCCGGCCGCCAGGAACGTCATCCGGATCCCGATCAGCGGCGGCAGGATGCCACCGATCAACGGCCCCGCCAGATTTCCCGCCATGATCCCCGACGCCATTACCCCAAGTGCCCAGGCTGTCTGCGCACGCGGTGTCTGGGTAGCCACGAGAATGTTCGATCCGGACGAATAGCCGCCGAGCAGCCCGGCCAGCAGTCGCAGCCCGACAAGCTGATAGACGTTCTGCGACAGGCCGATCAGCGACATCGCCACCGCCATCCCGAGGCTCGACCGGATCAACATCAGTTTGCGGCCGTATTGGTCGCCCAGCCGCCCCCAAAGGGGTGCGAACATGGCTGCCGTCAGGAACGTCGCGCCATAGGCCACGCCCGACCACTGAACGATCGCGGCGTGGTCGCTGACGCCCAGCTGCTCGACATAAAGCGGAAGGAAAGGCAGCAGAAGCGTCATCGCGATGATCGTGGTAAACGAACCGAACACGCACACCCAAAGATTGCGTTTCCAGTATAATGTTCCGTCTTCTTCGGTCACAGCTCAGGGATCACCTTGTCGTTGAACAATTGCAGGCTCGCCCCGGTCTGCTCATAGCTCATGGGTCCAAGGCGGAACTGCATGATCAGCCCGCCGACCCCGGTGGCCTTCAAGGGCGCAAGCTTTTCGGCAACCGTCGCCGGGGAACCATAAACCAGCGCATGTTCAACCGAAGCATGCGCCGGCGGCGCGCTTCCCGCCGCCGGCATCGGCATGATCGACGCACCCTGTTCGGCGTATATACGTTTGCGCATGGCCACCCGATGCTCATGCATCTGCGCGAATGCCGGCACGGCAATCCGTTCCGCCTCTGCATCCGTCTCGGCGACATAGACGTTGCGCCAAACCCAGCATTCATCGGCCCTGGCGGCGACCTCGGCCTCGTTCATGCCCAACCCGCGCAACGTGTCGCAGAACAGCTTCATCCGATCGGCTGTAACGACGTTGCTCTGCACATTCATCATGAACGGCTGGCCGCGCCGGGCAATCTCCAGCATCCCATGCTCTGTTGCCGCGGCACGCAGAACATAAGGATGCGGCTTGGTAAAAACCGCAGGCCGCAGTTCCGGCAGGCGCACATCGAAGAACTGCCCGCGGAATGCCACGGGCTGGCCCTTCCACGCTTCGAACATCAACTGTTCGGCTTCCTCGAACCGCGCCTGCGCTTCCGTATGGTCGATGCCGTAGCCCTGGTAGTCGTAGATGTTATAGGCGGTTCCCCGCCCCAACCCAACGACCAGCCGGCCCTTCGACAGGTGGTCGATCAGCGCCACCTGTTCGGCAAACCGCACTGGGTGGTGCAGCGCCATCTGGGCCACTGCGAAACCGATCCGGGCATGGGTCGTGGCAACCGCCAGCGCCGCGGCAAACGCCACCGGGTCGACGTAAGCGACGATGCCGTCGAAATGGTGCTCTGCCAGCCAGATCGTGTCGAACCCCAGCGCGTCTGTCAGCTTCGCTTCCTGCAGCGTCTCATCGATGACCCGCCCGTCGTCGGCGGCGGTCATGCTGCCGGGAAACAGAAAATTCGAGTATTTCATCCAGCGCCCTTCCAAGCTCACCGGCAGCATCCGACGCCCGGCCCTTACAGGCAATGCCCCCGATGCCTTTCCAGGCAGACCCCCCAATGCCTTTCCAGGCAATGCCCCATCTGGTACGACCAGCGCGACCGAAGGAGCCGCCAGTATGACCTACGAACCCAAGCGGGCCGACTTTTCCCTCCCTGTCCGCATCAACCTCTACTCCGACACGCAGACCAGGCCGTCACGCGGCATGAAGCAGGCGATGATGGATGCCGAGATGGGCGATGAACAAGGTGGCTCCGATCCAACCGTGTGGGAGCTGTGTGACCGCACCGCGGCGCTGCTGGGCAAGCAGGCAGCCATGTTCATGCCGTCGGGCACCATGTGCAACCAGGTCGCCATCGCCACCCACTGCAGGCCGGGCGATGAAATCCTTGCCCATGAGTCCGCCCACATCCAGTGCAGTGAGGCCGGCGGCCCCGGCGCGATCGCCGGCGTCATGATCCGCGGCCTGCAAGGCCCGCGCGGCATCTTCACGCATGAGACGCTGCAGGCCGCGATCCGCCCGGTCAATCGCTATTCGCCGCCGCAGAAACTGGTCGAGGTGGAGCAGACCGCCAACAATGGCGGCGGCACTTGCTGGCGGCTCCAGGAGCTGAAAGCCGTCGCCGATGTCGCCCATGCGCATGGGATGCAGGTTCATATGGATGGCGCCCGGGTCTTGAATGCCGCGGTTGCACTGAACGCGGCGGCCCAGGACGTGGTGGCCGATTGCGACACCGTCTGGCTGGACTTCACCAAGGGTCTCGGTGCACCGCTTGGTGCGGTGCTGGCCGGGTCGAAGGACTTCATCGGTGAGGCCTGGCGGTGGAAGCAGCGGCTGGGCGGCTCGATGCGCCAGGGCGGGATGAACGCCGCTGCCTGTATCTACGCGCTGCAGCACAACGTCGACCGGCTGGCCGACGACCACGCCAATGCGGCAGCCTTGGCCCGCGGCATGGCGCAGATCCCCGGTATCACCGTCGAAACGCCGGAGACGAACCTGGTGTTCTTCGACACCACCGGCACCGGCCTGACTGCCGCCGATTTCGCCGCCCGCCTGCGCCCGCATGGCGTCTCGATCTCGGTCTCGGATGTCCATCGCGGCAGAGCCTGCACGCATCTGGACGTGTCGGCGGCGCAGATCGAGGAGGCGTTGGCGATCATGCGTCAGGTCATCGCGTCATGTTGAGGTTGCGAGGCGTTCGCAACTAGGGTAGAACTGCGTTCGTGACTGCGATGGAACGCGCGCTGTGTATATCTGCATGTGTAACGCCTTGACCGATAAGCAAATCAAGCACGCCGTCGCATCGTGCGGGCTGCAGCGGCTGGCTGATGTCTACGCCGCCTGCGGCAGTCGCGCGCAATGTGGGCAATGCGCCCAGGCAATGCTAAGATTGGCGCGTGATCATGCGTGCCAGCTCGAAGGGGGGATACAGTCGGCCGCCTGACATGGGAAAATACGCCCAAGGACAACACCGATCTGCCAAGGGGCACCACCATGCTGCGCGATCCCAAAGTCGTCGAACACCTGAATACCCAGCTCACCAACGAGCTGACTGCCATCAATCAGTATTTCCTCGCAGCGCGCATCCTTGACCATTGGGGCGTGACCAAGCTGGGCAAGAAGGAATACGAAGAATCGATCGACGAGATGAAGCATGCGGACAGGTTGATCCAGCGCATCCTGTTCCTCGACGGCCTGCCCAATGTCCAGCGCCTGAATCACATCGCCGTCGGCGAAACGGTGGAGGAAATCCTCAACGCCGACCTGAAGCTTGAGGAAAAGGCGCTGACCGACCTGCGTGACGGCATCGCACACTGCGAAAGCGTCCGCGACTTCGTGTCCCGCGACCTGTTGATGGACATCCTGGAAAGTGAGGAGGAGCATGTCGACTTCCTCGACCGCCAGTTCGACCTGATCCGCCAGATCGGGATCGAGCGCTACATACTGCTCAATTCCTCCGCTGCACCGGACCAAACGTAATTTCGCCCGTCTATTCAGCAATGACGACGCCCTTTGCGGTGTCGTCATCGAATGCTCCGTCGAACCCGTAGCGGCTCAATGCGAGCATCCCCATAGCCCGGAATTGGTTATTGCCAATCATTCTCCGGTGCAGCACGAAGCGATCAACACGCTGCAACTAGGGAACGAAGATCATGAGATCGGTCAGGGGCATGACCAAGAGGGCGCTTATTCTCTCCGGCGGTGTCATCGCCGCCGTGATGAGCCTGCTGCCGCATTCCGTCTGGGCGCAGACGCCGGCGGCCCAGCCTTCGCCAGCCGATGACGCCGCGGTAGCGCAGCCACCGGGCGCCGGCCCGTTCGATTTCCTCACCGGAATTTCCAAAAGCGAAACGATGCTCGGGGACATGTGGGGTCTTCGCACGACGCTCGGTAACTACGGCATAACGTTCGCGCTGCAGGAAATCAGCGAGGTGCTGGGCAACGCCACCGGCGGCATTCACCCGGCGGTGGCCTATGACGGGCTGACCCAGATGACGCTGCAGCTGGACACTGAACGGGCCTTCGGGCTTCACGGCGGCACCTTCAACGTCAGCGCGTTGCAGATCCACGGCCGCAACCTGAGTGCCGATAACCTGCTGTCACTGCAGACCGCCAGCGGGATCGAGGCCGATCGGGCCACCAGGCTGTGGGAGCTCTGGTATCAGCAGAAGTTCCTCGACGACGACAGCCTCGACATCAAGGTCGGCCAGCAGAGCCTCGACCAGGAGTTCATGGTCAACGCCAACGGCGCCTACCTGATCAATACGATGTTCGGCTGGGCAACCGCGCCGTCCTATGACTTTCCCGGCGGCGGCCCCGCCTATCCGTTGGCGGCCCTGGGTGTTCGTGCCCGCTACCAGCCGGTCGAGCCGATCACGCTGCTGGCAGGCGTGTTCAATGGCAGCCCCTCGCCCAGTGGCGGTGTCTGCTGCACCGGGGACTCTCAGGTGCAAAATCGTTCCGGCACCAGGATCCCGCTGAACGGCGGCATCCTGGTCATCGCTGAGGCGCAATATTCGTCTCCGTCAGCCGGGACCAAACCGGAGGCCCATCACCCGGAGCCGCTGTCGCGGGTCTACAAGATCGGCGCCTGGTTCAATTCGGAGAACTTCAACGACCAGCGCTTCGACAACACCGGCTTGTCGCTTGCCGATCCGGCGAGCAACGGCACCCCGGTCGCCCGTCACGGCAACTACGGACTTTATGCCACCGCGGACCAGATGGTCTGGCTCGACCCGGAGGAAAGCGACCACAACCTCAACGTCTTCGGCCGCGTGCTGTGGGCGCCGCAGGCAGACCGCAACCTGGTCACCTTCAGCATGAATGCCGGCGTGACGCTTCACGAACCCTTCAGGCACCGCGACCACGACACGTTATCGATCGGCATGGGCTACGCCAAGGTCAGCAACGTTGCATCGCGCCTGGATCGCGACACGGCCGCCTTTTCCGGCGCATTCGTCCCGGCCCGCGGCGGCGAAACCTACTTCGAGATTTCCTACCAGTATGAGGTCTTCCCCTGGTGGCAGCTGCAGCCCGACCTGCAATACGTCATCAATCCCGGCGGCGGCGTGACCAATCCAAACGATCCGTCCAGCCGGATCGACAACGAATTCATCCTTGGCCTGCGCACCACCATCCTGTTCTGACGCGTTCCGGGCAAGTCCTGAAAGTCAGCGAGAAGCCGGCGTGCTGAACGCCGGACATCGCACAAAGGTCATCCGCAAACTCATGATCAGGAAGCTGATGAGCCAGTAACGATTCGTGGAGCGACAATGCTGCGCGCGCCCTACCGCTCCACCAACCGCACCACCCGATGATGCTCGCTGTCGCCGACCAGCACGCTGCCGTCCGGTGCGACCACCGCCCCATGCGGCCGCGCCAGCCCCGACGCGATCGTCTCAACCATCCAGTTCCCCGCATCGATCCGCCGGATCGCGTTATTTTCGGTATCCACCACGAAGATATTTCCCGCCGGATCAACCGCCATCTCCTTCGGTGCGGCGAACACCGCCGCGCGGGCATCACCGCCGTCCCCGGCGTAACCGCGCGCACCGGTGCCGGCGATCGTCTCGATCACCCCGTCCCGGATGCGGCGAATGCAGCTGCCCTGCCGCTCCATCACATACAGTGATCCGTCCGGCGCAAACGCCACCGCCCGCGGCCCGAACAACCCCGCCGCCGCGGCCGGTCCACCGTCACCGTTATGTTCGGCCTCGCCGGTGCCGGCGAACACCGATGCCGTCTCCGTCGCCAGCGCCACCACCCACACGCGCTGCCCCGCGACATCGGCGATGAACAGCCGCGATTGGTCCGGGCTCAGCGCCAGCCCGTTCGGTTCGGCCAGCCCGTCCCGCAGCAGGGTGCGCACCACCCCCTCCGGTTCGACCACCGCGACCCGCCCATTCAGCCGGTCGGCAAGGAAAACCCGGCCAGAACGATCGGCGACCACCCCGTAGGGCTCATTCAACAGCGCGCGCGTCGCCGGACCGCCATCGCCGGCAAATCCCTTCTCACCCACGCCACAAATCGTCGAGATCACCTGACCGGCCGTATCGATCCGGCGCAGGCAATGGTTGAACGTATCGGAAAAAACCAAGCTTCCATCGGGCAAAAACGCTAGATCGAACGGATTGTTGAGACGCGCTGACAGCGCTGACGATCCATCGCCGGAATATCCCGCCTCGCCCGTTCCGGCCACCTTTTCCATCTGCCACATCGCCGGTCTCCCCCTCGATGGGGCCACGATGGTTGTCCCCGACTGCAAGTCAAGCTTATGATCGTGGCAATCGACGCCAGTCGGAGGAAAAACCACAATGGATACGAACGTCGCCTCGCCGTCCCGCCCTGCGGAAGTCAGCGCCCTCTACGACAAACTCGAGGACCGGTGCCTGATGCGCGACCAGAAGGGCGCCAGTGACGTGTACTACGACCTGGTCCGGGCAGGGCGGCCGCTGAACGAGATCGTCGCCGAGGGTGTGCGTATCCACGCCCCCTATACCCATGTGCCGTACCACGAGCGGATCGACGACGGATACCCCAATTTCGTCAACAACGACCATTGCCTGCTGTCGGCGCGCGCCACCATCAACCTGAACCGGATGGTGCCTCAGAATCTGGCGATGCTGCCGATGGCGCAGACCATCTGGTACATCCCGACCGGCCTCGATATCTGGAACCAGAAGATCGACAAGGCGCCCGGCCACTACACCCGCCACCGCGGCAATGTGGCCGTCGAGGAAAATCCGCCGGCCCCGGTGGTCTTCTGGCCGGACCAGGAGCCGATCGTCCAGGCCGGACCGCTGAAGGAGCGGCTCAATAACTGGATGACAGAGGTTCACCGCGGCAATGTAATCCAGGCCTACCGGATGTTCCTCGGCAACATGCAGGATACGGCCGAACGCAAGCAGGTGCTGGCGGAGATGTGCTTCGCCGGCCTGATCGACGTGCAGGACCGCGTGTTGCATGCCCGTTCCTACACCACCGGCCACAAGGCCTACCGCGCCCGGTCCACGGTCGAGCTTGGCAACGCGCTGGGCTGGGACAACGCCCACAACGTGATCTACGCCGGCGCGCTCGACATCGCCGTCGGACCGCGCTGGTACTCAAGTTATGAAGTCGCCTGCAACTACATCAAGATGATGATCGAGGGCGAGACCCTGCGCGCGGTTCCCTATGGCGGTGTGGCTGAGGCGGAGCTTGCGATGCTGCGCAACACGATGCCGGTCAACCAGCAGGAAGCTGCCGAACTGACCACGGCCGTGCTCCGCCAGGGCGAGATGGAAACGCTTGAAATCCTGACCAGGCTGCTGAAGGCCGGCAAGGACCCGCGGCGGATCCTGGACGTGCTGCAGCTCGCGGTCGCGCAGATCGTGCTGGAGACCCGGGACCCCAACACCTTCAACATGCCGCATCATTGCTACGAGTACCACAACACGCTGGCCTGGTTCTACGACACCTTCGATCATCCGCGCCGCCTGCGCCTGCTGTACGTGGCCGCGATGTTCGCCAACCGCGTGGCGTACAACCAGCGAGGCCTGGGTGAGGTCCACCCGCTGGCGGCCAAGGCCCCGGCGGGTTCCGGCGCGCTCAGCACCGACCAGCTGCTGGACCGGGTGGATACCGCGATCCTGGCGCTGAACGGCGATGAAGCCGCCAGCTGGACCCAGGCCTACTGCGACAACAATGGCGACCGCGCGAAGCTGGTGCAGCACATCGCCCTGTCGGCCTGCCGGTTGGGCAACGACCCGCACAACCAGGAGATCGCCCAGTGCATGCTGATGGATTTCGGCACCAACCAGCAGCCCAACCGCGACAAGCTCCTGCTGTCGGCCGCCTACCATACCGCCATGCACCGCAAATACGGCGATGCGCAGGAGCCATCCCGTCGCTTCGGCCGAGCCATGGGTTTCGCCGAGATCGCGCAGTAGTCACGAACGGCAGTCAGGAGCCATCCGATGAGCCTTTCCATCCGCCCGATCGACCCCGTCTCCCGCCCGTTCTTCGGCGCGGAAGCAACCGGCGTCGATATTACCAAACCATTGACCCCGGAACTCGCGGCGTCGATCGAAAAAGGCATGGACCAGTACGGCGTGCTGGTGTTCCACGGCCAGCGATTCGACGATGAGACGCAGCTCGCGTTCTCCCGCAACTTCGGCCGGCTGGAGGAAGCCAGCGGCGACTTGAACTGGGGCAAGCCGCGCCGGATCGCCTCGCCGCTGGTCAACGACATCTCCAACCTCGACACCGACAACCAGGTGCTGGCCCGCGACAGCCGCCGGCGGATGTTCTCGCTGGGCAACCGGCTGTGGCATTCCGACAGTTCGTTCAAGGAAGTTCCGGCGAAGTACTCCCTTTTGTCCGCCCGCTCGATCCCGTCGGCAGGCGGCAACACCGAATTCGCCGACATGCGCGCCGCCTACGATACGCTGGACGACGAGACGAAGGCCGAGATCGCCGACCTGGTCTGCGAGCATAGCCAAATGTTCTCACGCTCGCTGATCGGCTTTTCTGACTTCACCGATGAAGACCGCATCCGCTTCAAGCCGGTGCACCAACGGCTGGTGCGCGTCCATCCCTCGACCGGACGCAAGTCGCTGTACCTGGCGTCCCACGCCGGCGCCATCATCGGCTGGCCGGTGCCCGAAGCCCGCGCCCTGCTGCGCGACCTGATCGAACACGCCACCCAGCGCCAGTTCGTCTACGCCCACACTTGGGCGCAGTGGGACCTGGTCGTATGGGACAACCGGGCCACGATGCACCGGGCGCGGCCATTCGACCCGAAGGAAGTGCGCGACATGCACCGCACCACCGTCGGCTGCGAACGCTCGACGATGGCCGAGGCGGCTTAAGGGAAGATCGGGGGCTTCGCCCCTCGACCCCACCAAGGGCGGACCGCCCTTGGAACCCCGGTATGGGTGGATCGGGAGAGAGGGGGCTACTCGGTGGTTGATGGGCCGCCGTTGCCCCCTCTCTCCCGATCCACCAAATAGTTGGGATCAAAGGGTGTGCCGCACCCTTTGCGGGTCCAGGGCAGCGCCCTGGTCTTGCTTAATCCATCCTACGCGCTATCCATCGGGCGAACGCAGCGGAGGAGATGAACATGCGCGCCTGGGCCGTAATCGAAAGTGGCAAGCCCCTGCAGGAGATCGAGCTGCCGACGCCCGAACCCAAGGGCACCGAGGTGCTGCTTGAGGTCACCCATTGCGGCGTTTGCCATTCCGACCTGCACATCTGGGACGGCTACTACGACGTCGGCGGCGGCCAGAAGATGTCGCTGAAGGACCGTGGCGTGGTTCTGCCGCTGGCGATGGGCCACGAGATCGTCGGCCGTGTGGTGAAGCTCGGCCCGGACGCCACCGGCGTGAAGCCCGGCGATATTCGCATTGTCTTCCCGTGGCTGGGCTGCGGCAAATGCGAGAAGTGCCTGGCCGAAGATGACAACATGTGTTCGGTCGCCGCCAAAAGCCTGGGCGTGTTCGCCAATGGCGGCTATGGCACCCATGTGGTCGCCCCGCATCCGCGGCACCTGGTCGATCCCGGGACGCTCGATCTCGCGGTGGCCGCGACCTATGCCTGTTCGGGAATCACCGTCTATTCGGCGATCAAGAAGGCCATGCCGCTGAAGCCGACCCAGCCGATCGTGCTGATCGGGGCAGGTGGGCTGGGGTTGAACGCCATCGCGGTGTTGAAGGCGCTGAAGCACCAGAACATCATCACGGTCGATATCAGCGCCGAAAAGCGCGAGGCCGCGATGAAGGCCGGTGCCACCAAGACCGTGGACGGCAGTGGTGAGGACGTCGCCAAGCGCATCATGGAAGCTGCCGGCGGTCCGGTCCCCGCCATCATCGACCTGGTGAACGGTACCGCCACCGCCCGCTTCGCCTTCCCGGCGCTCGACAAGGGCGGCAAGCTGATCCAGGTCGGCCTGTTCGGCGGCGAGTTGACCTTGCCGCTGCCGATCATGGCAATGCGTGCGCTGACCATTCAGGGCAGCTACGTCGGCAACCCGAAGGAACTGCGGGAACTGGTGAAGCTGGCGCAGAGCGGTGAGCTGCAGGCCCTTCCGGTGGCGACCATCCCGCAGAACCAGGCCGACGCCGCGCTTAACCGCCTGCGCAACGGCCAGGTCACCGGCCGCCTCGTCCTCAAAGCCGAGGCCGCCTGACATGACCAACGCAGCTCTTCGCCGCTCGATCGTGCTGAAACGGCGCCCGCACAGCGAGCCGACGCCGCAGGATTTCGGCATCGTCGAGGACGCGATTCCAAAAGCCGAACCAGGCCAGGTGGTCACCCGCACCCTCTGGCTGTCGATCGACCCCTACATGCGCGGCCGCCTGCGTGAGCAACAACTGTATGCGGCGCCAGTGCAGATCGGTGAGGTCATGACCGGCGAGACGGTGGGTGAGGTGGTCGCCTCGGCCGATCCCAACTTCACCCCCGGCGACATCGTTGTCGGCGCGCGAGGCTGGCAGACCCATTCGGTCACCCCCGGCGCGCAGTTGTTCAAAATCCCCAGGGACACCGCCGCACCGCTGTCCAGCTACCTCGGGGTCCTCGGCATGCCTGGCGCGACCGCATATGCCGGCGTGACGGAAATCTGCAAGCCCAAGGCCGGTGAGACCTTCGTCGGGTCGGCAGCGTCCGGTGCCGTCGGATCTGTCGCCGGCCAGCTCGCCAAGCGCGCCGGCGCTCGGGTCGTCGGTATCGCCGGCGGGTCGGAGAAATGTCTGTGGGTCCAGGACAGCCTGGGCTTTGATGACTGCGTCGACCACCGCTCGCTCGACCTGGGCCGTGAGCTGAAGGCGGCCTGCCCGAACGGTATCGACTGCTACTTTGAAAACGTCGGTGGCGCCGTCCAGGCCGCGGTGTTCGACCAGCTCAACGCGTTCGCCAGGGTCGCGATGTGCGGCATGGTCTCGCAGTATAACGAACCGGTTTTTCCGCCCGGCCCGAACCTTGGCTTCGTGGTCGGCAAGCGCATCCTGATCCAGGGCTTCATCGTGTCCGATCGCCCGGCCCGCATGACGGAATGGCGGGGGATGGCCGCGCCGCTGGTCGCCGACGGAAGCCTGGTCTACCGGGAAGACGTGGTCGACGGACTGGAAAACGCGCCTGATGCGCTGACTGGCATCCTCAGTGGCCGCAACTTCGGCAAGCTGCTGGTGCGGGTCGCGGGCAGCCACACGTAGGAAATCGCGGTTCGCGGTCGGGGCGGTCCTCTACAGCCGCTCCACGTGCCCCACCGCGCCCGCCGGCAGCGTCTTCAGCCGATCCAGCACCGCCGGCACGGTGGCGACCACTTCGAACAGCTGCCGGGATGCCGGGTCGGCAAAGCCCTGCTTGATTGCCTGCTCGATCGTGGCGACCAGCGGCTCCGCCCATCCGGCGACGTTGCAAAGCAGGATCGGCTTGTCGTGCAGGCCCAGCTGTCGCCAGGTAATGATTTCGAACGCCTCATCGAACGTGCCCAGCCCGCCGGGCATGATCAGGAATGCATCCGACTCTTCATACAGCCGGGTCTTTCGCGTGTGCATCGTGTCGGTGACCACCATCTCGGTGGCACGGCTATGGGCAACCTCCAGATGGGTCAGGAACTCGGGGATCACACCCAGCACAGTGCCGCCCGCCTCCAGCACGGCGTCCGCGACCATCCCCATGATGCCGATGCGGCCACCGCCATACACCAGGCGAATACCGGCCTCGGCCAGACCCTGGCCCAAGGCACGTCCGGCTGACGCATAGACGGGGTCAACCCCGACCCGGGAACCGCAGAACACCGCGAGCGAACGTATCGAACTCATGAACATCCTTTTTTCTGGCGCCGGCAGTCTGTCTGCTCACAGGCAAATCTGCTAGCGATTCATCGTGGCGATCTGGGATCGTTATGGGTATGTCAACGATAACCGAACGGGAAGGCCTGACTGCATGACAAGACACTGCATGACAAGACAAAGTGCTCTCTATGGTGTAATCGCGATCGCAGCGGTCGCTGTTGTGTCGCCCCTTTCTGCCCGTGCCGACGGTCTCGACCCCATCGCCGTCCGGCAGGCCGGCTTCTCCATGCAAAACAGCGACTTCGCCTACATCCGTGCGGTCGTCGCCGCCAAGGGCGACGTCAAGCCGCTGGAGGCGCCTGCCAAGGCCATCGCCAAATGGGCCGCGGTGATCCCCAGCCTGTTCCCCAAAAGCTCTGAGACCGGCGGTGAGACCAAGGCGCTGCCGACCATCTGGTCCGATCCCGCGGGGTTCCAGAAGATCGCCACGGCACTCGGCGACGCGGCGACAAAGCTTGCCACGGACGCTAAGGCCGGCGATGCCGACCTGGTTGCCGCCGACACCAAGGCGCTTGGCGAGCAGTGCGGCGCCTGCCATAAGACCTATCGCGCGAAGTAGCCGACGGTCTGCCAGGGAGCGTCCGGCGGTAAACACGCCCGTAGCGACACGGTTGACTCCGGCCGCTCTCAATGCCTACTGTTTTACCCAATAATAAGCGGCCCAGACCGGGCCGTTGGGGGGAACATGGCATTGCTGGTTCGTGGCATCCGTTGCGCGTTGATTGCAATCTTGATGTGTGTCGGCGCCGGATCGGTCCGGGCGCAGGACACGATCAAGATCGGATATGTTGACCCGTTCTCGGGTCCCTTCGCATCGGGCGGCGATGAGTTTCTCAAGGTCTTCGCCTACATCCTGCAGAAGGTGAACGCCGACGGCGGCGCACTCGGCAAAAAGTTCGAGATCGTGCCGTTCGACGACAAGCTGCAACCGGCTGAAGCGCTGATCGCGCTGAAGAATATCACCGACCAGAACATCCCATTCGTCATGCAGTGCACCGGCTCGAATGTCGGGGCCGCATTGCTGGACGGCGTTTCGAAACACAACGCCCGCAACCCCGACAACCGGGTTCTGTACTTGAACTGCGGCGCGCTGGCGACGGAACTGACCAATGAGCAATGCGACTTCTGGCAGTTCCGCTTTACCGGCAATGTGGAGATGCGCGCGGTTGCTCGGATCAAGGCTTTACCCAAGGATGTCACCAAGGTCTACCTGCTGAACCAGGACTATCTGTTCGGTCAGTCGATCCAGCGCGACACCAAGAAATGGCTGGCCAAGCTGCGCCCTGACATCCAGATCGTCGGCGACGAGTTGATGCCGTTCGGCAAGGTGCAGGACTTCTCCTCCTATATCGCCAAGATCAAGGCCTCGGGCGCCCAGTCGGTGATCACCGGCAACTATAACCGGGACCTGAACTTGCTGATCAAGGCGGCGGTGGACAACGGCCTGGATGTTCGTTTCGACACTTATCTGGCGCATCTGATCGGCGGCCCGACGGCCATCGGCAGCGCGGGTGAGGGGCGACTGTCCTCCGTCACGGAATTCACCCCCAACGTGCCCGTCGAACTGAACAAACCCGACGCCGAAGCCTTCACCAATGGCTGGCGCGCTGATCACAACACCGACTTTTCCGAAGTTCCCTTCCTGACCATGTTCCAGATGCTGGCCAAGGCGATCGACAAGGCTGGTTCCACCGACGCGCTGAAGGTGGCCCTGGCGCTGGAGGATATGAAGGCGACCGATCTGGTTGGGTCTCCGGTGCAGATGCGCAAGGCCGACCACCAGTTGCTGATGCCGTACTACGCCGCCACCTTCACCAAGAACGTCAAGTATGACGCGGAGAAGACCGGCCTTGGCTGGAAGACCGACTTCATCGCCTCGACCGAGGACCTGACGCTTCCCACCGTGTGCAAGATGAAACGTCCCGCGTCCTAGCGCGGGTTCGCCTGCATCATGGAAACCGTCCTGATTTCGGTGCTGAACGGCCTTGTCTACGGCATGCTGCTGTTCATGCTGGCGAGTGGATTGACGCTGATCTTCAGCATGATGGGCGTGCTGAATTTCGCCCACGCCAGCATCTACATGCTGGGCGCCTATCTGGCATTCACCGTCAGCCAGTTCATCGGGTTCTTTCCCGCGCTGATCATCGCACCCCTCCTGTGCGGACTGGTCGGCGCGGCGATCGAGATCTGGGGGCTGCGAAAAGTCCACCACAACGGCCATATCGCGGAGCTTCTGTTCACCTTCGGCCTGGTGTTCATCATCCAGCGCCTGGTGCAGATGACCTGGGGCATGCTGCCGATGGCCTACCGCGTGCCGCCATCACTGGATTTCCCGCTGTTCGTGCTCTACGGCGTCAATTTCCCGGCCTATCGCGGCTTCATGCTGCTGGTCTCCGCCACCATGCTGCTGGGAACCTGGCTGCTACTGAAAAAAACCCGCATCGGCCTGATTATCCAGGCGGCGCTTACGCATCCCAACATGGTCAGCGCACTGGGCCACAACGTCCCACGGGTGTTCACCACTGTATTCGCCGGCGGCTGCCTGCTCGCCGGCCTTGCCGGGGTCATCGGCGGCAACTACCAGACCACGGAACCCGGCATGGCCGACTCCATGGGGCCGATCGTCTTCGTGGTCGTGGTGTTCGGGGGGCTGGGGTCGCTGGCCGGCTGCTTCATCGCCTCCATCGTCATGGGCATGATCCAGACCTTCGCCGTCGTGGTGGATTATTCCATTGCCGATTTGCTGCGGCCGCTGGGCCTCGCGTTGTCGGGTGACAATCTGCTGACCGAGGTGCTGACCGTCCCGGTTGCCCGCATCGGTGCCCTGCTGCCCTTTGTCATGATGGTAACGATCCTGTTCTTCCGCCCCAGGGGCCTGATGGGCACGAGGGATACATGAAATCCCGCTGGCTTATCCTCGTCCTCATCGCCGTTGCAATCGCGCTGCCATGGGGCTTCTACGACTGGGTCCACCACCGCCAGAACGGCTTCCTGCTGTCCATGCTCAGTCAGATGGGGATGATGGTCATCCTGGCCCTGTCCTACAACATGCTGCTTGGACAGGCGGGCCTGTTCTCGCTGTGCCACGCTACGTTTTTCGGCATTGGCGGCTACGCGACGATCCACTTCCTGAATGCCGCCGGCGATGGCAGCCTGGCCCTGCCGATGGAGGTGATGCCGCTTCTCGCCGGCCTCAGCGGCCTCGGACTGGCAATCCTGTTTGGCGCCATGGCCACGAAACAGCGCGCCACCGCTTTCGCCATGATCACCCTCGGCATCGGTGAGCTGATGGCAACCGCCGCGCTTATGTTCCACCATTTCTTCGGCGGCGAAGGCGGCGTCACCACCAACCGCATGATCGACCACAGCCTGTTCGGCCTGACCTACGCATCGGGCCTGCAGGTGTACTACCTGATCCTGGCCTGGACGCTGATCGCCATCGCCCTGATGTACTACCTGACGCTGACCCCGCTGGGCCGCATGGCCAATGCCACCCGCGACAATTTTGAACGCGCCCAGTTCATCGGCTACGACCCGCGCATGGTCCGCTTCATCCAGTTTGCCCTGTCCGGCTTTTTCGCCGGGATCGGCGGCGGGCTCTATGCCATCACCTACGAAATCGTAACGTTCGACGCGCTCGCCGCACCGCTTTCAGCCAACGCCCTGCTGATGGCCTATATCGGCGGAACCACGGTATTCGGCGGCCCGATCCTCGGTGCCATCCTGATCACCCTGCTGCAAAGCGGTGTCAGCCTGCTGTCCAACTCCTGGCTGGTCTATGTCGGCGTCATGTTCATCGCGATGGTGATCTTCGCACCCGCCGGCCTCGCCGGCCTGGTCAAGGCACATGGACCGATCAAACAGGCCGGCCGCCTCGGCAGCCTGACGATCCCCTATCTTCGCCTTGTCATCCCCTCCCTCGGCGTCCTGTTCGGCTTCGTCGGCCTGGTTGAACTGCTGTCCTTCCTGACCATCGGTGCCGCCCAGGGCAAGAAACTGGTGCTGTTCGCCCACCCGATCGACGTCCATGCCACGATGCCCTGGGCGATCGCCGTCGGCGCCCTCATCATCGGTATTGCCTGGCTGCGGTGGGAGGCACGTGGCTTCCACCGCGTGTGGGAAAACCTCAGCGCGGAGGTGCGCTGATGACCGCACTGTCGCTGCGTGACGTACGTAAAAGCTTCGGCGCGACCGAAATCATTCGGGGCGTCACCCTGGACATCGCACCCGGCGAACGCCATTGCATTATCGGTCCGAACGGCGCCGGCAAGACCACCTGCTTCAACCTGATCAGCGGCCGCTTCCCGATCACATCAGGCGAAATCACCCTGAACGGCACGCGTATCGACACCCTGCCACCACACAAGATCAATCGGCTCGGTCTTTCGCGCAGCTTCCAGATCACCTCGATCTTCCACCGTCTGTCGGTGTTCGAGAACCTGCGCTGCGCACTGCTCTGGAGCCGCGGCTACCGCTATTCCTTCTGGTCCCCCTTATGGCGGCAAACCGCTTTGAACCAGGCGGCCGAAGCGCTGCTGGAGGATCTCAATCTGGCAAGCCGCCGAGACATCCTGGCAGGCCTGCTGTCCTACGCCGAACAACGCGCGCTGGAAATCGGCATGACGATCGCCGGCGGCGCGTCTGTCATCCTGCTTGATGAACCAACCGCCGGCATGAGCAACACCGAAACCGACTACGCGATGGACCTGATCCGCCGCGTCACCGAAGGCAAGACCCTGGTGATGGTGGAACACGACATGAAGGTGGTGTTCGATCTCGCCGACACCATCACGGTTCTGGTCTACGGCCAAGTCATTGCCTCCGGCCCCCCCGCGACCGTACGCGCCAGCCGGGCGGTGCAGGAAGCCTACCTGGGGGCGCTGGAAGGATGATGCTCGAAGTTCGTGACCTGCACGCCTACTACGGCCAAAGCCACATCCTGCACGGGATCGATCTCGACGTCGGCGAAGGTGAAATCGTCTCGCTACTCGGGCGAAATGGCGTCGGTCGTTCGACCACCTGCAAGGCGATCATGGGCCTGGTGCCGCCGCAGGGCAGTGTTGCCTTCCGCGGCCGGCAGCTTGCCGGTCTGCGCAGCGACCTCGTCGCCCGCGCCGGCCTCGGCTACGTTCCCGAGGATCGGCAGGTCTTCCCCACGCTCAGCGTCCGGCAAAACTTGGAACTCGGCCTGAAGCGGGCAGGGCGGTTTGGCCGCTGGACGTTCGATGACGTGTTCCGCCTGTTTCCCAACCTCGCCGCCCGCCAGCACAATCCGGCCGGCGTGCTGTCCGGCGGTGAGCAGCAGATGCTGACCATGTGCCGCACCCTGATGGGCGACCCTGACCTGATCCTGATCGACGAACCCACCGAAGGCCTGGCGCCATTGCTGGTGGAGCAGGTTGGCGTCCTGCTGGCCGAGATCGCCGGCCGCGGCGTCTCCATCCTGCTGGTCGAGCAGAAGCTGACCATCGCGCTGAAAATCTCGCGCCGCCTCTATGTCATGGGCCATGGTCAGATCGTGTTCGAAGGCACGCCCGCCGACCTCGCCGCGAACCAGGCCATTCGCCAGGAATGGCTTGAAGTATGACCCCCCACCCATATATGATGCCGATATCAGATATCAGGATTAGCCATGCGGACCCTCATCGACTTGCCTGACAGCCAGATCCAGGCGCTTGCCGCGCTCTGTGACCAGGTCAAGCAGCCGCGGGCAGCGCTGATCCGTGAAGCTGTCGCCGAATATCTCGAAAAGCGCCGCACCCGGAAGTCCGTCGACGAAGCATATGGTCTGTGGGGTTCGGGTGGTGTGGACGGTCTCGAATACCAGGAAGGCGTCCGCGCCGAGTGGTGAAGGCGCTTTTCGATACCAACATCCTGATTGATTTCCTTCACGAAGCCGCTGCTGCGCGCGACGAACTGCATCGCCACGAAGACAAGGCGATCAGCATCATTACCTGGATGGAGGTGCTGATCGGCGCACCACCACACGCGATGCGAACCACGCGCGAGTTCCTCGACGGCTTCGAACTGATTGAACTCAATGAAACCATCGCGGAACGGGCGGTGCGATTGCGTCAGCAGCATCGCCTGAAGCTGCCGGACGCGATTATCTGGGCTTCCGCCCAGGTCCATGCCATGCTGCTCGTTACTCGCGATACCAAGGCATTCCCGGCCGACGACCCTGGGGTCCGCGTGCCGTACGGGACCGGGGCCCGTCCCGTTAAACCAGGCTGAATGCCAAGCCCGGCACCGCAGGCAAGCCGGACACAACGTTACCCAGCCCCCGACGATCTTGACGACCGGCCGCACAGGGCCTTCCCTTGCACCAAAGGGAGGACAATCCATGGTCGAAATCCGCCAACGTGGCCCACAGATCGGCGTTGAGGTATCCGGCGTCGACATCCGCACTCTTGACGACAGCGGCTTCGCGCCGATCTACCAGGCCTGGCTCGACCACAACGTGCTTGTGGTGAAGGACCAGGAACTTACACTTCCGGAATTCGTCGCATACAGCCGCCGCTTTGGCACGGTGGCACCGCATCCTTCCAAGAGCACGCGGCACCCCGACATGCCCGAGGTCACCCTGCTGGGCGTCAACAAGTTCAACGCCGACGGCACCCTGAACACGGCGATCTACCGACGCGGCGCCGAAGGCTGGCATACCGACGGTGCCTATGACGACATCCCGTTCAAGGCGACCCAGCTCTTCGCCCTGGCGATCCCCGACACCGGCGGCGACACCTTGTTCGCCAGCGGCTACGTCGCCTACGACGCCATGCCGCAACGCCTGAAGGACCGTCTGGAAGGCGTCAACGGCGCCTTCACCTATGGCGGGCGCACCAAGTCACAGGCCCTGCTGAACCCGGAGGACCGCGATCGCGCGCCGGCCATCCACCCGATCATCCGAACCCACAGCGAAACCGGCCGCAAATCGCTTTACTTCGATCCCGGCAAGATCCTGTCCATCGTCGGGGTCGATCAGGCCGAAAGCGACGACCTGATCGATGAACTCACCGCCCTGATGATCCAGCCCGAGGGTGAATACCGTCACAAATGGCAGGTCGGCGACGTGGTGATCTGGGACAATCGCTGCTCATACCACCGGGCCGCCGGCGACTACCCGCCCGAACAGGAGCGCATTCACTGGCGCACCTCGATCAAGGAGCCTGTTCAGTAACCCTTCGCGCTCGTGGTCTCGGTCTCGGACGCATCGAAGTTGCATTCCACCGCGATGCCGTCCGGGTCCAGGTAGAACAACTGCGTCATGTTCAGGCGCGGCAGCACCCGCTCGTCGAACTTGATGCTGCGCGACTGCAGATTGGCGCGCATGTCCTTCAATCCGTTGCAGGCGAAAGCGATATGGTCCAGCCGGCCGGTGGACGCCGGATCGGACGGGCCGTCCGAGATCTGCGGGTCCTCGGCGCGATGGCCGATCAGATGCACCGTCGGCACGTCACCGCAATACAGCCAGTATCCGGGGAACGCCAAGGGCGGCCGCTCGCCGACCTTCAGCCCCACCACGTCCTGGTAGAAATCCTTCGTACGCTCCAGGTCGCGCACCTTGATGGTGTAGTGATTAAGCGATTGTGCCGGCATATCTCTTGTCCCCTTCTCAGAATACGTTTTCCGGTGTCAGGCCCAGCATGATCTGCCCCACCGATTCATAATGCAGTTGCCGCCCCTGCGACTGCTGCGCCACGGAGTTGATGTCACGCAGTCGCCGTTCGAACGGCTGGTCCTCGAAGACCGCGATCGAGCCTGCGCAATGATACAGCGTCTGCACCACTTCGCGCGACTGCTGAATGGCCCATGTCGAGGCCAGCCGCAGCATCCCCGCCTGCTCCTCGCTCATCCCGCCATGTTCGCCCACATGGGCATAAAGCTCGTCCAGCGTGGTGTGCAGGAAGGCCCGCGCCGAGTGCCACCGCGCCTCGGACTGCGCCAGTTGCGACTGCACCACGTTATTCTCGCGCATCGGCTTGGCCGCCCCGCGTGACACCTTGGTCGCCGGCAGTGCCAGGAATGCGTTGATCAGCCCGCGCGCGATCCCCAGCCCCACCCCGGCGAACCCGGCCGAGTACAACTGCCCGCTGGTGAACCTGTACAACGGTCCCTGTTCCCGCCGATCGATTGGCTGATCGCGAATCATCGTGTGGTCGTCCGGTACGAACAGATCCTTGACCACGTATTCGTTGCTGGCCGTGCCGCGCAGGCCCATCGTGTGCCAGATGTCGACCATGGTCACGCTGGACTTCGGAAACAGCATGGTGCGCACTTCCCTGCGCCCCTTCACTTTCATATGCGCCCCCAGCCAGGTGGCGTTCTGGCTGCCGCTGGCAAAGCGCCAGGTGCCGGAGATGCAGTAACCGCCTTCGACCGGCTCCGCCTCGAACGGTGCGCCCGGCGGGCCCCAGGCCAGGATGCCGTCGACGGGCCCGAAAATCTCCCGCGCAATGCGCGGTTCCAGATAGGCCGCTGACGTCGAACATCCGTTACTTTGGCAGGTCACCCAGCCGCACGATCCGTCGGCGGTTGCGATCGCCTCGGTCACCCGGCTAAAATCCGACGGTTTCATCTCCATCCCGCCGATTGAGCGCGGCTGCAGCATACGAAAAAAATTGCCGTCCTTCAGCGCCTGGACGATCGGCTGCGTCAACGCGCGGCGGCGGTTGATCTCGTCCCCGTCACGTTGGATCAGTGGGTGCAGCGCCAGCGCGCGCGCGACCTGGGGGTGGACCTCCGTCATGCGTCAGCCTCCGCTCTTGGCGTCATTAACATTGGATTGAACGATGGCGCATTTCCGTCGCGTTGAAAAGCAAGCCGGCTGCTGCGCACGCCATTGTCCCGGAGCACCCGATCCCTGGTCGGCATTGGACTGGTGTTTACTTCAGTGTGCCGCCGCCTGGTCCATGGCCGTGAGGATTCCGGCGAAGCGTTCCGCCAGATCAGACCGCAATTCCGGGCTGTGATGTGTGAACCCATACAGCTCGTTTCTCCGCATCGCGGCCAGCACCTGGTCAGCAACCATGGCGGGTCCGCGCCCGGCCCGCGCCTGTTCGGCAAGCCGCTCAGCCAGGGCCGCTGCTGAGCTGCCAGGGTCGGGTGTCAGTGCCGGCCCGTAATGCTGCGGCCGGTTGCGCCCGCTCTGCCAGATCCGCGTCCGCACGAACCCGGGGCACAGCACCGTCACGCCGATGCCAACCGGCTTCAACGCGCCAGCCAGTCCCTCGGAGATGTTGACCACGGCGAATTTGCTCGCGGTCTAGGGGCTGAACCCAAGCCCGCTGTTCATCCCGGCCATGGACGCGTTATTGACGATGTGGCCGCCCTCGTGATGGGCGCGGATATGCGGCAGGAACATCTCGATGCCGTGGACGATCCCCATCAGGTTGACGTCGATCACCTACCACCAGGTATTGAGGCAAATCTGCTCGATCCCGCTCGCCCCACCCGTTACGAAAGCCGTCTGCCGGAAAAATCGCGCATGATCGCGGCCACCTTGTCTTGTAATAGCAGGATTTAAGCGGCGGACGCCTTTCCCGCGACCCCCGCCAAAGCCGCCTCCAGCCGCCGCGCCACTTCGCCGCTCATCGCCACCGGGGTCGCGGCAAACCCGATCACCAGCCCATTCATCCGCGGCAAACCGGCGTAGTAGCCGCGCAGCGGTGACACCGCCAATTCTCGCGCCCGGCAGGCTCGCACGGCCGCCGCCTCGTCGATGCCGTCCGCCAAACGAGCGACCATGTGCAACCCGCCCGGCGCGGCCAGCGGAACGGCGTGGCGCACCGCTCGCCCCATCGCCTCCAGCAGCGCATCGCGCCGGCGGCCATACTCCGTACGCATCTTGCGAATGTGCGGGGCCAGCAGCCCCAGCCGCATGAATTCCGCCAGCGTCGCCTGGGTGAATGCGTCCGTGCCTCGATCGGTCAGCGTCCGCAGCCGCACGAACGCGCTCACCAGCGGTGCCGGCACGATTGCAAAGCCGATCCGCAGCGCCGGCGCCAGCGTCTTGCTGAATGTGCCGCAGTAGATCACCTGCCCAGCCTTATCCAGCGTCGCCAGCGGCGGCAGCGGCTTGCCTTCCCAGCGAAACTCCGAATCGCAGTCATCCTCCAGCACCCAGGCACCGGCTTGTCGCGCCCACTCCAGCAGGGCCAACCGCCGCCCGACCGGCAACGCACCGCCCAGCGGGGTAGCGTGCGATGGGGCTACCAGGGCCAGCCTGGCGGTTGGGGCGATCCGTACGCCGGCCGCCACATCGATGCCCTCGGAGTCGCTGGGAATAGGCACCAGCGACGCCCCCGCCGCCAGCAGCGCCCCGCGCCCGGCGATATAGCCGGGGTCCTCGACCCACACCGGGTCCCCGGGATCCAGCAGCAGCTCCGCCGCGGTGTGCAAGGCAAGCTGGGTGCCGCCGGTCACCACGATGCACCCGGGATCGGCGACCAGCCCGCGTGTCGCTGCCAGGTGCGCCGCGATCTGCTCACGCAGAACCAGTAACCCCTGCGGTGGCGGGTAGCTGGAAAATTCGCCGGAAAGCGGCTTCAGCACCCGCGACGCGCAGCGCGCCCAGGCCTTGATCGGAAACAGATCGGGCGCGGGTAGCCCACCCGCCAGCAACAGCCCCAGTGTCGGGTCACGCGCCGTCGCTGTTGCCGGGATCTGCGCCAGTTGCGCCCCCCGCGCCGATAGCGCCACCGCAGCCAGCGGCGGCGTCGAAGCCGGGGCAGGGGCCTGATCCGGCAGATCCGTTGCTACATAGGTGCCGCTGCCGGTTCGCCCGCGCACATAGCCCTCGGCTGCCAGCCGTTCATACGCCAGCACCACTGTCTGTCGCGCGACCCCCAGCTCCTGCGCCAGCGACCGGCTCGGCGGAAGCCGTCCGCCCCCGGGCAAGGCGCCACTCAATATGCTGTGACGAAGATGGTCGAATACGGCGCTCTGCCGCGTTTGGTCTGGAGCGAGCATGGGGTTCTGGCGCCCTCGATTGGTCCAATCGCGCGCACCCTAAACCGCCTGACTATCATTCAGCAATAGTACACGCATCTGGCGCGGCGCAGGGATCCCCTGGCCGCGCTCTACCTTGGACTGGTCGGTGGCTTGTTAGAAGCCCTCGCGCTCCAGTCGCTTGCGTTCCAGCTTCCTGGCACGGCGAACCGCCTCCGCCGCCTCACGAGCGCGCCGCTCTGACGGCTTTTCGTAGTGCCGCCGCAGCTTCATCTCGCGGAAAATACCCTCCCGCTGCATCTTCTTCTTGAGCGCCTTGAGCGCCTGGTCGACATTGTTGTCACGCACGAGGACTTGCACTTGGCCGCCTGCTCCTTTCCAGGGGCACACCCGCCGATCGGGTGCGCAAACAAACCCATCGCCGGGGATTCCGACGCGGGGGCTGGCGCTATAACATGACCGTGGATACTTACAAGACCAATCTGGCCGACAGAGGCACGACGCGCACATGGCTATCCTGAAAATTGCCCGCATGGGTCACCCGGTCCTGCTGCGGAAATGCGAGCCGGTCGCCGATCCCGGCGCGCCGGAGATCCGTCGCCTGGTCGCCGACATGATCGACACGATGATGGACGCACCCGGGGTCGGACTGGCCGCACCCCAGGTCTATCAACCGCTTCGCCTGTTCGTTTTCCGCGTCCCCGGCGGCCGTGAGACCCAGGATCCGGACGACACCCAGATCGCCACCACCGTCCTGATCAACCCCACGGTCGAACTGGTGGGTGAGGATCGCGTGCTGGGTTGGGAGGGCTGCCTGTCCATCCCGGACCTGCGCGCCGCCGTTCCTCGCGCCGCACGTATCCGTTACCGCGGTGTCGACTGCGACGGCAACATCATCGAGCGCGATGTGTCTGGTTTCCACGCTCGAGTCGTCCAACATGAGTACGATCACCTGGACGGTATCCTTTACCCGATGCGCATGACCGACTTCCGCTACTTCGGGTTCAGCAGCGAACTCGATCGCGCCCAGGCAAAGCTATGAAGGTCTCTGCCATGATCACGCCCCCTGAACGCCTTCCCGAACGAGACGCCGCGATCCTGGCAATGCTGCCCAACATCGCCTTCGACGGCTGGACCAAACGGGCGCTGAAGGCCGGTGCCGTCAGTGCCGGCCAGTCACCCGACGACGTCGACCTGCTGTTCCCGCTCGGCACCGTCGACATGATCGAGACATTCTGCGACCTCGCCGACCGCCGGATGGAAGAAGCCGCCGCCGGTCTGCCGGAAAGCCGGCCCTCCGCCCGCGTGCGCGCTGTCATCGCGCTGCGGCTGGAGCAGAACCGCCCGTATAAGGAAGCCGTTCGCCGCGCGCTCGCTATCCTCGCCTTGCCGCAGAACGCCCGTGCCGCGACCCAGGCCACCGCCCGCACCATCGACGCCATCTGGCGCGCCGCCGGTGATGATTCCACCAGGTTCGCCTGGTATTCCAAACGCGCCGTTCTCACCGCCATCTATTCGGCGACGCTGCTTTACTGGCTGCGCGACATCTCGGACGATGACGCCCCCACGCTGGCCTTCCTCGACCGGATGCTCGCCGCCCATGGCCGGTTTCGCCGGCTGACCGGCCGCGCCGACAGCCTGCTGGCGCGACTGCCGCTGCCGCGCGGCTTCGGTTCGCGATCCGAAGCCGCGGTATCGCCGGAGGGCTGATTATCCGCCGCGGCAGGCGTCCGGCGCGGTTTCCGGAGCAATCGCCGATCCAAATCCGTCCGCAGTTGGTGACATGGGGTGGCAGACGCTCTATCTGACCGCTAACCCCAGATCACTGACAGCCGGTAAATGACCGACACTCCCACCGAGCGTATTCGCAACTTCTCCATCATCGCCCACATCGACCACGGGAAATCCACCCTGGCCGATCGCCTGATCCAGTTCACCGGTGGCCTGACAGCGCGGGAAATGACCGCCCAGGTCCTGGACAACATGGAGCTGGAGAAGGAACGCGGGATCACCATCAAGGCGCAAACTGTCCGGCTGAGCTATACCGCCAAGGACGGGGTGACCTACGAGCTGAACCTGATGGACACCCCCGGCCACGTCGACTTCGCCTACGAGGTCAGCCGCAGCCTCGCCGCCTGCGAAGGCAGCCTGCTGGTGGTGGACGCTTCCCAGGGGGTCGAGGCGCAAACGCTGGCCAACGTCTATCAGGCCATCGACGCTGGTCATGAGATCGTGCCGATCCTCAACAAGATCGACCTCCCGGCCGCCGAACCGGACAAGGTCAAGCAGCAGATCGAGGATGTGATCGGTCTCGATACCTCCGATGCGGTGGAGATCAGCGCCAAGACCGGCCTGAACATCGAAGGCGTGCTGGAAGCCCTGGTCACCCGCCTGCCGGCCCCGAAGGGTGACGGCAATGCGCCGTTGAAGGCGTTGCTGGTTGATAGCTGGTACGACCAGTATCTCGGCGTCGTCATTCTGGTCCGCATCAAGGACGGCCGCCTGAAGCGTGGCCAGAAGATCCGCATGATGTCGACCGGCGCGGTCCATTCGGTCGAGCAGGTCGGCGTCTTCACGCCCAAGATGGTCGCCATGGAGGATCTCGGGCCTGGTGAGATCGGCTTCATAACCGCCGCCATCAAGACAGTGGCCGACTGCAATGTCGGTGACACGATCACCGACGACCGAACCCCTGCCATCGAGGCACTGCCCGGCTTCAAGCCCTCCATTCCGGTCGTTTGGTGCGGCCTGTACCCGATTGATGCCGATGATTTCGAGAAACTGCGCGACAGCCTGGGCAAGCTGCGGCTGAACGACGCCAGCTTCCACTATGAGCCGGAAACCTCGGCCGCCCTGGGTTTCGGCTTCCGCTGCGGGTTCCTGGGCTTGCTGCACCTGGAAATCATCCAGGAGCGACTGACCCGGGAATTCGACCTGGAACTGATCGCCACCGCGCCATCCGTCGTCTACCACATCTTCAAGACCAACGGTGAGATGCAGGAGCTGCACAACCCGGTTGACATGCCGGACGGGTCGGTTATCGACCGCATCGAGGAACCGTGGATCAAGGCCACGATCATGGTCCCCGACGACTACCTGGGCAGCGTGCTGCAGCTGTGCACGGAGCGTCGCGGCCAGCAGGTGGATCTGACCTATGTCGGCAATCGGGCGATGGCAGTCTATCGCATTCCGCTGAACGAGGTGGTGTTCGACTTTTACGACCGGCTGAAATCGGTATCGCGCGGTTATGCGTCGTTCGACTATGCGATGGACGGCTATGCCGAGAGCGATCTGGTGCGGATCTCGATCCTGGTGAACGGCGACTTGGTGGATGCGCTGTCGTTCATTGCCCACCGCGCCGCCGCCGAAAACCGCGGCCGCCAGATCTGCGCCCGCCTGAAGGATTTGATCCCCAAGCAGTTGTTCAAGATCGCCATCCAGGCCGCCATCGGCAGCCGCGTGGTGGCGCGTGAGACCATCAGCGCGTTATCCAAGGACGTCACCGCCAAGTGCTATGGCGGCGACATCAGCCGCAAGCGCAAGCTGCTGGAGAAGCAGAAGGAAGGCAAAAAGCGCATGCGCCAGTTCGGCAAGGTGGAGATCCCCCAGTCGGCCTTCCTGGCGGCGCTGAAGATGGACGCCTGATTGGGGTTTGCGCCCTGATTGGGGTTTGCGCAACGCCGCGAGGGTGGTATTCAGCGGCCCTCGCGGAGAGGTGGCCGAGCGGCTTAAGGCGCACGCTTGGAAAGCGTGTGTGCGTGAAAGCGTACCGAGGGTTCGAATCCCTCTCTCTCCGCCAGCGCAACGATCACCCGGAAAACTCAGGACTTAGGCGGCTTTGCGGGGGACTTGCGCTGGAGCTACCACACACGTGGACCACACACGTCGCAGCCGAGCAATTGCGAGGCAAGTTCATCACATCTGGCGGTCAGTTTTTCGGCGGCCAAACAACCTCGTCGGCCCTTGTATCGCTTGCTGCCGATCGGACAGCCAGCCTCCGATCTGGTTGACAGCCTCACTCGAACTTGATCTTGCGCCGGTTCGCCAAGTCGATGGCCGCGCGGTCGAACAAGCCGTCGATAAGTCTCTGCTCAATGTCATCCGGCAACTGCATTATGGCACCTCTTTAGGGAGTGAGGGCTTTGCGCCTGTGGATTACGAATTATGACAAGATGGTCATATATCAATACGCCGTAGGGGATTGAGGCGATAGGGGGTGTGCCGTCGATGATTGCACCGCCCCTCATTCCCGTTATGTTCTCTCGATGGGAAGCTGCTCGCCTTACCGAACGCTACGCCCGGCCACGCTGAAGAACTCGCCTCGCGTCCCCTGCTGCGGCGAGCTCACCAGTGGCGGTGGTTTTTCCGGCGGCCAAAGTGGTTGCCCTGTATCCCTTGCTGCCGATCAAACAACCACCCATTGATCAATTCTACGGCCTGGTAGAACCTGATCTTGCGCCGGTTCGCCAGGTCCACGGCTGCACGATGGGACTGGCGGTCGATAAGTCTCTGCTCAATGTCATCCGGCAATTGCATAGCGCACCTCTCGGATGGGTGGGGCTTCACCCGGTGGGCCGTCTGCCTCTAACGCCCGCCACCAATGCCCAATCGGCGCGCGCGGGAGTGGATGTCCGCGGGCGATGTTGATGCAGATGCCCGTCGGCTGGCCGAAAATGTTGATCTGCTCGTATGCCCCCGCGGACGGCGCAGGCGTTCCCGGCGCATATTCCGGTCGTTCAAACATCCTATGCCTCCGTGTCGTGCTCGTCGGATCGAGGGGCTGGCGATACTACAATAACGCTCCCGCACCCTGGGCGGTGCGCCGGCATCGAAAGATAACCACCGAGGGGTAATTCTGCCCGCCAGAGCGTTATTCCTGCTTGCGTAATTCGTAGCAGAACGTTAGATATGTTCACTAACAGCAGTTATCGAGGCTCACTATCTGAGCCACAGAACCTAACGCAAAGGAGCTTACGAATATGCACGTCACCGCCAAGATAGAGCTTTCCAGCCGGGAAGAAGCCTTCGTGGTCGCACTGGCCAAGGGGTTGAAGCCTACCCGCGCTGCGGTGGAAGCCGGATATTCTATCGCCTCGGCCCGGCCTTTGCTTCACAAGCCGCATGTTAGCGCAGCTATCAAGCAGTGCACAGCCAATCTCGTTGACGCCTGCCGCCGCATCGACGCGGGCACCTGAGGCCCGTCCGATGTCCAAGCCGGCCCGATACCAGGTGCAGCATATTCATAAACCGCTGAACGCTACGTCGCTCAAGTTTGCCGAGGCGTATGCGCGGGACCAGCACCTTGTTCGGGCTGCCATCAGCGCCGGTATCAGCAGGCATATTGCGATAAGCGTGGGAACGTCGCTCCTGTCCGATGCCCGCGTTGGCACGATTATTGCCGCACATATGCGCGCGAGGGACCCAGAAGCAGCGGACGAGTTCGAGGCTGAGTGGGGTTTGGCCGAAGACGCTGAAGAAGACGAGGCCGAACCCAGCCTGTTCGACCGCATCGCCGCCGCACGCGAGACCCTGTCCCTGGAGAGCCGCAACGGCCTGCCTGAGCCGGCCGAACTGATCTTCATTCGCAAGCCCATCAGCCGGCGCTCCCGTCGTGCGGCTCAACCAGCAAAGGACGCATGAACCAATGGACGAAGCCACACTCGCCGCCCTCTACCCATCAGCAACACCGGCAGTCCCAACGCCGTCAGCTACAGCCCCTACGGCACCCGTCACACTCGACGCCCTCTACCCATCAGCAACGCCGGCAGCAACAGCACCGACCGAGGCCAGGCCAGCCGAGCCGGAAGCCGCCGACGCTGCCGCCGAAGCAGCCAAGCCGGCGGTGACGATCGACTTTATCGACCAGGCCCATCCAGACGCCGCCGCGGCAACGCCGATCGTGCAGGAGCTAAAATTGGATAGGGGACAGACTGCGAAATTGGTCCAGTTGCATGAACAGATGACGACCGCGGCCGTGGAGAGGCAGAGCAACGCCTGGGCGGCCGAAGCCGCAAATCTACCCCAGGCCGATGTCCGAGATGCCCAGACTGCGATGCGCCAGTTCGCCAGCCCCGAGTTGAAGGCGATCCTGAACAAGACAGGACTGGGAAACAATCCCCACCTAATTGCCGCTTTCGCCCGGGCCCTAAGGTCGAACCCATTCCGCCAACTCTGATCCCCACCCAACATAGGAGACTATCACCATGCACCCGTCCACACACCTTCGCGAGGAAGTCGAGGAGCTTCGCACTGAGCTTGCCGAGTTGAAGGCCCGTCTGGGCGTCAAGCCACCCGACGCAGAACCGGCAGTCGATCCGCGTCTCATTGGCGCTCCGGTCGGAGCATTCGTCGATCCATGTGGCATCGTGCGAACCGGCAGAGGCGCCGTGATCGTGCCCGCCGACGCGCCGACCTACGAGGAATATCACGCCGCCGAGAATGCCAAATATGAGGCCAAGCAAGAGGCGGAACGGGCGGCGATGACTGCCGGATTGCCCGACGGTTACTACCGCGACTTCAGCAACATCGTTCGGCGGATCCAGGATGGCAAGGTGGCCAGCAAGATCGACCTTGAGTTCGCACAGCTTGCCGCCGCCGAACGTCAGCAAGGCGCAGATCATCGGTCGTGGAAGGTCGAGCAACGCTTGCCTGTGCGACCGAGTGCTGACGACGACGAAGCCTAACCCCGACCCACTTTCACAAAGGAAACCCCCTCCATGATCCTCGACAGTTCGCTTGAACTCTGCGCCTTCACCCCCGTCGCACGAGCCGCTGGCACCGCCCTGATAGGCAGCGCGATCGACACCGGCATTGGCGGAAACCTCGACACCGAGGACCTCTATCTGACGATTGTTGCCCCCATACCGATCATTGCCGCCGGTGCTGGCACCTTGCGGTTTCAGCTTGCAACGCACCCACTGCCGTCGTTGCCCTTCGACAGCCAACTCACGGTGCTGATGCAGACTAACGCGTTTGCCATAGGCCCCACACCTACGCCGGCCGGGGCGGTCCTTTACAGTGCGCGTCTTCCCCACGACATCGGGGTGTTCCTGCCGTCGAGGCGCTTCCTCGGCATTCTCCAGGTCACCACCGGCGCCTCGATCACCGGGGGAGCAATCTCGGCGTTCCTCGGACATGCTGCTGCGCCCGTGACGGCTCTTCCGGTTGCCGCGAATTAGCGGCGGCTTATGCCGCCCGCCGGTGCTTCACCTTTGGCTTGATCGACGCTTCATAAGCCAGGCGCCGCAGGTTCTTGCGATATGCCTTGGCTGATGGAGGGATCAACGCTGGGTCTACCGTGTGGCCATGCAGGGCCAGCGCCACGGCGAAGGCCGTCAGGAAGGCGTCGAGATCGAGGCCAGCGTCATCGTTCACCTTGACCCACCGAAGCGCCCCAGCCCCGTCCAGATCGGCCAGGCGGCCGGCGCTGATGGCATTGTGCCCGTCGATCTGTTCCAGGCCATAGGCAGTGACGGACCACCCGCCGCCCTGCCACCACACGGCAGCACTGGCGGCGAGGCCACGACAGGCCACGGGAAGGGCGCTCATTGCACCGTCTCCGTGCCCGCGTGGGTCGCGGCTGTCCGACGCGTTAAGCGCGCCAGCGCCAGCCGCGTGACGTTGTCCGTGGTCTGGACCTGCGTGCCCTCCGGCTTCTTCAGGCCGACGCTTTGATACCGCCACGTCGGCTTGCCGTCTGGAGCCCGGGGTCTCGCCTTCTTCAATCCTGTAACCGCCGCGCTCAACTTCTGTCCGAAGATGCTGGCGTTTGGGATATACTTATCCCCGCGCTCTGTGCTCCACGCGACGAAGGCCGCATGTAGCGCACCACAGTCCTCGGTGAACTCCGGCCCCTCGTCGCACATCTCGTAGAGGAAAGCTTTCACTGGGCTGTTCAGATGCTCCATCTCGCGCAATTCATCGGCGCTCGTCTGGGGCTGGATGAAGTGGCCCCGCTGGCGCAGCCGAGCCAACCCGTCGAGCGACCAATTCAGAATGCCCGGAAGGTCCTGAAGCAGCTTATCCTCCAGCTTGTGGTCCTCCTTGCCATAGAACGTCTCGGTAAGCGTCAGCAGGATGAACCGGGAGGCCACTGCACCACTGGCGTTCGTGATCCTGGGCAGTTCGTTGGCCAATATCACAAGGCGCGTCTCCAGCCGGCCGATCCAATCGCCGACGTTCTTGCGTTCGACGTTGATCGTGTCCTCGCCGGTAAGCGACAATATGCTTTGAGCAAGTGAATTCAGGTCATCCCGTCCGCCAAGCTGGGCGTCACCTACCAACGCCAACCGCGTTCCAATCAACGAAGCCTTGCCAAAGCGAGAGGACGACAACGCGCCGAGCGTCGGGGCGGACACGTTGGCTGCGCCCAGCAGCGCCTTCAGAATGCGTCCGATCGTGCCCTTTCCAGAGCGCTTCGGGCCTTTGATCATGAACGCCTTCTGGTAGGACGTGTCGCCCGTCAGCAGGAGCCCGAACATTTCTTGCAGCGCCTCGATTGACTGGGGGTCATTGCCCCACAACTGCGCCAGGAACTTGCTCCACTCTGGCGTTGTTGCCGCGGGATCATAGGCGAAGTCCAGGGTGTTGGGGCTGAAGAAGGCCGGCGTGTGCGGGATCAACTCCCGCGTCGTCAGGTTCAGCAAGCCGTTGCTGACAGCAAGAAGCTGCTTCGGGTCAGGGGCGGTGCGACCGTCGAGCCAACATGGCGCCACGGCGCCTTCAGGCGTTTGCGACCGCCTCGCCAGGGCCTTGCGCACTTCATCAACGTCCTTGCTCATCGGGGTGAAGCGAACGAGGGTTTCCTCGCCGTTGACCTTGGCCTTGCGGAGCGCGCCATCGAGGAAATCGTCGATCTTGGCGTCCAACCGTTCCGGCTCGACAGGGACCCAGCGCCGCCCATCCCACCGATGAAATTCGTTGCCGTGGCACCTCAGGACGATTTGACCATCTTTGGTGAACTCGCGCCGCAGCATCTCGGCAGCACTGTCCCGCGGAGCCTTGGGAGATAGCACCAAAGGAGCCGCGTCGTCATCGTTCGCTGGGATGGCCCCGTGTGGCGACGCCACCGGCCGCATACCCAACTCGGCCGCGCCGCGCTGGCAGGTCTCAGGGGGCACCTGCAAGCCCTGCTTCTGCGCATGTTCCTTCGCCAGATGGACGACTGATGCCAGGGTCACCGCTGCCCCTGTGCCGCGCCTGCCGTTGAACAGGGTCTCGACATCCTCCGAGCCCTGGTAATTGCCAACGTCGCAGGACGTGAGCTTTTGGCCGGTATGGTTTTCCCAAAGAGAGCCACTCGCCCAATCGTCCAGGAGGGCGATCACCTCGTCCGGTTCCATCCGCTCCAGGTTGGGTAGCAGCACCTTGGCGTCCCGAACGGCAAAGATCACCCTCAACCAATCGTCGCGGTTCGCCGGCGGGACGAAGGCCAACGCGTCTCGGAGGCGCTCGGCCGCAATCACGTCCTCTTCGTTCAGGCGCGACGCATCGACCTTGGCGCGGGCCGGTAGCTCAGGCAATCCGCAGTGCATCCACTCATCGGTCGCGATACCCGACATGACTTCCAGCTCGTATGGGCCGTAGCTCTTCCCATCTTTCCACCGATCGAAGCCGGCGAGCCGAATGACCCGGGCGGGATTGCAGATTGTGGCATCGGAGCCGTAGCGCATCGCAATGCGTTTGATCCATTCGGGAAGGCTTGCCAGTTCGGCCGCCGTCACCGTCCAGTGCGCCCACCACCGCCCCGTCTGGGGGTGCCTCAGCACGTAGGTTGGGGCGACGTGCCAGGCTGTTGGGAAGGCTGCACCGTCGCCGTCGGCATAAAACCCGCGGACGCCAATGACATCGGCATTCGAGGCGAAGCCCGGGCACGGCCTCGTGGGCTGGGCCATGACGTATATGTTGTGGCCGTCGAGGTTCAGCTTGCAGATGCGCTCGTGCATATCAGCAAGGCCCCCCTCGAACTCATATGAGGCGCCGAGCGCTCCCTTTGGCAGCGCCGAGTTTACGGTGCGCACGCGGATGATGGTGTCGGGGGAGCCTGTCATCAGTTCGACCTGCTTCAGCGCAGCGTCGAAACCGCGGAGGGCGATTGGGGGGCTGAGGTTGGCGATGCTCGCAAGAGCTTTGCGGCGTCCACCGCCGGGGGGCGGAGCGATGGGGGTAGACGTGGGTTGGGCGTGCTTATCCATGGTCAAACTCCTTTGTTACATCATGTGCTTCTCCATCTCAGTGTCCCTTCAAGCTGAGTTGAATTCGCGTTTCGGTTCGGCACCTTTATCGCCGGCGCCCCTTTGCCGTCAAACGCTTTTTCGACCGGAATCGCAATTAGTACAAAATTCCTACGATAGGAGCTTGTTTCTTAGATGGCGACGACCTATAATCCGCCCTGTCGGCGCTTGGTAACCGCCGGGTCGTTCCTTTCTACATCGTTTCGGTCTTTGGAGCCCCGGCGCTGGCCTAGTCCCCCAGCATCAGCCGGGGTTTTCCATATCTGGGCCAATAGGTCAGCATTGCTGTCCGGCTGCCGCATCTTCCGTTGCTGCGTCGGCCACGCCCGTCCCTTGGATCAGATACGCCCATCCCTTGGATCACCCTTGGATCAGATACGTCCGTCCCTTGGATCGGCAGGTGAGTCAAGCTGCCGCGCCGCTGTTCGACGGGGTTCGAGCCGGGCATTGATCCAAGCATGATCCATGAATGATCCAAGGGTGATCCATGCATAACCAATTGAAATTGTTTATTGATCCAAGTGATCCAAGGTATTTCTAACTTTTCTAATTAGAGAAAAATATATGGAACATATAGGGGGTATCTAGGCCCTCCACATAAGGGGGAGGAGTGACCGCGCTTTCCCTTGGATCGCTTGGATCATTAACGCGTCGAACCGACACAGGGCTACGCCGCCTCCTGCATGTCCCGTGCCCGCATGATGGTCTGCCGGCTGACATCGTATTCCCGTGCCAGGGCTGACACGCTGGCGCCCTCTGCGAGCCGCTGGCGCACTTCCTCCCGCTGATCGTCATCCAACACCACCGGCCGCCCCAGCGTGGCCCCTGCGGCCTTTGCACGGGCCAGCCCCGACTGCGTCCGCTCGATGATCAAATCGCGCTCGAACTCAGCCACGGCATTGATGACGCCCATCGTCATCTTCCCGGCCGAACTCGTCAGATCGACGCCACCAAGGGCCAGGCAATGCACGCGCACGCCCATCTTGCCCAGCTTCTGCACCGTGCTGGAGACGTCGATTGCGCTCCGGCCCAGGCGATCGAGCTTCGTCACGATCAACACGTCGCCCCGCTCCAGCTTGTCCAGCAGGCGCATGAAGCCTGGGCGCTGCTCCAGTGCGGAACTGCCTGACACGGTATCAGCGATAACGCGCTGCGGCTCGACAGCGAAGCCGGCGGCAGTGATCTCTTGCACCTGGTTCTCGGTGGTCTGTCCGACGGTCGAAACGCGGACGTAGGCGAAAGTCCTGGGCATGTGGGCCTCCTGGTCAAAAACGGTGTCCGTTAGTTGCACGGTGTCCTAAAGGCCGTCAAGGTATTTTTTGGTCAGGTGTGGCCAGGGTGTCCGCAATCGAACGTTTTTGGTCAGATCGAAGTGGCGATTATGCTAGTAAGGCACGGATGCACGAGCCGAGGGAGAGGACGTGGGCGCCCTTTTGATGACGATCGCTTTAATCCTGCCCGTCGCCGCCGGGGCGCTGCGGTGGCCGTGGTGGACGATACTGGTCTGCGGGGCGATAAGCGTCGTCGGCTATTTCCTGGCCCGCCCGGGGAGCCTCGAACGCTTCTACGCACGTGGCGACCTACTATTCGTCGCCGGGTGGTCAATCGCTGGCAACACCGCCGTCTGTGCCCTCCTGTTCGGGCTGGGGCGGCTCCTCAGGCTCATCTGAGCCCTGGCACCCGGCGGGCTGTTGCGCTCGCCTGGGCAGGCTAGACCACCCCCGGCTGCTTTCCAGAGCGGTTCCGGGGCTGGGTGGCCCGAGCGCCTTCATGCAGGACGCATATGGTGCAGAAAAAAAATCCGAATTCCATGGGAAAGTCGTTACGTTATAGCTAATGTTACCCACCATCCGGCGGCTCGTATCCGGCTGTGAACCGCGGCGGATTGTGTGCCTCGTGGTCGGCGTAGAGTCGCAGGCTGTTGAGAGTAGCGGCTTTGCCATTCTCGTGGAGCCAAAGACGGAACCGCATTGGAGAGACAGGTATTTCCCGGCTGAGCCCACGATCTTGTTGCTTCTCGCGCCTTTGAGCCTCCTCCCAGCCTTCAAAGGTCCCTGGAAACCCAGCCATCCCCATCGCGAGAAACTCGGGGAAGTCGGCTCTAGCGATCAGCGGCAAATTCATAGCACCCTCCGTTGCTCACGAAAAACGATAAGGGCCGTTCGCGCCGAAGTCGAGAATTCTTACCCCGGCGTCCCGCCTCACTTTTGTGGCCTGGCGCCGGGCGCGACAAAGCAAGCCGCTGCGCAAAGAAGCGAGCCACTGCGAGGCCGGGCGGGCCAGCGCCGTCTCCAGCCAGGCGCTGTTGGCCACGTTGGCGATGTGAAGCGCGGCCTGCTGCACCTGAGGCAACCGGGATCGAGGGAGCCGGACGGGGAACTCGATCAGATCTCACCATAACCCAGCCGGTGCACGATGGCATCGAACTTGCGGTGAGCGTCCGCTATTTCGGCCCGCAATGTAACAAGTAGTGCAGGATCGAAGCAACCGACTACTTCTTCTTCCTCTTCAGAGGCGCCTAGCCCTGCTGGCGCTTCTCCCACCTTCCGTTGGCGCGCTCGGTCGACAACGCCTTGAGGGCTGATTTCGACAGACCACAGCTTTTTCATGCGCGCTTCCACTTTGTCAGTTTCGCCACAGAGTCAAAAACTACCTTTTTACTCACTAAATCGATCTCGTAGTTGCAAATGCAGCATAGATAATCGCGTCTGTCGACTGTGGCACGAAAACGTTATCGCCGAAACTCCCTGATACTATCGATGAAGTTGCAATCTCGGCACCGGAAAAACTGATCTTTGGCAACAATTCTCTATTTGACACTGATGTCACGCTATTTTTCTGTTAAAATCTTCCTTGTATACCGCTTTCTCGCGGAGATCGCGGCCAGGTCTGGGAGAAGCCCAGCCGAAGTCAATCAGACAGCAGGTGTGATTATGACCCATTACCGCATTTATTCTCTGAGTGAGCATGGTTCGATCGCAGGAGGAACTGACGTCGACTGTGAGGACGACAAAGCCGCAATTGCCAGCGCCAATCAGGCCCCGGTCAATTGGGCTGGGATGGAAATCTGGAGCGGCAATCGCCTAGTCGCCCAAATACCCGGCACCGCCGATCCCGCACTGCCGTTCGCCCCGCCGTGACTTAGCCTCATCCCTGAGGCGGGTATGCCAGCTTCGCCAGCGCCGCGGCTTTCACCTCCAGCGTCGCGCCGCCGCTGTAGAGCCCATACGTGATGGTCTTCTTCTCATGTCCCAATATGTCGGCGGCGATGCCCTCTGACACCCCGGCGTTCTCCAGCAGGGTCGCGACGCACTTGCGGATGGAGTGGAAGACCAGCGCCGGCCCGAACCCCTGCGCCGTCCGCAAGTGGCCAAAGCGCTTGCCGATCGCGTTCGACCGATCGCCGTATTTGTTGAAGCTGAGCCCCGACAGCACGTAGCCGTCGGTGCTGGCGCTTGTGAGCCGCGCCATGGTCGGCGCAAGCTCGGCATGGATGGGCACGACGCGGACCCCGGCGGCAGTCTTGGCCTCGCGCACTGTGAAGCGCTCGCCGGCCACGTCTGTCGCCTTGAGGGCGCAAAGCTCCTCGATCCGGCAACCGGTCCACATGGCCAGGCGGATCAGGTCCGCAAGCTGATCGTCGCCCCGATCCACGGCGCCTTGGATCAGCTTGGCCAGGTCGGACGGCTCAAAGGGCCGCCGCCGCTCTACTGGCGCCTTGTTGCGGGCTTGCCGGGCGACCTCCAGCTTGGCAAACGGCTCATCGGCTTCCGGCACTACCCCCTCGCCCTGGAGGTGCCTCCAGTAGCCCCGCAGGCCCGACAGGATGCGCTGCACCGTCTTTGGCGTCAGCTTGTCGTCGTTCATCAGCGCCGCGACCCAGCCCCGGACCTCTGGGCGCGTCACGTCCCGCAGCATGGGGAACTTGATCGCGAAGCGCTCCACGGCCGCCCGGTGCATGTCCTTCGTTTTGGGGGTGCTGCCGGAGCGCGACAGCCATTCGTCCACGTGCTCGACTGTTGGCACGCGGGAGCCTGTCGCCTCGGCAAAGAATTGCTGCGCTTCAGGTGCGCTCGACGGAGGGCGGCCCATCTCTGCATGCAGATAGCCTATGGCGTCGGCGGCGTCCTGCACCCGCTCCAGCACCTCCGAACGCTGCTCCTCCGTCTTGGCCGCACGCAACGCCCGCCAGTGACGCGCCGCATCACCGCCAGCGCTGGCACCCCGTCGAGCCCGCTCCAGTGCCGCCACCCAGTCCGCGACAACTCCGTGAACTTTCTGCCTCGCGTCGGTGACGCTCTCGGTTTCGAGGGACTGGACGAAGCGCACCTTGCCAGCGAACGCCGGCCGGAGGGCAGCCGGTATTTCCATGATGGCATACCAGCGGCGGCGGCGTTTCTGAAGGTAGGTTGGCATGGTTTGGCCTCGATAAGACCACACACGCCTACCACACCCAATATTAGCTGGAGAAGCAGGAATTGAGCCGTCCCGCGGCTTTCAACGTCGTCGCGCGGAACGTCCCTCTCTCTCCGCCAGTCGCTCCCGCCCGCTGGACCTCCACAGCACCGCTTATCGCCACATACTGACGACCAGCTTAAGGTGCAGAGAGGTCCAAACCCAGGCGACCTTCGGGGAGCATTACGGCGATCACGGGTTTGGCCGCCAACCCGAAGAGGAGCCTCGTGGGCTCCGGCTGAACTCTTACCGCCCGTTCATGGCGGGATTGGTCTTCGATGTCGCGGTCGCGGAGCGGTCGCCGGCGATCGTGCTGTTGTTGCCCGGAACAACGGACTGGCCTGTCGCACCCGGAACATGCGGATTTTGGGCTGCGGCACTCGGCGTGCGTACAGGGGCGGTCGCGTCGGCCGCATGCATCGGCACGCCTGGAGCGTTCGCGGTCGGCGCGGTGGCGGTCGGTGAGCTGTTGCTGCCCAGGTTGCCTGCCGGGTTATTGCTTTGGGCAAAAGCCGCCAGGGGGGCCGCACCAATCAGCAGCGCCAGCGCAGTGGTTCGTAATGTCGAAGTCATTGTTATGCTCCATTCGATGGCTCGGGACGTTCCCCGGCCTCCCTTAACGGGCGTGCGGGCCGCCAGTCGCGGGATGATGTTGCCATCGTGACTATTTGATCTGGCCGACATAACTATGTCGGGACACCGTTCCTTCATGTTTCTGCGCATCGGCAGCGGCTTTTTGCGGATCGTGTTGATGGGATGTCGAAAGCCCGCCTTATCCGCCGTTTTTTCGCGTTCCCGGAATTCCCTGCCGCAGGCCACTCCGTGCCTGCGCCTGAGGAGCAGCCGTCGTCCGTCTCCGCGGGGGTAGCGTGCTGGTCGCTCCACGTGCTTTTTTGAACGCTCCATCTACGGATGACTGAATGCCCAAAGCTGCCGCCGTGTCCGGCGATCAAGTGGTTGCGCCGGATGCAAACCAAGCCTCATCGACACGTCACGAGCGGCCGCTATTGCGGGACCGCAATTTCCTACTGTTCTTTTCAGCCTTCAGCATCTCGACATTGGGGACGGCGACGGTCCCGGTCGCGATGACCTTCGCGCTGCTCAGCAGCGGCTATCCGGCCTCCACCGTTGGACTCGTCGTCGGCGCACAGACAGCGCCGGTGGTGCTTCTCATGCTGGCCGGCGGGGTCCTCGGCGACCGCTGGGCGCGCCGCTACCTGATGATCATCTCCGACCTTCTGCGATTAGGCACCCAAGCCACACTCGCCGCACTGCTCGGCCTCGGTCATCCCAGCCTGCCTGTCCTTTTGGGTCTTGCGGCCTGTGGCGGCATCGGCACCGCCTTCTATGGGCCGGCCGAGGCTGGCGTGCTTCCGCAACTGGCGGGCCTGGACCGGCTGAAACGGGTCAACAGCGTCCTGAATCTGTCCGCCTCCCTGATGGCCATCATCGGGCCTGCCCTCGGCGGGATTCTCGTCAGCTTCGGCGGCGCCGCGGTCGCCATTGGGCTGGATGCCGCATCATACGCGATCAGCGCGACCTGCATCTCTTTCGTGCGCATCGCTCACCAAAGCGAAGCGCGACGCTCATCGCTGCTGGATGATCTTAAATTCGGCTGGGGTGAGTTCAATCGCCACCGCTGGCTGCAGCTTGTGACGGTCCAGCAGGGCGTGCTGAACCTCCTTGCCTTCGCGCCCTTTTTCGTTCTCGGCCCGACGCTGTTCGCCACCGTCCCGGACGGGGCGCGAACTTGGGGCATCATCGCATCGGCAACCGGGGCAGGTGGCATCGCCGGCGGCCTGTTAGTCCTGCGGGTCCATATTGCGAGGCCAATTCTGGTCGTCGAAATCGCCATCGCATTGCTGGCGACGCCGCTCGTACTCCTGGCAATTCACGCGCCGGTGCCCTGGCTTATCTTCGGCAGCGGCGTGTTTGGCGTCGCCCTGGCGGTCGTCAACATACTGATCCAGACTTCGTTACAGGAGAGCATACCCAACGCTGTGCTGTCCCGCGTCACCTCCCTCTATAGCCTGGCAGCCTTGGGTCTTGGCCCGATCGGCTTCGCTATGTCGGGTTACGCGGCGGGCGCCTTCGGCGCTGAGACCATACTCCTGGTCGGCGCCGGAACCTTGCTGGTCAGCGTCGCACTCGTTCTGACGTCGTCCAGCGTGCGGCGCTTCCGGCGGCCACGATCAGGCTGACGCTTCGGCCGCTGCCGAGGATGTGTCCGTCTCTTCAAGCGCACCTTCGTGCTGAACGGTCGCCGTGGTGGCGACCACAACTAACTTACACCAGCAGCCCGATTGATACTTGAGACCAGGAGGAATTCAAATAATCAGCGTCCGGTAAACGGCCCGCAGCGCAATTATTCAAAGAGGCTCAAGGTACATTGATCACGCTGGATTTGCAAACGTGAGAAGATAATGGAGATTGCGTCGCGCTAACCGTCAGCTTACTGCCTTTGGATACATCAAGGGAGCAACAAATAATGAGACTGTTGTTGGGCATCGCTGCGATCGCCGTCACCGCTGTGCCCGCTGGAGCACAAACGCATCGCCCGCCAAAAACTGATGCTGAAATCATTGCCAATGCAATGTCAGCCGGACCAGCGTCCGTATCGCATAACGCAACCATTATAACAATGGATGGCGATAAGATGCGTACCGTTCGCAAAGGTGAAAACAGTTTCACCTGTATGTCGGACGATCCGGGCTCGGCAGGTAACGACCCGATGTGTCTCGACAAAAATGCGATGCTGTGGCTGCAGGCGTGGATGAACCACAAGGATGCCCCTAAAGCCACTATGGGCCTTGTCTACATGCTGCAGGGAGGCTCGGATGCCAGCAATGTCGACCCTTTCGCCACGGCGCCGAAACCGGGTGAGAAGTGGGTGACCACCGGCCCGCACATCATGGTCGTTGGAATGGCTGGGATGCTAGGCGATGTTCCAAAGACGCCTGATGACCCGAAAAAGCCGTTCATCATGTGGGGTGGAAGCTCGTATGAGCACATCATGATGCCAGTTAAATAGCACCGGAAACTTGGGCGCCACCACACGGCGTGGACGCCTGGAACCACGGCAGATACTGGTCAGCGCGTCGAGTTGAACATGACGAAGGCCTCGGCGTTTAGACACGGCCGCAAGGTGAATTTCGCCGGCCAAAGCCAAGGCCGGCGAAATCAACCAGCCGTTAGTCTTCCATTCTGAAACCGATTTTGATGATCACCTGATAGTGCATGATCTTCCCATTCTCGATCTCGGCCCGCTGTTCCTTGACCTCAAGCCACGCCAGATGGCGAAGTGTCTTCGAGGCACGTTCAACGGCTTTTTCGATCGCGTCGGCGTGGCTGATCTGCGATGAGCCGGCGATCTCGGTAATGCTGTAGGTATGGTTGGCCAAGAGTGATCTCCCGATGTGATTGTGGAGAAGAAACGCAGCAAGCGCGCATTGGTGGCGTCGAAAGCTTTAGAAGTGTTCATCAGGCCACGGCTTCCTCAGCGGGCCCTGCGGAACAAGGGTTTCACTCGCCGAGACTGATGTTGACGCGCCCGGCGCTTTCCTTGCGGCGGTTCAAAGATGAAGCCAGCTATCAACCGTCGCCAGCAGATCCGCGGGATCGCGGCGGATGGCAATGCAGCCGGCCTGCCGAAGATCTGCCTCGGCAAACCCTCCGCAGAGCACCCCGATTGACCGCAGACCGGCCTTTCCGGCTGCTTCCGCGTCATAGGGCGTATCGCCGATCACAATGATTTCGTTCGCGACGGCATCAGGCACCAATTTGATCGCGGCTTCGAAGATATCGGGGTGCGGCTTCGACTTATCGGCATCATCGGACGTGGTTTCTTTGTGGATGATGCTCGCGATATCGCACACCCGCTTATAAAAACCGAGCTCGTCCTTTTTCGCCGATGAGGCGAGCACGATGTCGACGTGCCTCTCGATCAGCGTATCCATCAAGCGGCGCACACCGGGAAAACCGACGATCTTGGGAAAGAACTGGTCCTTCACCAGCGCGCTGCGAAATGCCTCGATCTGCTGGCCCTGCATTTCGATCTCATCCGGGGATAGGAACACCGGCATAAGCTGGTCGCCGCCCTTGCCGATCTGGCCGCGAATATCCGCATAGCCGAACTCATGGCCGAAATGGCGGAAAGCCTCCTGCCATGACTTGGCATGACAGTCGACCGAATCGACCAGCGTCCCGTCCAAATCGAAAATAACCGCCTTGATCATTTGCCAGCTCCCGCGGCCGCCGACGGCGGTCGGCGACCATTACGTGATGATGCTGCCCCAGGTTCCATCACACCCAACACTGACATCTCGATCTCAATTGACAGGCGGGTTGGTGGCCCGACGGGACACCCTGCTTTGCCACAGGCAAAGCGCCGGCGTCACAACCAGTTCCATGCCGATCGCCAGCAGCATCGGGCCGGGAGGCGCCTTGACCGCAAGGGCGCCTGCCAGGCGGGCCAGGCCGCCAACCACCACAAGACAGGTGAGAACGCGAAACCGTTCCTGCTTGCGCTCAATATTCGGCACCGTGCTCAGGAAGCCGAGGCCAATCGCGAACAACAGACCCGACAGGTAGCGGAAATGGCTGTCCAGGGATGGATCGGCGTCGTGGCTCAACATCGATGTGCCCAGGATCATTCCGGCACCCCCCGCGCTGAGCGGGACCAGGCAGGCAACCACCGTCAGCGCCTGCAGCAGGAGGCGCTCACGTGTCCGGCTTGGGAATGGGGCGGTTCGTCTGGCAGGTAGCATCTTCCGACAACGCGGCCGGATCAGACCAGTTCGCCACCGCAGACGTTCGGCTAAGACCCGCTGCAGAGCGCATTGTGCTCTACCATCGCCGGGGACCGCCCATTGCAGCCGAGACCCGACCTACCGCAGCGGCTCGCCAGGGCGGCGCGGTTCACCAGTTTGAAGGTCCAAAACCGGTTTTTCATCGGCAGGCGGCTGATAGGCGGGGTCTGATGGTGAGTTCACCTTGTTCTGAGGGTTATGCTCACGCATCGGGCCGATCTTGTCACAGCCTGACAGGACAAGGCATACCGGAAAAGCCGCCATGGTCGAAAGCCACAGTCGCACCTAATGCTACCTCCGGTCGCCACCCACTGAACCGTAGCCTTCTCAAAAAACAAGCTCCAGGCAATCGCCTGGAGCTCGCTTGATGACTTAGTTCTTGTCGGTCTTGGTCGTCGTCTTCGACCCGTCATTGTGCTGGGTCGTCGAACTGGTGCTGGACTGACCGTTCGGATTGGACGAGGACGTTGTGGTCGTCTGCTTCGACGGATCGCTGCTGTTGGTCATGCTGCTCTTCTGCCCGTCGGGCTTCTCGGTCGTTGTCGTGCTCGACGAGCTCTGGGCGAAAGCAGCCCCACTGAGCGCCACGCCAAGAGTAACGGCCATTGCCGCCATCATTGATTTTGATCTCATGTTTTCCTCCATTAAGCGCGTCATTGTTTCTACTTGTGATGATGACTGAAACACAGCGCCGGCCATCAATGGCCGGTTAATGCCCCCACGCCGGCACCGCCGGCGCCACCGACAAGAGCACCGGTTCCGGCACCCAATCCGGTCGCGCTGCCAACGGCCGCGCCGCCACCGGCCCCAAGCAAACCGCCTGTCACGGCACGCGTCCCGGGTGTACGCCCGCAGCCAGAGAGACCAAGCACAAGCATCAGCGCTGCGGCTAGTTGCATCTTTCTGGATTTTAACAAATCACCCTCCGTCTGTTGTTCATTGGAGCAACGCCAGCAACTATAATCAGCAGCTTGGACAGTGTGCCCCGAAGTGAAAAGCTGGCTCTTGAAGATCAGGAAAATGAACCAGTTGCGGATAACACAAGTTTGCAGACGTGCATCGACCGCGTTTAGTTCTTTTCACACGCCTCCATCCAAGCATGACAGTGTTAACGACAATTGCAGCAAAAGGTTCAAACAACGACGCGTGTGGAGTTTTCACCGTCCAAACCGCAACAGGCACAACCGCCGGCCGACAATGGATCAACCCCCGCAAACCCCTCCCACTCAGCCCAAAGACGCCCTAACCGGCCTTCAATCCGGCGCGCTCCCATGCTCGGGTGCCGTCTCAACAATCCGGTTCAACGTCACTGTGAGTGCCCGGCATCGCAACCGCTGGCACACCATTTGGTTTCGCTCCCGAGGTGAACGATGGACAACGCAAGCAGGCTACGGCGACGAGCCGAACTCTACCGGCGGGTCAAGAAGCAGATCGGCGACGATGCAGCGCTTCGGGCGATGAATGAACTGACCATGGAATACGAAAAGGCGGCGGAAGACCTGGAAAGACAGTACCAGATCCGCCAGCGCGCCAAGGAAATCTGGATCGAACATGGCCGCCCGGAGGGACGGGATATCGAGATCTGGCTCGCGGCGGAGCGCGAGGTAGACATCCGGCGTCGCCACTGAAGGATCGGCCGGCTCGCGTCCCCAATGGCGGCCTTTACAACCGTTCGCCGCAACCGCCCAAGGCCAAAACCAGGGATGTTCCCCTGATCCGACGTATCAGGTGGCGCCGCCGATCCGCGCCCCCGGATGGAAATGCGCATAGACCCGTCCGGCGATCTCCCGATTGATCCCCGGCGCCGCCTCCAGGTCGGTTAGCCCGGCCATTTTCACCCCACGCGCCGAACCGAAATGGTTCAGCAAGGCCCGCTTCCGGGACGGACCGACACCCTCGATCTCGTCCAGCTCACTGCGCGTGATCGCCTTGGAACGCCCGGCGCGATGCGTCGTGATCGCAAACCGGTGCGCCTCGTCGCGCAGCCGTTGCAGGAAATACAGCACCGGATCCTGCGGCGGCAATTGGAACGCCTCCATGCCGTCCATATGCAGCCACTCCCGCCCCGCGTTCCGATCCGGCCCCTTCGCGATCGCCACCACCTTCACGTCGAACACACCGACATCAGCCAGAATATCGCGCACCGCCGACAATTGCCCGGCGCCGCCGTCGATCAGCAGCAGGTCGGGCCAGTCCACCGGCGGCTCCCCCTCCACCTGCTCTTTCAATGCGCGAGAGAAACGACGCTGCAGCACCTCGCGCATCATCCCGAAATCGTCACCCGGCGTGATCGGCCCCCGAATGCCGAACTTCCGATACGCCGACTTTATGAAACCCTCAGGCCCCGCCACGACCATCACACCGTAGGGGTTCGTGCCCATGATGTGCGAGTTGTCATAGACCTCAACCCGCTCCGGCGCCGCCGGCAGCTTGAACAGGTCGGCCACGCCTTGCAGCAGCTTCGCCTGGCCCGCCGTCTCCGCCAGTTTTCGCTCCAGCGCCTCACGCGCATTGGTCTCCGCATGCAGCACCACCGCACGCTTCTCCCCACGCTGCGGCAGGGTGATCTCGACCTTGCGCCCCGCCTTCAACGACAGCGCCTCGGCGATCAACGCCAGCTCCGGCAATTCATGGTTTAACAGTAAAACCGGCGGAGGTGGCTTGTCGTCATAGAACTGGCCAATAAAGGCACTTAGAACTTCAGGCGCCTCCTCCGCCTTGGTGTGCGACGGGAAGAACGCGCGATTGCCGTTATTGCGTCCGCCGCGGACGAAGAACACCTGCACACAGGTCTGTCCCGCGATCTGCCACGCCGCGATCACGTCGGCATCCCCGAGGCTCGCCGGATTGATCACGCTGCTGCCCTGCACGAACGTCAGGCCGCGCAACCTGTCGCGCACCGCCGCCGCCCGCTCGAACTCGAGCGCCTCGGCCGCATGCTCCATCTCCGCGGCCAGCTCCTTCTGCACGGTGCCGGCCTTGCCCTCCAGGAACGCCTTGGCCTGCGCGACCAGCTTCGCATAATCGTCGGCCTCGATCCGCCCGACGCACGGCGCCGAACACCGCTTGATTTGATACAGCAGGCACGGTCGCGTGCGCATGGAAAACACCGTGTCGGCACAGGACCGCAGCAGAAAAACCCGCTGCATGGCTGTCACCGTCTGATTGACCGCCCACGCCGAGGCAAACGGCCCCCAGTACGAGCCTTTCCGAACCTGCGCGCCGCGATGCTTGACGATCTGCGGATACGCATGATCCTCCGTCAGCATCAGCCATGGGTAGGATTTGTCGTCCCGCAGAACGATATTGAACCGCGGCTTCAGCCGCTTGATCAGGTTGGCTTCCAGCAGCAGCGCCTCGGCCTCGGTATGGGTCGTTACCGTTTCCATTGAAACGGTCTCCGACACCATCCGCCGCAATCGCTCGGGCAGCCGCCCGATCTGCGTATACGACGTCACCCGTTTCTTCAGGCTGCGCGCCTTGCCGACGTATAGCGCATCGCCTTTTGCATCCAGCATGCGATACACGCCGGGGCTGCTCGACATCGTCTCCAAGGCTGCTTCGATAACCGCGACGCCCGTCATATCCTGTTCCGCTTGGACCTATTCCACCTGCGTAACCGCCGATCTCCCGGTTCGATATGCCGCAGGTCGATCGGCACGAGATCGGCAGCTCCCATACCACAACCGTTCCCGTGATGCTAAACTCCACCGTCCACCAACAGGAGGAAACCCAATCATGGCCAAGACGTATTGGATCGGCACCTACCGCGCGGTTACCAACCCCGACAAGCTGGCGGCTTATGCCAAGCTCGCCGGCCCTGCCATCACTGCCGGCGGCGGCACGTTCATTGTCCGCGGCACACCCGCCAAGACATATGAGGCCGGCCTCAACCAACGCACCGTCGTCATTGAATTCGAAAGTCTCGCGCAAGCCACCGCCACCCACGATTCCCCCGCCTACCAGCAAGCCCTCGCCGCGCTCGGCGACGGTGCCGAACGCGACATCAGGCTCGTCGAAGGCGTCTGAACTACCCGGTAATATACTCGCACTTGAACCCGTCGCCCCACCGCTTCACATACCCGCGCGATGGCGACGGGAAATGCGCGAAGCAGCACTGCGTGTCCGTGTCGCAGACCGACTCCAGCCACTTCCACCGCGTCGCGGAACTCTGCAGCGGGTCATAGTCGATCCGCATCGCGAGGTCGGGCCACTTGGCCTGCAGCGGCGTATGGATCAGGTCCCCGGTGATCACCGCCTCCTTGCCCGTCCGCCCCAGCGTCACGGCGTAATGATCGATCGTGTGGCCCGGCGTCGGAATGATCCGCACCAGGTCGCTCAACTGGTGATCGCTGGTGATCAAATCGTGCCGCTTCGCCTCGACGATCGGAATGACGCTGTCGGCAATCGGGCCCACCAGCTCCTTCTCATTTTCCGCCAGCCAGAAATCCAGCTCCGTCTTTGAGAACAGATACCGGGCGTTCGGGAAGGTCGGCACCCAGCGCCCGTTTTCCAGCCGGGTGTTCCAGCCGACGTGGTCGACATGAAGGTGCGTGCAAAGCACGAAGTCGATGTCGTTGACGGTCAGCCCGACCTCGGCCAACCCGTCCATGAACACGCTGTCCGTCTTCATGTTCCAGATCGGCCGGGCGGGCCGCTGCTTGTCGTTGCCGACGCAACTATCTATCAGGACGATGTGCCGCCCGGTGCGAACGATGTAGGCCTGGAAACAAAGCACCAGCCGGTCCTGGTCATCCAGCGCCAGCGGCGTCTTCATCCACGACCGGCTCTCGTCCAGCATCTGTGGCGTAAGCGTCGGCAGGAACTCCAGCGCAGGGGTGAACCCGCATTCCATTTCGATGATCCGGTGTACGACCATGTCGCCCAGCCTGAACGTCGTCGTCGCCATGTTGCGCCCTCCCTTGTCCTCTGGTGGGATGCTAGCGCCGTATTGCCAACCCGACAAACGCGACAGGATCCGCACCATGTCCGACACCGCCCTCAGCCCGGAAACCGTGATGCGGCAGATGAAGCAGAACGGCGTCACCGACATCGTCTGGCTGCCCGACAGTGAGACCAACTGGCTGTACCTGCTGATGCAGGCCGACCCCGACCTGCGCCTGATCGGTGTCACCCGCGAAGGCCACGCCTGCTCGATCGCCGCCGGACTGTTCGCCGGCGGCCGCAAGCCGATGATCCTGATCCAGAACACCGGCATGATGGAATCCGGCGATTCCATCCGCGGCTGGCTGATGGGCCTGAAGGTGCCGGTCGTGATGATGGTCGGCTATCGCGGCTACACCCGCCACGGCATCAACACCGACACCGCCGCTACCTACACCGAACGGTTCCTGATGGCGTTCGACATCCCGTTCTTCCTGATCGAGAACGATGCCGACTCCGACCGCATCACCACCGCCTTCGAACTGGCCGACAAGACCCGCCAGCCCGTCGTCGTCCTGGTTGGCGACGAATACCACGGCTTTAACCGCTAACCGGAGCCAGCGATATGATGCACACCGCTGACGTGCTGAAAATCTTCGCCGAACACCGCGGCGACGCGATCGTCATCTCCGGCCGGGGCGGCCGTCACTGGATCCGCATCTCCGACACCGAACACGACATCCCGCTGGGGGACCCGGCGATGGGCGGCCACGCCGGCTTCGGCCTTGGGCTCGCCCTCGCCCGGCCCGACAAGCGCGTGGTGCTGTTCGACTCCGAAGGTGACATCCTCATGAGTCTCGGCCAACTGCCCACGATTGCCGAACAGGCCCCGGCCAATTTCTACCACTTCGTCCTCGATAACGAGGTCTATGCCACCACCGGCGGTCAACCGGTTCCCGGCGCCAAGCATGTCGACTACGCCGCTTTCGCCCGCGCCAGCGGCTACCCCGGCGGGCACAATTTTACCGAGATCAACGCCTTCGCCCGCGAACTCCCCGCCATCCTCGCCGCCCCGGGACCCGTGTTTGTGGCCCTGAAGGTGCTGCCGGAGGTCGAGAACACCCCAATCGGCCAGCGCGTGCGCTGGCGGACCCGATCCGCCGACAAGGTGGTCGCCGATCTGCGGGCGGCGCTGGTCACCCCACCGGCATAAGCGCGCGCAAATCCGCCTCCGGCCGCGCGCCGTAATGGCCGATGATCTCCGCCGCCGCGATGCTGGCCATGCGGCCGCATAGATTAAGGCTCCGGCCCGAGGTCAGCCCCGCCAGGAACCCTGCGGCGTAGGCATCGCCGGCACCCGTCGTGTCCACCACCGTCGCGGGTTCGGCTGCAACCATCACCGTCTCATCACCATGCAGGATCACGCTGCCCGCCTCGCTGCGGGTCAGCGCCGCCAGTGCAACGTCTTCCCGCGCCGCGGCCGCGGCTTCCTCAAAGCTGTTGAGCTCATAAAGCGCGGTGATCTCGGTCTCGTTGGCGAACAGGATGTCGACATGGTTCGATACAAGGTCACGGAACGCCTCGCGGTGCCGGTTGACGCAGAACGCGTCCGACAATGACAGCGCCACCCGCCGCCCCGCGGCATGCGCGGCCTGTGCCGCCTTGCGGAACGCTGCCTGGGCCGCCGGCGGATCGAACAGGTAGCCCTCCAGATACGTCACCGCCGAAGCCGCCACCAAAGCCGGATCAACGTCCGCCTCGGTCAGCGATACGCATGCCCCCAGGAACGTGTTCATCGTCCGCTGCCCGTCCGGCGTGACCAGGATCAGGCACCGCGCGGTCGGCGCGCCGCCAACCAGCGGCACGGTGGGGAAATGCACCCCCACCGCGTTGATGTCACGGCGAAACACCCCGCCCAACGGGTCGTCCGCAACCTTGCCGATATAGGCCACCTTCGACCCCATGGCGGCTGCCACCGCGCAGGTGTTGCCGGCGGACCCGCCGCTGCTCTCCAGCCCCGGCGGCATGGCGGCATAGATCGCGTCCGCCGTCGCGGCGTCGATCAGGATCATGGCGCCCTTGTGCATGTCGTGGCGCGACAGGAACTGTTCGTCCGTCCGCGCCACCACGTCCACGATGGCGTTGCCGATCCCGAGGATGTCGTATGTGGGTACAGTCATCATCTTCCTTTTGGCGGGTGCGCCCTGACCGCCGCTTCGTTGACCTCGACGCCCCAGCCGGGGCGATCCGGGACGATAAGCTCGCCGTTCTCTATCATCGGCGCGTTGATGAAAAGCTCATCGCGCCAGGCAACGCTGTCGATATCGACCTCCATCACCCGGAAATTCGGCACCACGGCGCAGAAATGCGCACTGACCGCCGAACACAGGTGCCCATAGTAATTGTGCGGCGCGACATTCACCTCGTAGGCCTCGGCCATCGCCGCGATCTTGATCGACTCCAGGAAGCCGTTCCAGATCACATCGATGATCGCGACATCGGTCGCATAGGCGTCCAGGAACGGCCGGAATGCGCGCCGCCCACACACCGACTCCAGCGACGCGATGGGGCAGGGGGCTCGGCTGCGGATCAGCGCCAGCGATTGCGGGTCCCAGGTGTCGATCTCCAGCCACGTCATGTCGAACGGCTCCACCGCCTTAGCGATCTGCAGGTAGCCTTCGGTCTTGAAGTGATAGTTCACGTCCAGGTGCAGCCCCATGTCCGGCCCGGCGCCGGCCCGGAACGCCCCCAGCAGGTCACGCACCGATTGCAGGATCCGGCGATCGACGTTCAGCTCCGGGTAGCCCGGGGTGCGACCGAAACCCGGCCCGAACCCGGTCAGCTTCTCCCCGTCGAACGGCAGGATGTTGGTCTTCAGCCCCTTGAACCCGCGCCGCTTCACCTCCGCCCCCAGCGCCGCAACGTCGTCATAGGTACGCAGCGGCGGCACGCCGACCAGTTCATGGTTGCGCACCCGGTAGGTCCCGCAATGCGACCAGTAGACCGGAATGCGCCGCCGCACCGGCCCGCCGAACAGCTCATACACCGGAACACCCAGCGCCTTGCCCTTGATGTCCAGCAGTGCGTTGCCGATCGCTGCGATCGCCCGCTGGTTGACCCCCAGCGGCGCCTGCACCTGCTTTACATACAGCAGCGAGTCGATCGCCTGCACCGGCCGGGGGTCGGTGCCGATCAATCCCTCGGCCATGCCATGGATCACCGCCGTCAGGCCGCGGCTGCCGTCCGCCTCGGTATATTCCGACCAGCCGACCAGGCCGTCGTCTGTGGTCACTTTCAGGAATGAGAACGTCCGCCAGCCGGCGTCGCAGTGCAGGTCTTCAATCCTTGCGATCTTCATGAATTGGTTCCTCCCCTGTTTCAGACAGTCACGCTACGCCAACCCCATTGGCACATAAACCACGCTGAACGGCCCGTCCGCGGCGGTGATTTGCGGTTGTGCTCGCCAGTGACAGTTGCAGACACCAAAAATTGCAACTCTGACGGGGCATTCACCCGTATGGCCTCCCGCTACAAGACCTGTATTGTTCGTCACGCGTCCGGCAACGGGATTCCGACATCACCAGAAATGGACACTTGGAACATGATCAAGCTGACAGTGAACGGGCAAGAACAGACCTGGGACGGCGATCCGTCGCTGCCCTTGCTGTGGTTTCTGCGCGATGAAATCGGCCTTACCGGCACCAAGTTCGGCTGCGGCAAGGCCCTGTGCGGCGCCTGCACGGTCCATGTCGAGGGCCAGGCGGCCCGCGCCTGCATCACCGCCTTGTCCGACGTGGACGGACAGAAGATCACCACCATCGAAGGGCTCGACCCGCATGGCGACCATCCGGTGCAGAAAGCCTGGCGTCAGGCCAATGTGCCGCAATGTGGCTACTGCCAGGCAGGGCAGATCATGCAGGCGGCGGCACTGCTGAAGGAAAACCCGCACCCTTCGGACGGCGACATCACCGACACCATGTCCGGCAATATCTGCCGCTGCGGCTGCTATCAGCGAATCGCTGCCGCCATACGCCTCGCAGCGACGGGGGCCTGAGCCATGTACAGCACCTTCGCGCCCCGGATCGAGAACGTGTCCCGCCGCAACATCCTGCGCGGCATGGGGATCACCGCCGGCCTGGTCCTCGCTGTCCCGATCCTGTCGCGGCCCGCGCTCGCCGCCTACACTACCGGCGCCGGCAAGATGCCGCACGGCGTGGTCACCGATCCGCGTGTGTTCGTTTCCATCGCCCCGGACGGAATTGTAACGATCATCGCATCGCGCGCGGAAATGGGCACCGGTGTGAAAACCAGCCTGCCGATGATCGTCGCCGATGAGATGGAGGCCGACTGGAACCGGGTCCAGGTCAAGCAGGCGCATGGTGACGAAGTCAAATTCGGCAATCAGGATACCGACGGCTCCCGCAGCACCCGCCACTTCCTGATCCCGATGCGTCAGGTGGGCGCAGCCGCGCGCATGATGCTGGAGGCAGCGGCCGCGCAGCGATGGAACGTCGCGGTGACCGAGGTCAAGGCCACCAACCACGAAGTGGTTCACACCGCCAGCGGGCGGAAGCTGGGATACGGTGACCTAGCCGCCGATGCCGCGAAACAGCCGGTCGCCGACACGTCCAAGCTGAAGCTGAAGGATCCGAAAGACTTCCGCTACATCGGCAAAGGCGCGATCGCCGGCGTCGATCTGCACAATATCACTGTCGGCAAGGCAATGTACGGCAGTGATATCCGCCTGCCCGGGATGAAATACGCCGTCATCGCCCGGCCGCCGGTCGTGGGCGGCAAGCTCGTCTCCTTCGACGCGAAGGACGCCATGAAGGTGTCCGGCGTCGAACAGGTCATCGAGGTCAAGGGCTGGCCCTGGCCCTCGAAATTCCAGCCGCTCGGTGGCGTCGCCGTCATCGCCCGCAACACCGGTGCGGCAATCATGGGCCGCGATGCCCTGAAGGTCACCTGGGACGACGGCGCCAACGCCAAGTACAACTCCGATAGTTATCGTAACGACCTCCAGCAGGCCGTTCGCAGCCCCGCCAAGGTCGTCCGCAACGCCGGCGATGTCGACGCGGCGCTGAAGTCCGCGGACAAGGTTGTCGTCGGCGAATACTACCTGCCGCATCTGGCCCATGTCAGCATGGAGCCACCGGTCGCAACCGCCCATGTCGTCGGTGACAAGGCGGAAATCTGGGCACCCGTGCAAAGCCCTGGCGGCACCCGTGAAGATGTCGCCAAGACCCTGGGTCTTCCGATTGACAATGTAACGATCAACGTGACGCTGCTGGGCGGCGGCTTCGGCCGCAAGTCCAAATGCGACTTCGCACTGGAAGCCGCGCTGCTGTCCAAGGCAATCGGCGCCCCCGTCAAAGTGCAATGGACGCGCGAAGACGACGTGCGCCACGACTTCGTCCACACGGTCTCGGCCGAACGGATTGAGGCCGGGGTGGACAAGGCCGGCAAGGTGATCGCCTGGCGGCACCGCAGCGCCGCGCCGACCATCGGCTCGACCTTCTCCGCCGGCGCCAACCACGAAATGCCGTTCGAGCTCGGCATGGGCCTGGTGGACGTGCCATTCGATATCGCGAACCTGCGCTGCGAAAATCCGGAGGTCAGTGCTCACACCAGGATCGGCTGGTTCCGCTCCGTCTCGAACATCCCGCACGCTTTCGCGGTGCAGACCATGGTGGCCGAGATCGCGCAGCAGACCGGCCGCGATCCCAAGGACATGCTGCTTGAATTGATCGGCCCGGCTCGCATCGTCGATACCGGCGTGAAAGACATGTGGGACTATGGGGAACCATTGGATAGCTACCCGATCGATGCCGCGCGGCTGCGCGCGGTTGTCGAACACGTCGCCGAAAAGGCTGGCTGGGGCCGCAAACTGCCCAAAGGCCACGGACTTGGTATCGCCGCCCATCGCAGCTTCGTCAGCTACGTCGCCACCGTGGTCGAAGTCGCGGTTGATGACAAAGGTAACCTGACCATCCCGCGCGTCGATACCGCCATCGACTGCGGCACGTTCGTCAATCCCGAACGGATCCAGTCCCAGATCGAGGGTGCCGCGATCATGGGGCTCAGCCTCGCCAAACATGGTGAGCTGACCTTCAAGGATGGCCGTGTGGTGCAGGGGAATTTCGACGACTTCCCGGTGGCGCGGATCGACGAATCGCCGCTCGTCACCAACGTCCACATCATGCCGGCCGGACCGGATGTCCCGCCCAGTGGCGTGGGTGAACCGGGGGTGCCACCCTTCGCGCCGGCGCTGTGCAACGCCATCTTCGCCGCTACCGGCAAACGCATCCGCAACCTGCCGATCGGCAAGCAGCTCGAATCAGCCTGACCGGCGAGGGAGGAACCCATGAAAAAGACGATAGCCGCCTGCGGCACAGCGATGGCTCTGATCCTGTCGCAAACGCTGTGTTCGCCTGTCCTGGCCGACGATCTGGCCAAGACGCGAACCAGCGGCAGCACCAAGCCAGGTCTTGGCAACGGCCCGGCCGAGCAGAACTCGGTGCCGTCGACGGCCCCGCCGGCGACGCCGACGCAGACCACCGGCGCCACCCATCAGGATCCGACGGTCAAGACCATGAACCGGGACGCTGCAGCCAGGATCAACAAGGAAGGGAAGTAACGCCTTCAGCCAACGTGTGCGGCCCCCCAGCCGCACACCCAGCCATCATCCCGCTACCGCCGTCACGCGGCTATTCGGCCAGCACCGCCGCTTCGACGCCCTGACGCCGGTCCAGGATGGCGCGGGCCCTGGGAAGATCCAGCGTGCCTTCCCACCAGGCGACGAAAATCGTCGCCACCGTGTTGCCGAACAGGTTGGTGATCGCGCGTGCCTCGCTCATGAACCGGTCGATCCCCAGCACCAGCACCATTCCCGCCACCGGCACCTTGCCGTTCATCGTCGCCAGCGTCGCCGCCAGCGTGATGAACCCGCCGCCCGTGACCGTCGCGGCCCCCTTCGATGTCAGCAGCAGCACCGACAGGATCAGCAGGTAGTCGCCCCAGCTCAGCGGGATGTTCAGCGCCTGGGCGATGAAGGCGATCGCCATGGTGAAGTAGATCGACGATCCGTCCAGGTTGAAGGCGTAGCCCAGCGGCACCGTCAGCCCCACCAGTGACTTGCCGCAGCCCAGCGCCTCGAGCTTTTCCATCAGCGTGGGCATCGCCGCCTCCGAGGAGGAGGTGCCGAGGACGATCAGAAATTCCTCCTTCACGTAGCGCAGGACCTTCAGGATGTTCAGCCCCATCACCGCGCTGACCGCGCCCATGCCGACCAGGATGAAGATCGCGCAGGTCAGGTAGAAGCACAGCATCAGGAACCCCAGCTGCGCCAGCGCGCCGATGCCGTACTTGCCGATGGTGAAGGCCATGGCGCCGAACGCCCCCAAGGGTGCGGCGCGCATGATGATCCCGATCACGCCGAACAGCGCGCCGCCCGCTTCATCGAGGAAATGCACCACGAACTTCGCGCGCTCCCCCATGCGTGACAGCCCCAGGCCGAACAGCACGGCAAACAGCAGCACCTGCAGGATCTCCCCCTTGGAGAACGCATCGACCACCGTGTTCGGAATGATGTTCAGCAGGAAGGTGACGACATCCTGGTGCGGGGCATTGACGTAGGTGGCAACCGCCTTGCCGTCCAGCGTCGCGGGATTGATGTTCAGGCCGGCGCCCGGTTGAATAACGTGCGCCACGACCAGGCCGATGAACATCGCGATCGTGGTCATCACCTCGAAGTAGACGATGGCCTTGATCCCGATCCGTCCGACCTCCTTGGCATCCGACAGCTTGGCGATGCCCACCACGACGGTCACGAACACGATCGGGGCGATGATCATCCGCACCAGCTTGATGAATGCATCGCCGAATGGCTGCATCTGCACCGCCAGCACCGGCCAGAAATGTCCCAGCGCTGCACCCGCGACCACGCCGATCAGCACCTGGATGTACAGTCCCTTCGCAGACTTCGCCGCACTGCCGCCCACCGCGCGCGACCCGCTATCGTCCATTGCCTGAAGTCCCTTCTTCGCCTAATTTCACCAATCTATATCAATCTCATCGATCCGTATGGATCCATGACAAAGGTGCAACTGAATGGCTGATTACGTCATCTCCCCACCTGCGATAATTGCCGTGCCCGTTGCGGGCGGCGGCGGTTTTCCCGTCCGGCGTGTCTTTTGTGTCGGTCGCAACTATGCAGAACATGCGCGGGAGATGGGGAGCGATCCGGATCGCGAACCCCCTTTCTTCTTCATGAAACCGGCGGATGCCTTGCTGTTGAACGACGCCGACATGCCCTATCCACCGCAGAGCAAGCAGTTGCACCATGAGATGGAACTGGTCGTCGCGATCGGGGAGGGCGGGGCCAACATCGCCGAAGCGGACGCGCTGCGTCACGTCTATGGCTACGCCGCCGGCCTCGACATGACCCGCCGCGACCTGCAGAACGCCGCCAAGAAGGAAGGCAAGCCCTGGGACATGGGCAAGGGTTTCGACCATTCGGCACCGATCGGGCTGATGGTGCCGGCCTCGAAGATCGGCCACCCCGCCACCGGCCTGATCGAGCTCAAGGTGAACGGCAAGGTCCGCCAGACCTCCGACCTTTCGAAGATGATCTGGAACGTGCCCGAGACGATCGCCTACCTCTCGGGCCTCGTGAAGCTCGCGCCCGGTGACCTGATCTACACCGGCACGCCGGAAAACGTCGCGGCGGTTGAGCGGGGCGACCTTCTGGAAGGTGTCGTCGAAGGCGTTGGTTCCGTAAAGACCCGCATCGTCTGATCGCCCGCCCGGCGTCAATCACGCGGCTCCAACGGCGTCGTGTGATTACCCGCCGCTCGGCCGCGATATCCTCCGGCAAGAAACAAAGGCCTTCTAGATGGCGCGCCTTCGCGTTGCGACCTGGAACATCAACTCATTGCGCCTGCGTGTCGGGCTGCTGGACAATCTGGTCGGCTCGCTGCGTCCTGACGTGATCTGCCTGCAGGAAACCAAGGTTCCGGACCAGCTTTTTCCGGCCGAGGCGCTGGCGCCGCTGGAATACCCCTACACCGTGTTCCGCGGCATGAAGGGCTACAACGGCGTCGCCATCCTCTCGCGCATCCCGCTCGAAGTGCACGACATTGCCCCCGATTGGTGCGGTAAGGGCGACTGCCGTCATGTTGCGGCAGCGCTGCAGACACCTGGCGGACCGGTCGAGCTGCATAATTTCTACGTGCCGGCAGGGGGCGACATCCCGGACCGCACGCAGAACCCGAAATACGGCCACAAGCTCGATTTCATCGCCGAAGCCCGCCTGTGGTTCGCCGCGCGGCCCAACCTCGGCCGCAGCATCCTGGTCGGCGACCTCAATATCGCGCCGCTGGAAAACGATGTCTGGAGTCACCGCCAACTGCTCGATGTAATCAGCCACACCCCCCCGGAAACCGAGGGGCTGGACGCCTGGCTGCAGGCCGGATTCGTCGACGCGGTGCGCCATTTCGTGCCAACTGACCAGAAGCTCTATTCCTGGTGGTCATATCGCAACCAGGACTGGCGGGCCTCCGACCGCGGCCGGCGGCTGGACCATATCTGGGTGACCCCCGATCTGGAGGCCGGACTGCTCAGCCAGACCATCCTGCGTGACGCCCGCGACTGGCCGCGCGGGTCCGATCATGTCCCGGTTTGCGTCGAAGTCGAAGTCTGAAATCGTGCTGGCGCGGTGCCGTCGTTCGCGGCAAGGTAACCGAACTATTTGACGCGCAACGGTATATCTGGTTCAAGCGCCGAATCGCATTTGCATCGAACACCGCGGAACATGCGGTGGAAAAGGAACCGTGTCCATGGCCGACCAGTCTGCGGCGAACCTGACCGCCAAACAACCGAAGCGGCACTGGCTGCGCATCCTGTTCGTTCTGCCGTTCATCGCGATGCTGTGGGTCTCATCGTATAACCGTATCGAGCCCTCACTGTTCGGCTTCCCGTTCTACTACTGGTACCAACTCCTGTGGGTTCTGCTCGGCGCGGCCATCGCTGGTGTCATCTACAAAGCCGAACATTGAGGACGCCGCCATGAACGGACCCGCGCTCACCGTCTTCATCCTGCTGTTCCTGTTCGTCACCTTCATTGGCTTCTGGGCTGCGCGCTGGCGTGCCGGCGACCTGACCCAGCTGCACGAATGGGGCCTCGGCGGCCGCCGTTTCGGCACCGTCGTCACTTGGTTCCTGCTCGGCGGAGACCTCTACACCGCCTACACCTTCATCGCCGTTCCCGCCCTGGTCTACGGCGCCGGCGCCCTCGGCTTCTTCGCCGTGCCATACACCATCCTGATCTACCCGCTGCTCTACCTGGTCTTCCCCCGGCTCTGGACCCTCGCCCACAGGCATGGCTACGTCACATCCTCGGACGTCGTGCTCGGCCGCTACGGCAACAAATGGCTGGCGCTGGCCGTCGGCATCACCGGCATCGTGGCCACCATGCCCTATATCGCGCTGCAGCTCGTCGGCATGCAGGTGGTGATTGGCGCGATGGGCGTATCGGGCGACGGCCTGATCGGCGACGTCCCGCTGATCATCGCCTTCGTCATCCTGGCGGCATTCACCTACACCTCCGGCCTGCGGGCCCCGGCAATGATCGCCGTGGTGAAGGACCTGCTGATCTACCTGACGGTGATCGCCGTGATGATCGCCGTGCCGCTCATGCTGGGCGGGTTCGGCCCGGTCTTCTCCGCGGTTCCTGCCGCGAAACTGACCCTGGCCGCCCCCGTTGGCGACACCTACGGCGCCTACAGCACATACGCGACCCTTGCCCTCGGGTCAGCCCTGGCGCTGTTTCTGTATCCGCACTCGTTGACCGCGATCCTCAGCAGTTCCAGCCCCGGCGCGATCCGCCGTAATGCCGCGCTGCTGCCGGCCTATTCACTGGTGCTGGGCCTGCTGGCGCTGCTGGGCTTCATGGCCGTCGCCCTGCATGTCGGCGCCGACCCCGCCTACGCCGACGGCTTCAAGCGCTACGGCAACAACTTCGCCGTGCCCGCCCTGATCCTGGCGGTGTTTCCCGGCTGGTTCGCCGGCGTGGCCTTCGCCGCCATCGCCATCGGCGCCCTGGTGCCCTCCGCGATCATGTCGATCGCCTGCGCCAACATCGTCAGCCGCACCATCTACCGCGGTTTTATCCGCCCGGACGCGACCAACGTCCAGGAATCCACTGTCGCCAAGATTGCCTCGCTGCTGGTGAAGGTGGGCGCCCTGGTGTTCATCGTCTTCGTGCCCGTCCCCTACGCCCTGCAGTTCCAGTTGCTGGGCGGCCTCTGGATCATCCAGGTGCTGCCGTCGGTGATCCTCGGCCTTTACATGCGCATGCTGAACGGCTGGGCCCTGCTGGGCGGTTGGGCCGTGGGAACTTGTGTCGGCACCTGGATGGCCTCCACGACGTCCTTCAAGGCAGCGGTCTTCACCCTGACGGTTGCCGGCACCAGCATCCCCGGCTACATCGCGCTCTGGGCGCTGATCGCCAATGTGGTCGTATCGATCGTATTGTCGATTGTGCTAAAGCCGTTCGTCGCCCCCGCACCGGTGCTCGCCGAGTAACCGTCGCACCGCACAGCCGGGGGCCTTGCCATGCAAATATCGGCTTAACCCAGGCGACTCATGACAGAACAGCCCGCGCCTTTCTTCCTCATCGTCGCCGACCACGATCAGGGGTTCTTCGCCGTCGAAGGACCGATGACCGACGACCGGCCGTGGAAGAACGCCGCGCGCCACGCCCGCGACCAGCTCGACCGGAGTGTCGTCTGCGGCCCGGCCGGGCCGGATCGAAACACCCTGGCCATCGAGTTCCAGCGCGCCGAAAAACTCGCAGGCGCCCCGCCCGGCAGCATTCTGCGGCCACGCCAGTAACGGGCACCATCGCCCCCGCCCACCCGCATGCCCACCCCGAGCGCCGCTGCGTCATGACCCCCAATGACCAACGGCGCCACCCCCTGCATCCGCCCACCGCGTGCCCGCCCACTCCGTACCCCGGTAGAAATCGGCGCAGGCCGACGCCACCTGCAGGTGGACACGGTCATCGGAGGCGGCCATGCCCGACAAGCCGAATTTCGTCCTGATTCCCGACGACGCACCATCCACCTCGCCGCCCGCGCGCGGCGGCGGCATGCTCGCCCGACTGCGCGTCATCGCAGCCACCGCCGTGACTGCCGCGGCGGGCGCACTGCCCACGCTCACCAACGCCGCACCGCCAGCTGATACCGCGGCGCCGACCCGCCCGCGCCTGATCTTCGCGGTCGATGCCACAGCCTCGCGTGAACCCGCCTGGGCCGCCGCACGCCAGGTGACGGACGTCCTGGTGAAGGCACTGCCGGGCGCGCTCGACGTCGCCCTGGCCGTGCACGGCGGCTCCCACGTGCACACCTTCACCGCATTCACCGGCAACGCCAACACCTTGCGTGACCGCGCCGCCGGCGTGTCATGCGTGGCCGGCACCACCCGCCTGCTGCCGATCCTCTCAGCCAGCCTGAAGCATCCGGCCGTGCGGGTGGTGATCTATATCGGCGACGTGTTTGAGGAAGACCTCACGCGCGGCCGCCGGATCGCCGATGCCATGGGCGCGCAGGGCACCCGCCTCATCGTTCTGCACGACACCGCCGATCCGGCCGCGCGCCGGGACGCCGAACTGTTCTGGGATTTCGCCAAACGCACCGGCGGCTGCGTTCTGCCGTTCGACGCCGCCGCCCCCGACCGCCTGCGCGACATCCTGTCCGCCGTGGCCGTCTATGCCGTCGGCGGCGAAAAACTCCTGCGCGCGCGCCGCGACGAACTGCCGGGCGCCGTTGCCCTGCTGAAGCATCTGGACGGCCGGCAATAAGCCGCCCAACATCCTATCCCGGCGTGGCGAAGCGCGCGAATGAGGCTGTCAGGATATCGTATATTTCCCGCTTGAACGGCACTGCGAGCGCCGGCAGCTCGGCCAGCTCCACCCAGCGCCAGGCATCGAATTCCGGGTGCGGATCAAGGTCGAGGCGGATGTCGCCGTCGTCCCCGGTAAAGCGCATCGCGAACCAGCGCTGACGCTGCCCCCGGTAGCGGCCACGCCAGGCGATCCCCAGCAGGTCGGGCGGCAAATCATAGCACAGCCAGTCGGGATGCTCGCCGATCACGGTCGCCTTGCGCGTGCCGATCTCCTCCTCCAGTTCGCGGAAGATCGCAACGCCGGGGTCCTCGCCTTCATCAATTCCGCCCTGCGGCAATTGCCAGCCCCCGGCCGGCCCTTCCGCATTCGCCATGTCGGCGCGACGGGCGACAAACACCAGGCCGTCGCGATTGAACAGCACGGCACCCACATTCGGGCGATATGGCAGATCCGTCATTTTCCGTTATCCTGTTTGGCCGGAGGCAGCATCATCGCGCTCGCAGGTGCCAGCGCCAGCCCCTTCGCCGCCAGTGTATTTGCCCATGCAGCGATCCGGTCCACCGTCACCGGCCGCGGCGCGGACACGATCCCCACCGCGGATCCCTTGTCCAACGCCAGCCGGGACAACCCGTCCAGCCGTTGATCCAGTGCCGCCGCGTCGAGCGGTTCGTCATCCAGGACCACGTCGGCTGACCGGTTCCAGGCGCGCGGCAACGGCTTCTGGCCGATCCGCCCGTCCAGGAAGAACAACCCGCGGTTCGCCACTTCCTCCAGGACCGGTTCGAACTGATCGACGACACCCGCCAGCCGCTCCCCCCGCATCGATCCGAGAACGTTGGTGACCCCGGCGTAGCCGGTCAACCGCCCAAGTATCGTGTAAAGCCGCGCCATGTTGTCGGAAGGCGCCACCGCCGTCATCAGCGCGGAGCGATCGTCCGGATCGTTCACCGGGTAGCCAAGCGGCTCCATCGGCACCGACAGCAGGTATTCGTGTTCGTTCGCCCGCGCGGCAGCCAGCAGGCGCCCCAGGTCAGCCCCCGACGGGGTGATGGCAAAGGTGATGCCGGCCGGCAGCTTCTTGATCGCGGCAAGACTGTCCAGCTCACTCATGCCGACCCCGGCGATCAGGATACCGACGCGAGGCCGCAGGCTGGAGGGATCGAAACCACTGGCATACACCCGCATCGGCACCCTGCCGTCGATCGAAATGCGCGGCAGCATCAGCTTGGGATCGGCGGCCAGCGGCTCCAGCAGCGCGGGCTCGGGGTCGGCGATCGGGCCTGGCGTGTCACGCCCCGGGCGAAGCGGCGGCGCACCAGGCTTGCCCGCCTCCTGCGGCCGAACCCGAACCGCCTGCTGGGCAGGAACCGGCTCTGTGTGGGCACCCACCGCCACCTTTCGCTCAGCCCCGCTCCCGACGACCGCCGAAGGAGGTCCCAGCACCTGCAGGACGGCCCCGCCGATCATCAGCAGCAGCAGCAGCCCAGCCCAGAAGCGCACCAGACCCTGCCACCCGGACAGGTATCTGCCGATCCGGCGCGCCGGGAGGAACGAACCCGCCACCGGCGCTCAGGTCAGTTGGCCGACGCGCTCTTCTGCGCCGCCATGGCCTGCACCAGAACCAATCCCTGCTGTAGCTGGAAGTCCGTGTCGTCCGGTTTGGTCGGATCGAACTTCGGGAAACCCTCCGGCGGCTTGTCAGGTATCTGCTTGGCGATCGGCGGCAGGTCGTTGCGCGGCGGCACAGCCTGCGGTCCGGTGCCGCCCTGGTTGGTCAGCACCTTGTTGTAATCGGCCTCATGTTCGCCGCCGAAGCTCGCACGCTCATCGCGGGACTCCCGCACCGGAACGTCCGGCGTAATCCCCAGCGCTTGGATCGACCGGCCGGACGGGGTGTAATACCGCGCCGTGGTCAGCCGCATGGCGCCGTTGCCGGGCAGCGGGATGACGGTCTGCACCGATCCTTTCCCAAAGCTTCGTGTCCCCAGCAGGATCGCCCGCCGGTGGTCCTGCAGCGCCCCGGATACGATTTCGGACGCCGAAGCGGACCCGCCGTTGATCAGCACAACCAGCGGCGCACCCTTCAGGATGTCATCGCCCTTGGCATCCCAGCGCTGGCTGTCCTCCGGGTGCCGTGCCCGGGTGGACACGATCTCGCCCTGGTCGATGAAGTCGGACGACACCGAAACCGCCTGGTCCAACAGCCCGCCGGGGTTATTGCGCAGGTCCAGCACCAGGCCGCGCAGCTTGCCGCCATTCTTGTCCCGCAAGGCCTTGACCGCCGCCTTGATGCCGGCATCGGCCTGTTCGGTGAACTGCGTCAGACGCACATAGCCGATGTCGTTCGGCTCCATGCGGGTCTTCACCACCTGGATCTTGATGGTCTCGCGGATCAGCGCAACCTCAACCGGCTTGTCGACGTCCTGGCGCTTCAAGGTCAGCGTGATCTTCGAATTCGGCGGCCCGCGCATCTTGTCGACGGCATCGTTCAGCGACATCCCGATCAGGCTCTTGCCATTCAGCGCAGTGATGATGTCGCCAGGCTTGATCCCGGCACGGGCGGCCGGCGTGTCATCGATCGGGGAAACGACCTTGATGATGCCCTTTTCCTCGCTGACCTCGATCCCAAGCCCGCCAAACTCCCCCTTGGTCTGGATCTGCATGTCCTTGAACGCCTTCGCGTTCATGTAGGAGCTGTGCGGATCGAGACCGGTCAGCGCGCCGTTGATGGCATTCTCGATCAGGTCCTTGTCGTCGACCGGATCGACATACTCCGCACGCACCCGCTGCATCACGTCGCCGAACACCTTCAGCATCTGGTACATGTCGGTGCGGCTGCTGTCCTGGGCGAACGCGCTGCCCAGGCCCGGAAGCGCGGGACCAAGCGCGGCGCCGGCCACAAAGGCGGTGCCGATCAACAAGCCATAGCGCCAATGCCGAGCGCGGAAATTCATGCTTTCTGTCCCTTCGGGCGGCAGGCGTCGCCGCTGCGTGTCGTGGGCCCGTTATACAACACAACAGCCGGTGTAATGCGAGTAAAGTGGATTGTCGTCGTTGTCGCCGAAGCGGCAGGCCAACGTCCAGTGTGGATTTCGTAAGGTCGCGGGAACCACGGCCAAATGCAGCGCAGGTAAGCCGAAACATCAGCGCCGCAGACGCAGGCCCCATGGGCCGCAACCCATACGGTGGTGTTTCGGAACCATTACGGGTCCTGGATTTCATCCCGGCCCGGCCGCATGGGTTCACAATCCCTCCCGATCCGCCTAGGGTCCGGCCGAATCATACTCAGGAGTAGCACGATGCCAGGAATGATGGACGGCAAGGTCGCGGTGGTCACCGGGGCCGGCGGCGGAATCGGGCGCGAAATCGCCCTGATGATGGCCGCCGCCGGTGCCAAGGTGATCGTCGCCGATATCGGCGCGTCCCTCACCGGTGAAGGCGGTTCGGCCAGCCCGGCCGAACAGACCAAGCAACTGATCGAACAGAAGGGCGGCGCGGCGGAAATCTGCACCGAATCCGTCGCCGCCTGGGGTTCGGCCCAGAAGATCATCCAGGCCGCACTTGACCATTTCGGCCGTGTCGACGCCGTGGTGAACAACGCCGGCATCCTGCGCGACGTGATCTTCCACAAGATGACCGAGGACGACTGGCTGTCCGTCATCGCCGTCCACCTGAACGGCTCGTTCTTCGTCTCGCGCGCCGCGGCCGAACACTACCGCAAGCAGGAGAGCGGCACCTTCGTGCACATGAGCAGCACCTCCGGCCTGATCGGCAATTTCGGCCAGGCCAACTACGCCGCCGCCAAGCTGGGCATGACCGCGCTGTCGAAATCGATCGCGCTCGACATGCAGCGTTACAACGTCCGCTCCAACTGCATCGCCCCCTTCGCCTGGAGCCGGATGACCAGCTCCATCCCCGCCACCACGCCGGAACAGCAGGCGCGCGTCGCCAAGATCCAGCAGATGACGCCGGACAAAAATGCTCCGATGGCGGTCTACCTCTCCTCCGATGCCTCCAAGGGCGTCACCGGCCAGGTATTCGGCTGCCGGATGAATGAGATGATCCTGTTCAGCTCGCCCCGTCCCTCCCGCATCGTCCACCGTGAAGGCGGCTGGACACCGGAGACAATTGCCGACCATTGCATTCCGGCGATGAAGGCGGCTTTCATGCCGCTCGACCGCTCCGGCGAAGTGTTCGGCTGGGATCCGGTCTGACCCGAACGGCGGGGGCCACAAACCTCCGCCAACCTTGTTGCAACCGCTTAGCTTTCGGAACCCGCCCCGTGACCCTGATCCTGGCCAGCCGTCCCAACGTCTATTCGTCGAGCCCGCTGGACCGCATCGCCCTGCGGCGGGAGGACGCGGATTGGATCGCCGACAGGCTGAAGGACCCGGAAACGCTGTTCGTCCCGGTCTGGCGGACCAGGAACCTGGTGCGCAGCACCGGCCAGGACGGCCCTGAAGCCGTCTACATCTCCGGCGAGATGGCCCACACGCTGCGCATGGAAACCGATGGCGCCTGGGCGTTCCTGGGCATCCTGGACGACCGGGCCGTGTTCGCGCTGGACATCTCCTCAACCGAGGACCCGGTGCCGCTGCTGCCCGAATCGCTGGGCAGCTTCGTCGATCTGCGCTCCGTGGGGTGGGGCGTCCCACGGCCCGAAGCGTCCGTCCTGGCACACGCCCGCGGCCTGCTGCACTGGCGCCAGCGGCACAAATTCTGCGGCGTGTGCGGCAATGTCTGTGAGGTCAAAAGCGCCGGCCACGTGATGCAGTGTACCGTGTGCAACACCCAGCATTTCCCGCGCACCGACCCTGCGGTGATCATGCTGGTCCATCGCGGCGACCGCGCCCTGCTGGGCCACTCGACGCGCTTTCCGCGGGCCACGATGTATTCAACCCTCGCCGGATTCGTCGAACCCGGCGAAACGCTGGAAGAGGCGGTGCGGCGCGAAGTCCTGGAGGAATCCGCTATCGTCGTCGGCGACGTCCACTATCACTCCAGCCAGCCGTGGCCGTTTCCCGGCAACATCATGCTTGGTTTCTACGCCGAAGCCCTGACTGAGGAAATCACCATAGACCCGGTGGAACTGAAGGACGCCCGCTGGTTCAGCCGCGACGAAATGCGCAACTGTGACCAGCACGGCTTCGCGTTGCCACGTGCCGACAGCATCGCACGGCGGCTGATCGAGGACTGGCTGGCCCACGGCTGATGCCGGACCTCGCCACCATCGGCTATGAGGGCACCACGGTCGACCAGGTCGTCGCGGTGCTCCGGGACGCCGAGGTGGCACTGCTGGTCGACGTGCGGGCGGTGGCGCGGTCGCGCAAGCCGGGCTTTTCCAAACGCCAGCTGGCAGCCGCACTGGACGAAGCCGATATCGCCTATCTCCATCTGCAGGGGCTTGGCACGCCGAAGCCCGGCCGGGATGCCGTACGGGCCGGCCATCCGGAGCGCATGGAGGTCATCTTCAGCGAACACATGACGTCCGACCGCGCCCAGGCGGAACTGGCCCAGGCCAAGGGGCTGGTGCGTGTCCGCAAAGCCTGCCTGCTCTGCTTCGAGCGTGACCACACCACCTGCCACCGCCGCCTGGTCGCCGAAATGATCGTCGCCGAAACCGGCCAGGCCATCCAACACCTGACGGTCGAATAGTCGGCGCTGTCGCCACTTGGCTGCGCGCGGCCGCCGTACTTGCTACCCAGGAAGCCGTTCACCTTCCCAAAGCGCCTCGATCGGCTGCCGGTCGCGGATCACCGACCAGCGATCCCCGTCGACCCAGACCTCAGCCGCCAGCGGCCGCGCGTTGTAGGTCGAACTCATGACCGCCCCATAGGCCCCGGCATCAAGGATCGCTACCCGCGCATCGGCGCGCAGCGGCGGCAGCGCGCGGCTGCGGGCAAACGTATCACCGGTTTCGCAGACCGGGCCGACAACGCTCGATGGGCGCGCAACCCCTATCGCATCAGTGGCGGACACCGGCACGATGCCATGCCACGCATCATACATCGACGGCCGGACAAGGTCGTTCATCGCCGCATCCAGCACAACGAACGGCTCATGGGCGGTCTGCTTCACCAGAACCACCGAGGCCAGCAATAATCCCGCGGGTCCGACCAGCCAGCGGCCAGGCTCCATCGCCAGACGGACATCGAGGTTATGAAACGCCCCCTTCATCGCCGCCGCCAGCCCGGCCGGCGACGGCGCCGGCTCGTTGCGATAGGCGATGCCCAGGCCGCCCCCGCAATCGACGGCCTCCACTTTCAGGCCCGCTCGGCGCAGGTCCTGGACAAGCCCGGCAATGCGCGTGAATGCGTCGCGATACGGACCAAGCGACAGGATCTGGCTGCCGATATGAACCGCAAGCCCGACAGGCTGGATCCCCGGCAGGCCGGCGGCATGGGCGTAGAGTGCGCCCGCATCGGCATACGGAATCCCAAACTTGTCCGTCGCCCGGCCGGTGCTGATCTTGTCGTTGGTGCCGGCGTCGACATCGGGGTTGACCCGCAGGGCAACGCGCGCCGTGCGCCCCATCTCGGTCGCGACCGCCGACAGCATCGCCAGTTCCTCGGCACTTTCGACGTTGATCTGGCCGATCTCCTCCTGCAGCGCGAGCCGGAGTTCGCCCATCGACTTCCCGACCCCGGAATACACGATGCGACTGGCCGCGATGCCGGCTCTGCGCGCCTTCAGCAACTCGCCACCGCTGACCACGTCGGCCCCCGCACCCTCCGCCCCCAGCAGCGCCAGCACCGCCCGGGAATCGTTGGCCTTGACCGCATAGTGGATGTGGGTATCGAGGCCGGCCTCGGCCATTGCAGCAGCCAGCGCCTGCAACCGCGTGCGCATCGTGGCCGCCGAATAGACCCAGGTCGGCGTGCCGACGACATCGGCAATGCCATTAAGCGCAACGCCGTCCAGCAGCAACCCATCCATCGCGTCGTAACGCAACGCCGGGCGAGCGGCGATCAAGTCAGCGACCGAGGGGTCAGTCGCGGGGTCGGTAATGGAAGCGGAGGCCATCGAACCAGCTTACCGGGTGCGAGGCGCGATGCAAACGGCCTGCCGCGACCGGCCCAACAAACCACGATGCTGGCGATCCGCCAGGCGGCCGGTATGACGCAGGCGCAATTCGCCGCGGCTTATGAATTCGGTATCCGGACGGTGCAGGATTGGGAGCGCGGCGCCAAACGGCCAAGCCGCCCGGCTCGACCGCTGCTGCGGGCGATCAAGGGCGATCCGGAGGCGGTGCGGCGGCCATTGCTGACGGCGTAGGCAACACCGGGCGGAAGCACCCGCCAAAGTTTGCCGGAGCTGGTGGCCGCCAAAGGCAAAGGCCGGTGGCACTTTCGCACCACCAGCCCCTCAGCCCCAGCCAAAACGGGAAGACTATTCCGCGGCGTCTTCCGTCAAACGCGCCGTCTCGTTCCACAGCGTGCGCTGATCGCGCCCGGCCGCCACCGCCCGCAGCCGGTTCATCACCGCGCCCGTGCCCGCCGGGATCAACCGCCCGACGATCACGTTCTCCTTCAGCCCCATCAGGCTGTCGGTCTTGCCGGCCGTCGCAGCCTCCGTCAGCACCCGCGTGGTCTCCTGGAAAGAGGCCGCGCTGATGAAGCTGTTGGTCTGCAACGAAGCCTTGGTGATGCCCTGCAGCACCGGCATCGCATGCGCCGGACGCTCGTCCTTCAGCAGCTTGTTGTTGATCTGGTCGAACTCCGTGCGGTCCACCGTCTCCCCGGTCAGGAAGGTGGTGTCGCCCGGATCCATGATCTCCACCTTCTGCAGCATCTGCCGAACAATGACCTCGATGTGCTTGTCATTGATCTTCACGCCCTGCAGTCGGTAGACGTCCTGGATTTCGTTCACCAGGTAGTCGGACAGCGCCTCCACACCCAGCACCTTCAGGATGTCGTGCGGCACGCGCGGGCCATCGACCAGCGGGTCGCCCCGGCGGACGAAGTCACCCTCCTGCACCGACACGTGCTTGCCCTTCTGGATCAGGTACTCGGTCTCCTCGCCGGTCTCATCGTTCTTCACGATGATGCGGCGCTTGGCCTTGTAGTCCTTGCCGAATTCCACCCGCCCGTCGCACTCGGCGATAACCGCGTGATCCTTCGGCCGCCGTGCCTCGAACAACTCGGCCACGCGCGGCAGACCGCCGGTGATGTCGCGCGTCTTGCTGCCCTCGCGCGGGATACGCGCGATGACGTCGCCGGCCTGCACGACAGCCCCGTTGTCGACCGACAGGATCGAGTCCGGCGCCAGGAAGTAACGCGCGTCGGTGTTATTCTCCAGCCGGATGACCTCGTTCTTTTCGTCCTTCAACTGCAGGCGGGGACGCAGGTCGACGCTCTTTGACCCTTGCTTGTAGTCGACGACGACCTTCGAGGTCAGGCCCGTGACCTCGTCCATCCGCTCCATCAGCGTGATGCTTTCGATCAGGTCGATGTACTCGACCTTACCGGCACGCTCGGTGATGATAGGCAGGGTGAACGGATCCCAATCAGCCAGCTTGTCACCGCGTTTGACAACCTGGTTCTCCTCGGCCAGCAACCGCGCCCCATACGGCACGCGGAACCGCGCACGCTCGCGGCCCTTGTCGTCCACCAGCACGATCTCGCAGTTACGCGACATGACCACCAGCGCACCGGTGCTGTTGGCGATCACGTTGCGGTTGCGCACGGTGATCGTGCCTTCATGCGACGCCTCGACGCTGGACGTTTCCGCCCCGCGCTGCGCCGCCCCACCGATGTGGAAGGTGCGCATCGTCAACTGCGTGCCCGGCTCGCCGATCGACTGCGCCGCGATGACACCAACCGCCTCACCGATGTTCACCGGCGTGCCACGGGCCAGATCGCGCCCATAGCAGTGCCCGCAAACCCCGATATGCGACTCGCAGGTCAGCACGGAGCGGATTTTCACCGCCTCGACGCCGGCCTGCTCCAGCATCTCGGCCTCCGGTTCCTCGATCAGCGTGTTGTTGTGCAACAGCACCTTGCCGGTCGCCGGGTCCAGCACGTCTTCGGCCGTGGTCCGCCCCAGGGTCCGCTCCGACAGCGACGACACCACCTCACCGCCGTCCATCACCGCACGCACGGTCAGGCCGCGTTCGGTGCCGCAGTCTTCCTCGACAATGATGCAATCCTGCGCCACGTCGACCAAACGCCGCGTGAGATAACCGGAGTTCGCGGTCTTCAACGCCGTGTCCGCCAGCCCCTTGCGGGCGCCGTGGGTGGAGTTGAAGTATTCCAGAACCGTCAGGCCTTCCTTGAAGTTGGCGATGATCGGCTGCTCGATGATCTCACCCGACGGCTTGGCCATCAGCCCGCGCATACCGGCCAACTGGCGCATCTGCGCCGGCGACCCACGCGCGCCGGAGTGCGACATCATCCACACGCTGTTGGTGGGGACGCCTTTCTCCTGCTTGCTGATCTCCTTCATCATCGCGCTGGCAACCTCATCGGTGCAGCGCGACCAGGCATCGACCACCTTGTTGTAGCGCTCGCCGGCAGTGATCAGGCCATCCTGGTACTGCTGCTCGAACTCCTTCACCTCGGCCTGCGTGGTCGAGATCAGGCGGCCCTTGCTTTCCGGAATGATCAGGTCGTCCTTGCCGAACGAAATCCCCGCCTTCGCCGCCTGGGCAAACCCAAGCCCCATCAGCCGGTCGGCGAAGATCACGCACTCCTTCTGGCCGCAATGGCGATACACCATGTCGATCACATCGGAGACGTTCTTCTTGGTCAACTGGCGGTTGATCAGGCTGAACGGCACATCCGGATGCTTCGGCAGGATCTGCGCGATCATCATCCGGCCCGGCGTCGTCACCACCACCGGCTTGATCGCGTTGCCACCCGCGTCCACCGTCTCATACCGCGCCCGGATCTTGTCGTGCAGCGTGACCCGCTTGGAGAACAGCGCATGCTCGATCTCCCCGATGCGGCCGAAAGCCGGGGCGTCGTTGTCCGGGGTATCCTTGAACAGCGCTGTTTCCAGCGACAGGTAGTAGATACCCAGCACAATGTCCTGCGACGGCACGATGATCGGCTTGCCGTTAGCCGGGCTGAGGATGTTGTTCGTCGACATCATCAGCACGCGGCCTTCAAGCTGAGCCTCCAGCGACAGCGGCACGTGCACCGCCATCTGGTCGCCGTCGAAGTCGGCGTTAAAGGCTGTGCAGACCAGCGGGTGAAGCTGAATTGCCTTGCCTTCGATCAGCACCGGCTCGAACGCCTGGATCCCAAGGCGATGCAAGGTCGGCGCTCGGTTCAGCATCACCGGATGCTCGCGGATCACCTCTTCCAGGATGTCCCAAACCTCCGGCCGCTCCTTCTCGACCATCCGCTTGGCCGCCTTGATGGTCGTGGCGTGGCCATACTTTTCCAGCTTCGAGTAGATGAACGGCTTGAACAGCTCCAGCGCCATCTTCTTCGGCAGACCGCACTGCTGCAGCTTCAGCTCCGGACCTACCACGATGACCGAGCGGCCGGAGTAGTCGACCCGCTTGCCCAGCAGGTTCTGCCGGAACCGGCCCTGCTTGCCTTTCAGCATGTCTGACAGCGACTTCAGCGGCCGCTTGTTGGCCCCGGTGATCGCCCGTCCGCGACGCCCGTTGTCGAACAGCGCATCGACGCTTTCCTGCAGCATGCGCTTCTCGTTGCGCACGATAATGTCCGGCGCGCGCAGCTCGATCAGCCGCTTCAGGCGGTTGTTGCGATTGATCACCCGGCGATACAGGTCGTTCAGGTCCGACGTGGCAAACCGGCCGCCATCCAGCGGCACCAGCGGCCGCAGTTCCGGCGGAATGACCGGAACCACATCCAGGATCATCCAGTCCGGCCGGCAGCCCGACTCACCGAACGCCTCGATCAGCTTCAGCCGCTTCACCAGCTTCTTGCGCTTGGCCTCCGACGACGTCTCCTTCAGGTCGGCGCGCAGCTTGACCTTCTCCGCATCGGTGTCGATGCGGTTCAGCACCTTCTTGATCGCCTCGGCGCCAATCCCGACCTCGAACTGGTCGTCGCCGAACTCGTCCTGCTTGGACAGCAACTGGTCTTCGGTCAGCAGCTGCAGCATCTTGAGGTCAGTCGTGCCGGGCTCCAGCACCACATAGCTCTCGAAGTACAGGATCTTCTCCAGCTCCTTCAGCGTCAGGTCGACCATCAGGCCGATCCGGCTGGGCAGCGACTTCAGGAACCAGATATGCGCGACCGGGGACGCGAGCTCGATATGCCCCATCCGCTCCCGGCGCACCTTCGCCAAGGTCACCTCGACGCCGCACTTCTCGCAGATGATGCCACGGAACTTCATGCGCTTGTACTTGCCGCACAGGCACTCGTAGTCCTTGATCGGGCCAAAGATGCGGGCGCAGAACAGGCCGTCACGCTCCGGCTTGAATGTCCGGTAGTTGATTGTCTCGGGCTTCTTGATCTCGCCATACGACCAGGAGCGGATCTGCTCCGGGCTGGCGATCTGGATCTTGATCTGGTCGAAAGTCATCGCCTGGCCGGTCTGGCCAAGGATCTTCATTAACTCGTTCATGCGTTTGATACCCTTCTCAACGGCGGGTTCATCAGGTCGTCAGTCCATTCCTTGTCATAACGGGACTCGGTCCGGCCACCCACACGCGCAACGGCGTCTGCACCGCGCGGCGTGGATGGCCGGCCTGCACCGGCCATGACGAGGCGTGCGTCAATCAAGCCGCCCGGTTATCCAAGTCCACGTTCAGCCCAAGGCTCTTCAGTTCCTTCACCAGCACGTTGAAGCTTTCCGGAATGCCGGCCTCGAAGTTGTCCTGCTCGCGCACGATCGCTTCGTAGACCTTGGTCCGGCCGGACACGTCGTCCGACTTCACCGTCAACATCTCCTGCAACGTGTAGGCCGCACCGTAGGCCTCCAGCGCCCACACCTCCATCTCGCCGAAGCGCTGGCCACCGAACTGTGCCTTGCCACCCAACGGCTGCTGGGTAACCAGCGAGTAAGGCCCGATGGACCGCGCATGGATCTTGTCGTCCACCAGGTGGTGCAGCTTGAGCATATAGATATACCCGACCGTCACCTTGCGCTCGAAGGTCTCACCAGTCCGCCCGTCGGTCAGCACCACCTGCCCGGAGGTCTGCAGGCCGGCCCGCGTCAGCATGCCCTCGATATCGGCCATGCGGGCGCCGTCGAACACCGGCGTCGCGATCGGGATGCCCTTCTTCAGGTTCTCGCACATCTCGATCAACTGCGCCGTGTCCAAGGTGGCGATCTGCTCGCCATAGACCGCGTCGCCGTAGATCTCCTTCAGCATCTCCAGCAGCGCATCACGCTGCGCCCCGGTGCGGCGGTATTCCTCCACCAGCTCCCCGATCTGCTTGCCGAGGTTGGCGCAGGCCCAGCCCAGATGCGTCTCCAGGATCTGCCCGACATTCATGCGTGACGGCACGCCCAGCGGATTCAGCACCAGGTCGACCGAGGTCCCGTCCTCCAGGAACGGCATGTCCTCGACCGGAACGACGCGCGACACGACACCCTTGTTGCCATGGCGGCCGGCCATCTTGTCGCCCGGCTGCAGCTTCCGCTTCACCGCGATGAAGACCTTGACCATCTTCATCACGCCGGGCGGCAGTTCGTCACCGCGCTGCAGCTTCTCCACCTTGCTGTCGAACCGAGCCTGCAGGCGCCCGACGGCGGCATCGTATTCCCGCTTCAGGGTCTCGATGTCGGCCATAACCGCGTCGTCCTGCACGCCGATATGGCGCCATGAACCACGCGGATGCTCCGCCAGCACCGCCTCGTCGATCTCGGTTCCCGCCTTGATGCCCTTGAACCCACCGGACGCCTTGTGCCCCAGCAGTTTCTCACGCAGCCGGTTCAGGAACGACCGCTCCTGGATCGCCTTCTCGTCGTCACGATCCTTCGCCAGGCGTTCGATCTCCGCCCGTTCGATCGCCATGGCACGCTCGTCCTTGTCGACACCACGGCGGCTGAACACGCGAACATCGACGATGGTCCCGGTCACGCCCGGCGGCAGCTTCAGCGAGGTGTCCCGAACGTCCGAGGCCTTCTCGCCAAAGATGGCGCGAAGCAACTTCTCTTCCGGGGTCATCGGGCTCTCGCCCTTCGGCGTCACCTTGCCGACCAGGATGTCACCCGGATTGACCTCGGCACCAATATACACGATGCCCGCTTCGTCCAGGTTCTTCAGCGCCTCTTCACCCACGTTCGGAATATCACGGGTGATTTCCTCCTGGCCCAGCTTGGTGTCACGGGCCATGACCTCGAACTCCTCGATATGGATCGAGGTGAACACGTCATCGCGCGCGATCCGCTCCGAGATCAGGATCGAGTCTTCGAAGTTGTAGCCATTCCACGGCATGAACGCGACCAGCACGTTGCGCCCCAGCGCCAGTTCGCCCAGCTCCGTCGACGGCCCGTCGGCAATGATATCGCCTTCGAACACCCGGTCACCGACCTTCACCAGCGGACGCTGGTTGATGCAGGTGGACTGGTTGGACCGCATGAACTTCCGCAGGCGATAGATGTCCACGCCCTTGGTTGTCGCGTCCTCGTTCGTCGCCCGCACCACGATGCGCGCACCGTCGATCTGGTCGACGATGCCCGGCCGGCGCGCCACGATCGTCGCACCGCTGTCGCGCGCCACCGCCGCTTCCATCCCGGTGCCCACCAGCGGGGCATCCGCCCTGATCAGCGGCACCGCCTGGCGCTGCATGTTGGAGCCCATCAGCGCCCGGTTCGCGTCGTCGTTCTCCAGGAACGGGATCAACGCCGCGGCCACCGACACCAACTGCTTCGGCGATACGTCGATCGCGGTCACATCCTCCGGCTTCACCAGCCGGAAGTCGCCCTGCTTGCGTACCGAAACCAGGTCCTGGGTGAACTTTCCCCCATTATCCATCGGTGCGTCGGCCTGCGCCACGACCAGGCGCTCTTCCTCCATCGCGGAGAGGTAGCGCGGCTCCTTCTGCACGATCCCGTCCTTGACCAGCATGTAAGGGGTCTCGATGAACCCGTACTTGTTGACCTTGGCATAAGTCGCCAGCGAGTTGATCAGGCCGATGTTCGGGCCTTCCGGCGTTTCGATCGGGCAGATGCGGCCATAATGCGTCGGATGCACGTCGCGCACCTCGAACCCGGCACGCTCACGCGTCAGACCCCCTGGCCCAAGCGCGGACAGGCGCCGCTTATGCGTCACTTCCGACAGCGGGTTGGTCTGGTCCATGAACTGCGACAACTGGCTGGACCCGAAGAATTCCCGCACCGCCGCCGCCGCCGGCTTGGCATTGATCAGGTCGTGCGGCATCACGGTGTCGATGTCGACGGATCCCATGCGCTCACGGATGGCACGTTCCATCCGCAGCAGGCCGATGCGATACTGATTCTCCATCAGCTCGCCCACCGAACGCACCCGGCGGTTGCCCAGGTTGTCGATGTCGTCGATCTGCCCGCGGCCGTCCTTCAGGTCGCACAGCGTCTTGACCGTC